>JBBKXR010000128.1:0-19650 GCA_037969585.1 Verrucomicrobiales bacterium
CCGTATCCCAACCGACCGGCTGACGGTCCACGGCCTGACGGACCGCGGCTACTGGAACGTAGCCGCCTTTGTAAAAAGGTGGACCTTGCGTTGGTCAGCCAGACGCACGCCGCATCCAAACCGACCGGCTGACGGTCCACGGCCTGACGGACCGCGGCTACTGGAACGTAGCCGCCTTTGTCAAAAGGTGGACCTTGCGTTGGTCAGCCAGGCGCACGCCGCATCCCACCCGACCGGCTGACGGTCCACGGCCTGACGGACCGCGGCTACCTCGGCGGTTCGAATACCTCGAAGGCTTCGATGGATACAGGACCGCTTGCGTCGACAATTTCGATCTTGAGCGTGTGCTTGCCTTTGACCAAGCCGTGCACCAGGGGCGTGCGAAATTTTCCTGCCGAACCGGAGAAGTCGACCTGCGACTGCGCATTGCGAACCACTTCAAAGCTGAACTGGTCTCCGCTTCGATTCGTTTTTGCCAGACGCCACAATTCGGGATCGACCCTGATCTGGCCACTCGAACTGGTAAACGGTCGAAAGGCATTGCCGTCGCCATCCGGGCCGGTGACTGAACCCGTCACGGAGTAGTCACCAGCGTCACTGGTCATGAGCAGGGTCCATCTCTGCGGCACGAGATCCATGCCTTCGCCAAGCGATACGCCGTGCGGACAGCGATCGGAGATGTGCCGTCGGTAATCGACATCGGACGAGTCGAGATCGATGAAATTTTCCGCTCCCGGCTGCACGTAAGTTGCGTAAAACGCTCTCGCTTCAGCGGCCGGCTCGCCATCGATCCAAATGCGCGCTGAGCCGGAGTCAGGTGCCCGAAATCCGATCAGATCGATACCGCTGCCGTTGAACTCCAGTTCCAAGCTGGCAGGCCCGCGAGCTGAAATTTCCTCGCTGTCCGCGGTTGAACTCCACTCACCCGATTTCACCACTCGGGACGAGTTCGCTGCGATACGTCGTTCGCGTAGAGGAAGCTCTGCAGAGGCTTGATCTGCACGATGAAAATGCCGCGCGATGTTGGCATTGATCATCCGAGCGGCATAAGGACTCTGATGCACCGAGTCGACCAGCAGATCGGGGATTTCCAAACCATTGTCGACCATGTAGCGAGTGATCTCGCGCCTGCTCTCGACGAACTCCACCGCGTATTCGGCACAAAGTTCGCGCAGGGCGGGCGGGTCGAGATGCCGAGTGATCGCTTCGGGATCGGGCCAGACCTCTTGATGTCCCCGGCACCAGTGCAGCGTGCCGACAACGATATCGGCGGTGGTATTGCGCTGCAGCTCTTCCAGCAGTTTTTCCATGCCAGAGGTCCTGCCGAAATTATAGATCAACACCACGTCGGGTTGATCGGGGATCACCAGATGGCGAGCCCAGCCACGCAGCAAATGCCAGGGGGTCGAGCCACCGACCATTTTTTTGTAGACGATCGGAGGCGCATTCGGGAATCGCTCACGAATATCGGCAATCAGGTCCTCGCCGTTGCCGAGAAAATCGGTAAAACTCGATCCAATAGCCCAGATCACCAGCGGCCGAGGTGGGTCAAAACCATTCTCCAATTTGGCCACAGTCTGCGCCAGATAGCGCCCGTCATCAGGTCGCGGTGGCGCATCATATTCCGGAGCTTGCCTGGGAGGAGTTGGCGCAGCCGTCAGTTTAACCCGATCACTTTTTTCCGCTACTGGCAAGGGCGCTAGGTAGAGATCATCGATGAACACCGCGCCAATCAAAGGTGCTATCCGATCCGCCGGTGTCACCCGAAAACCGAGCAGCGCCGCTTCGTAGGGAAGCGTTACTACATTACTGACTCTCACCCATTTCGACGACGTCGTCGCACCGACGTTTTGCTTACTGAGGAACGTTCCGTCCGCCGTGTAGAAGGTGATATCGAGCGACGCCGTTCCGTAACCGGTGCGATTAACCGCAGCATTGTCAATCCGCAGCCAACCTTCGGCGTAGAACTGCCCTCCGCCTTGCAGCGACACTCGGGTCGGCGGGCGGTCGAGGTGTTCGATTTCGTCCCGGCTATTATCTCCGATCCTCAGGCACCAATCGCCGGAGCGAGCTTGAGTCTCGGAGCGCTCCGCCGTCGACGAACCACCGCCTCCCCCTTCGACCTCGTCCACCGACTCAAAGCCGGGATTGACTAGCACGTTGCCATCGAGATCCTGCGCGAAAGTCAAACCCGGCAGCGACGCGCAGATTATCGTCATCACCGCCAGTTGTTTTGGAAATTTAAATCGCATTGAGTCTAGATCGGTCGTCCTCAGGATTCGTCCCCTTCTCTACTCCGCTTCACTGAGCAGGCGCGGCGTCGGATTCGGGTGGTGGCCGGCCGGACGTTGGCCTGCGCCATCTCGGTTCAAGTCACCCAGGTCGACCCGGGCGGCTTCAGCGTAAGCCATCAGTTTTTCGACGATCTCGGGACGCTGCTCAAACAAATCATTGGTTTCCGAAAGGTCAGCTCGAAGGTCGAACAAACTACCAGCGACCTGGCCTGCCATCTTGAACGGACTGACACGCTTATCGTCGAGTGGCAGATACAACTTCCACTTACCTGACCGCACCGCCTGCAACTGGTCCATGTAGTAATAGTAAAATGCTTCGTGAGGAGATATCGCTCCCGACTTCCCAAGTATCAGCGAAGAGACGTCGCGCCCATCAATAATGCGATCCTGAGGAGCCACGCCGCCAGCTAACTTTGCGTAGGTAGGCATCAGGTCCATCGTCGTCGCCACTTCCGAGCAAACCGTGCCTGCCGGTATGGTTCCCGGCCACCACATGATACAGGGAATGCGCTGGCCTGCTTCTGCCGTCGTGTATCCCCAGCCGGCCAGCGGCAGGTTGGTGCCGCGTTCGCCCTCTTTGATTTTTCCGGCGCCGTTGTCACTGGTCCAGATGACGAATGTGCGTTCGCCGATACCGAGATCGCGAATCGCATCGAGGATTTTTCCGGTCGACCAATCGAGTTCCTCGACTTTATCGCTCCACGGACCATTCGGATTTTTGCCTTTAAAATCGGGGCTGGAAAATGCGTCGGGAATGCTGCCTGGCATGGCGTGAGGAAGGTAGAGAAAAAACGACCGGTCCTTGTTCTCGGTGATGTAATCGATCGCCTTTTGTGTATAGCGCTGAGTCAGCATATTGCAGTCGACCGGAGCCTCAACCACCGTCTCGTTTTCCAACAAGGGCAGCGGTGGAATTTTCCCCGGAGCGCCGGTGCGAGCCATCATGCCCTCGCTGTAGGGAATTCCGAAAAAACTATCGAAGCCCTGACGAGTGGGCAGGAACGGTTCCTGATCACCGAGGTGCCACTTACCGATACAAGTCGTGGCGTAACCGCGAGCATTGAGCACCTCGGCAATCGTGATCTCGTCTGGGTTCAAGCCCTTGCTCGAAACCGGCCAAAGAACCGACGACGGCAACTTTGGCGTCGAACGGGGCTTGGCCCAGAAATTGGGATCAATCGGCTCGCTCTGATGCATGTTGACTCGACGTGGATAGCAGCCCGTCAAGAAGCTGGCCCGCGACGGAGTGCAAACACCGGCGGAAACATAAAAGTCGGTGAACGTTCTCCCCTCCTCAGCCATCCGAGTCAGATTCGGCGTGCTGTTGATCTTCGATCCGTACGGTTCGATATCGCCGTAACCAAGATTGTCACAAAACAGAAAAACGAAATTCGGTTTCTCGACCGGAGCGGCATCTACTGCGCTCGCACTCACGGCAAAAAATCCCGTGAACGCGATGAGTGATATTGGGCGGAGCATAAATCTCAGTTGATAGAAAACTTTGTCGCCGGCTCGCTGCAAAATTCGATCCGAAAGGTAACCAGCGACACCGACAGTGTTCTCCGCCGCAGGCTTTTGCCGCAACGCCTTTCGGCCCGCAATTGCGGGAAGTGGAAAAACAACAGTCACCGCATCAACCACTCAGCAATTTTTACATTCTCCTGACAACCGTTGAAAAAACTCTGCTAAGCTGAAAGCATGAAGACACGATCGATCTCCCTCTTCAGCGCCGTCCTGACCACCAGTCTCGCGCTCACAAGCGCTCCCTTCACCCGCGCCGCCCCCAACGACAAGGCCGAAGAAGCAACAAGCTCCCCGGCAGCGCTCGAAGTCCACGAGTGGGGAACATTTACCGTTCTTCAGGGATCCGATGGTAACATCATCGAATGGTATCAAGCACCCGCCAAGCTCGTTGACCTGCCGCCCTTCGTGCGTCGCTCAAATATCGTCATGGGCAAAAGCGGCACCAGTTTCGGACGACTGGACACCGTTCGAATGGAGACACCCGTGTTGTATTTTTACCCCGAAAAAGAAATGGACGTCACCGTCAGTGCGAGTTTTCCGAACGGTCGAATCACAGAGATATTTCCTCCTGCCGCGAAACCTATTCTCAACGATGAAACCGTCTGGCACGGAACCTTGCTGCCACCCGATTCACCCGAACGAAAAAAGGTGCCCGCCGCCACCGGCCCAAGCGGACGCCACTATGCCAGCGCCCGTGAGGTGCCCGATGCATGGCTGTTCCGCAACAAAGCACTACCGGCGGGAAACGACCAGACAAACGACCAGGCAAACGACCTGAACCAACTCACACTCCAAACGGTGGTCAAGCCAAGCACGGAGCCAGAACAGCTTTTGCATCGAATCGCCAGTTTCGCTCGCCCCATCGAAGAACAGAAACAGGTAGAGAAAGATCCCGACGCGATCGCACCCATCGATCATTTTATTTTTTACCGCGGTGCTGGGCAACATAAGATGTACGAGTTGCGCGCCGTTCAAGGTAAAGGGCCGGACGATTTCACTTTGACCAATTACGGCAAAGCGACCATCCCCAAAGTGTTCGCCATCAGAGTCATCGACGGTCACACATCTTGGATGGAGCTCAGCTCGCTGGCCGTGGCTAAACATATAGAAGGCGAAATCCTGAATCAGAAAAGCCTGTCTTTTCCCGCAACCAGCCGCACCGCCGACGAAGTTACCGCCGACCTACGAACAGCGATGATCAACAGTCTCCGCGCCGAAGGCCTGACCGAAGCCGAAGCGACAGCCATGGTCAACACCTGGGACAATCTCTGGTTTACCGAACCGGGAACACGATTTCTCGCCATTCTCCCCCAGCAATTTGCTGACGAAATGGTGCCGCTGAAAATCACGCCGACACCCAGAAAAATCGACCGGGTGTTCGTCGCCCGCGTGGAAATCATCACACGTGAAAAGGAGCAAACCCTCACCTCAATCCTCAGCACAGGCGCTACCGACGAAAATATCCAACCTGACGCCGCAAAGCTCGCCGACCTGCAACTTGGTCGTTATGCCGCTGGCGGCATGGAGCGCGCACTGATCCTTCTCGATCGGCAAATGCGCAGTCGTTTCGCACGGCTGAATCAAGCAGTGCAACAAGCTGCACCCCTTCATGCGAAAACTGACTGACTAATTGTCTACGTCCAGAACACCGCAGCCACTCCTACCGAAAACGCATCGAATACAGATCGCCGTTGCTCAGCGCGAAGCGTACGCGGAGATTTTTCCCTGCGAGGGCGCTCAGTTCGCCCTTGCCACCCCAACTGATCTTCGCCGCCGTATCATCACCGGAAAAACTGTCGCAGTCCGCCAGCGCGAAACCGGGCAAGGCGTTCCCTTCACTGTCCTGAAGCTCAACTTTCAGCGAACCGCCTTTGTTAACCTCGCAATTGACCTCGAGCGATTTGCCTTTCCAAGACAAGGGCTTGGTGATGACCTCGCCGCCCTTCGCTCCCGCCTGCAGGGAGACGAATCCGTCGAGCCGATAAGTGAATCGACGCACCCGCCCCGGCACCGTTCCATAATAAGCTTCGGTCGCGTAAACAGAGATTTCGTTCGGCTTACCGGGCAGTGAAAACATGCCCCACGTCATGTAATTGCTTCGATTCCCAGCGCGGTCAGCCGGCGCCGACTCGGGCACGACCGGCTCGTTGTAACGGGAGAATTTCACGCCGTCGCGACTGATCATAAAAACTGGCTCAACGCGTTCACCTTCATCTGGCAAGTAGCGCGTCGGAAAGCCAATCAGCAGGTGCGGCGCACGGAAGTATGGCTGCACCGCGTTGGTGTAGAGCTGCTGCTCCGGCGTGCCTTCCGCGTAGGTCACATCCGTTCCCGGTTTCCAATTCACATAATCCGTCGAAGTCGAAGTTCGAATCGCCCGAACCCCCTTCGGTTTCCACTCGCCCTTCTCAGTTCCGCCTTTCGAAAAAATGCGGTAATAGGCTCGGTAAATCTTCGCGTGCGAATCCCAGAATGCCAGGTTCTGCGAATCAAATGCGCCATCAGTGATCACCGCCTCGTCAGCGATTTTTTTCCAGTGAATCGCATCGGGCGACTGATACACAAAAAGTCCGCCCTCCTTCTTTTCGCCACCGATTCCCTTGTAGCGAGCGTCCGGTGGACAGTCCGGGTTGTCGTCGCGAAACGCGAAGAAATTGTGCGCCGAATTATCATCGAGGATGATGTTGTTGGCCTTCGATCCCTGCCACTCGATCAAGCCGAGATCGGGCTTCTTAAAATACAGACCGTCCGTGCTTTCGGCGTAACAAGTCAGCTCGCGATGCAAAGCCTTCACCGGCTTGCTCGGTTGGTGCGCCCAGCCACGATAGATCATCCGAATTTTATCCTCATCGCGAAACAGCGAGTAGTAGCCCGACGTGTTTCCTTCCCATGTCGCGTCGGCAGAAAACACCACGTCCTGCGGCGTCGGCTGATGCATCGTCTGCTCGATCTCGCCACTGGTTGAGTCGACCAAAAAATCATCAGCAAATAATTCCAGTCGATCAGCGACCTCGACAGGATCCGCGTGGGCAGATGAAAAGGCGATCGTCGCAGTGATCAATAGAGCAAAGAGCAGACGTTTCATGGCGAACAAAATGAGCGCGAAACGCCATTTTGAAATCCCGCGATCAGGGCGAACATCCCAGTCCATGGAAGCGCACGATATCGAGCAGGCAGAAATCCTCTGGGACTACCACCGGATCCCTGATGTACTTCGCAAAGCCGACATCATCATCGGGTTGGGCAGCTACGACACCCGGGTCGCCGAGCATTGCGAGCAGTTGCTTAACGACGGTTGGGCTCCCAAAATCCTGTTCACGGGTGCTGAAGGAAATTTCACCCGCGGCAAGTGGTCGAAATCGGAAGCCGAAATGTTCGCCGATGTCGCCATCCAACACGGTGCCGATGCATCAAAAATCCTCGTGGAAACCGAAGCGACCAATACCGGCGACAACGCACGCTTTTGCAAAGCCCTCTGCCAACGGGAAGGTCTCGCGATCGCTTCTGCGATAGTCGTTTCCAAGCCGAACATGAATCGTAGGGCACTGGCAACATTTCACCTTCTTTGGCCCGATCTAGAGCTTGTCTGCGCCGCACCGGACACGCACTTTTATCACAGCCCTGCGCCGGGTCACACGCCCGAGGATGTAGTGTCAGAAATCGTCGGCGACCTGCAACGCATCATCGAATATCCCGCGCTCGGCTATCAAGCGGAGCAAGATATCCCCGACGCCGTACTCCACGCCTATCAGGAATTGGTCGCGCTCGGCTACACCGGTCATCTTTTGTAGCCTTCGCTCTTCCGAATCGAACAGCAGGGATTTTTCGTGCACTCGACAGCCGCAATGCCACAATCCATCTACCTACTATGAAAATACGCCTCGCCTGCCTTTCTCTCCTGCTCACTATTTTTCTTCTACCGAGCGCCATGCAAGCCGCCGATCAGGACGACCGCCTGGTTCTCGTCGGTGCTTCCTACGGAAAAAACGTGCTCGCGATCTGCGAATCCGACGGAACGGTGCTTTGGAAACATGACACTGCCGGCCCGCAAAAGGGCCACGCCGGCCACCACGATGTGCATCTGTTAGACAACGGTAACATCCTGTTTCACGACTCCTGGACCGTGACTCAGGAGATCACGCTCGATAAAAAAATCGTCTGGTCCTACGACAGCGCCACGCAAAACGGCAATGCCGGCAAAAAAATCGACGTGCATGCCTTCGCCCGCCTCGACAATGGCGAGACCGTGCTGGTCGAGAGCGGCGTCGGGCGCATCATTCACGTTGATCAAGACGGCAAGCTCACCAAAGTCGTGCCACTCGGCGAAGGCGGTCGCAAAAACACCCGCCTGATGCGTGTCCTCGACAACGGCAACTACCTCGCCTCCGCCGAACAGCCCGGTGTTGTCACCGAGTACAATGGCAAAGGTGACATCGTCTGGGAATACGAAATCGGCACGCGAGTCTACGGCGCGATACGTCTCGACAATGGCAACACCCTGATCGCCTCCGGCGGCGGCAATAGCGTCATCGAAGTGACTCCGGAAAAGGAGATCGTCTGGGACATTTCTAAAACCGTTCCCAACAGCGATATCGAACTCGGTTGGATGACCACTGTGCAGCAACTCGACAACGGCAATTACGTCATCGGCAACTGCCACGCCGAAGACGACGATCCACAAATCTTCGAGATCACTCGCGACGGCAAACAGGTCGTCTGGGAATTCGACGAATGGGAACTGGTCGGCAATGGGCTCGCTTGCTGGCAAGTGCTCGACGCGAAGCAGTCAGCCATGGTGCGGAAAAAACTGGCAGCTTCAAAAGAGTGAGGTGAACTCATCACGCCTCAAAGCGATGAAAATACTCGATCTTAACCACGTCGCGCTCGCCGTCAGCGATGTGCCGCGCAGCATTCGCTTTTACCAAACCGTGGTCGGTCTACAGCAAAAGCCGCGTCCGGCTTTCGACTTCGAGGGTGCCTGGTTTGCACTCGGTGAGACGCGCGAACTACACTTGCTCGAAGGCCTCGATACGGAGGTGCACGAAGATCCTCGCGGCAGTCACTTCGCCATGGAGGTCGATAATATCGATGCTTGGCAGCGCCACCTTGAGGAGCAGGGCACCCGCTTCGCACTTAACCTCCGTCCGGACGGCGCCAAGCAGATCTTTTTCGAAGATCCGGACGGACATGTTCTAGAGTTTTGCTCGATTGCGACCCAACGCTGATCCAGCAAAAGAATACGGGCAAGCGACATTCGACAAGGCTCGCAAAAGCCGTTCGATCCCTTTGCAGGCGCGACGTCAACCGGAGCCCGGCGGTCCCAGTAGATGAGCCTGTCGAAGTACAGCCTCCGTCCCTCATATGCGCCATTCCCAGTCGAACGGCGAGACTTTATACTGTCGATCTCTTGGATCGCTCTCGCCCAACTCATTTATCACCAGCACTCACCACTGCGTTCGCGCTGCTGGTCGTTAGTCTTACTTACCCGCTGAGCCAACTCAACGCCGCCGAAGACGTCGCCTTTTTTGAAAGCAAAGTTCGCCCGATCCTCGTAGCCAACTGCTACGAATGCCACTCGGAAGAAAGCGGCAAACAAAGAGGCGGCCTGTTCCTCGACCGCCGTGCCGGTTGGCAAACCGGTGGCGACAGTGGCCCAGCGATCATTCCCGGAGACACCGACCAGAGCCTGCTGCTCAATGCGGTTCACTACCGCAATGAAAACCTGCAAATGCCGCCAAAGAGCCGGCTCGATCAAGCCGACATCGAAATCCTTGAGCAATGGATCGCGATGGACGCACCCGACCCGCGCGACAGCGCTCTCGTCGGCAGCGTCCGCCGGACGGCCATCGATTATGAGAAGGAGCGCGAGGGCTGGGCCTTTCGCCCGCACTCATCGCCCGAGCCTGCCGAGATAACTGACACCGCCTGGCCACGCGACCGTGTTGACCATTTCATCCTCGCCCAACTCGAACAACAAAAACTCGCACCCGCTGTCGACGCCACCCCGACCGCCCTCCTGCGCCGCCTTTTTTACGACCTTACTGGCCTGCCACCTTCCGCCGAAGAAGTCGCCGCGTTCCTGCGGAAGTTAAAGGCCGCAGGGAACCAGGAGGGAGAGACAGCGGGACACAGAGAAAGAACGGAAATCGCCGAGGTTAAAATCCCGGCAACTCTTAATCCCTCCGTCCCTCTATCCTCCCCCGGCGCCCAGGAAATTCTCGAACAAACCGTAGACGATCTCCTTTCCCGCCCTGCCTTCGGCGAAAAATGGGGACGCCACTGGCTCGACGTCGCGCGCTATTCGGACTCCAACGGCGGTGACCGCAATTTCACTTTTTTCCAAGCCTGGCGCTATCGGAATTATGTCATCGATTCGTTCAATGACGACCGCCCCTTTTACGAATTCGTTCGCCAACAGCTCGCCGGTGATCTTCTTCCATCGGACAACGACGAACAGCGTCACGATCAACTGGTCGCCTCGAGCTTTCTCGCGCTCGGTCCGAAGATGCTAACCGAACGGGACAAGGAAAAGCTCCGTCTCGACACCGCCGACGAACAAGTCGACACCGTCGGCCGCGCCTTCCTCGGTCTGACGCTCGGTTGTGCGCGATGCCACGATCATAAGTTCGACCCGATCTCGCAGCAGGACTACTACGCCATGGCCGGTATCTTTCGCTCGACCCAAGTCATCATGGGCACGCGCAATGGCTGCGTCAACGTCGCCAGTTGGGTGGAACAACCGCTGCCCGGTAGCAGTCCCGAACTCGCCGAGAAAGTCGAAAAACTCGAGCTCGCCATGCGCCTTGTGGTCGAAAAATCTTACGCCAAAAAAGTCGGCGGAGGCATGACCCTCGACATGCTTCCTCTGGCCGGAATCATCATCGACGATGACAAGGCCGAGCGCATCGGCGAATGGACTGAATCGAAGTTTTCCGAAAACCGCTTTGGAACCGGCTACGCCCACGACGACAACAAGACCAAGGGCAAGAAGAGCATCACCTTTCGCGCCAGCCTGCCAGAAAATGGAACCTACGAAGTGCGCGTCGCCTACAACGCAGCCGACAACCGCGCCGCTTCGGTGCCAATCACGATCGAAGCCCGCGATGGCATACATCACCTCACTCTCGACCAGACGCGTCGTCCTCAAATTGGCGGCCTGTTCCAGTCGATCGGCCAGTTTGATTTTGAAAAAGGCGGACGCGTCAACGTGATCATCGAAACCACCGGCAGCAAAGGCTACGTGATCGCTGACGCCGTGCAGTTCATCGACGTCGACGACATCGATCGCGAATCGAAAGCGCTGGCCAGTATAGCCAACGAGGACAGCGGCGAAATGCTCGCCACGATGAGCGAAGACGATCTCAAGAAAAAGCTCAGCAAATGGATCGAGGAGTTGCGCGATGCCGAACTCGCCATGGCACCGCGCGACGCCAAGGATGCCGGCGATATTCATTTGCGCGTGCGCGGCGATGTCACTCAACTTGGTCCCCTGGTGCCTCGAAATTTTCTCCAGGTGATTCACGACGACTCGGCACCGAAAATTGCCGACGGAAGCAGCGGGCGCCTGCAGCTGGCCGATTGGATGGTGTCTGCAGACAACGCCCTGCTCGACCGCGTCATGGTCAATCGCATCTGGCATCATCTGTTCGGTCGCGGCATCGTCGCCAGTGTCGACAACTTCGGCAAGCTGGGCACCACGGCCACTCATCCTGAGTTACTCGACTATCTCGCCAGCGATTTTCGTGAAAGCAATGGATCGATCAAGCAACTCATCCGCCGACTCGCCCTCAGCCGCGCCTATCGCCTCAGCGCCGACGCGACACCGGAACTCGCTGAGACCGATCCCACCAACCAACAGTTTGGCCACCAGCACCGCCGTCGCCTCAGCGCCGAAGAAGTTCGTGACAGCGTCCTGCACCTCGCCGGGAAACTCGATTCCACCCCCGGCACCAACACCGCCGCGGAGTACGGTGGCGAAGATTTGGACAAACCGATGAGCTTTATTAATGACCGACGCCGCACCGTCTATCTGCCGGTTGCCCGCAACAATCTGGTCCCCGAACTGGAAGTTTTCGACGCCGCTAATCCCGACCTGGTCAGTGGCCGACGCGCCACCACAACTGCTCCCACCCAGGCGCTCTATCTGCTTAACAGCGATTTCTTCCTGCAACAATCCGCCGATATCGGAAAATTCGCGCACACCGCCGCAGCCAACAAAGCGACCCAAGTCACTTGGCTCTATCAAAGAATACTCAACCGCCAGGCGACATCTGATGAGCTTTCCATGGCGACCGAATTCATCGGAGAAGAGAGCACCCCCGAAACACTCGGTCACCTCGCCCACCTGCTGCTGATTTCCACCGAGTTTCTTTTTCTCGACTGAGGGCACTAACCTTCAATCACACTATGAACCCATTTTCTACCGCTTGCCGCCACTTCGATGCACCTTCTGCCTCGCGTAGACAGTTGCTGAAAGGAACCGCCTGCGGCTTCGGCTCCCTCGCTCTCTCCGGCATCGCCGCGCAGGCGGCGAACGGCACCCACGCCCACCACGCGCCGCGGGCCAAGCGCGTGATTTTTCTATTCATGCACGGCGGCCCCTCGCACGTCGACACCTTCGACTACAAACCAGAACTACAGAAACGCGACGGCCAAGTGCTGCCCTTCGCGCCGGCCAAAAATCTCGATCCATCCGCCACGGCAAAAGCCAAACTCCTCGGCTCACCATGGAAATTTTCCCAACACGGTCAATCCGGCCTGCACGTCAGCGAACTGTTTCCTCACGTAGCCAAACACGCTGACGACCTGTGTGTTATCCGCTCAATGCAGAGCAAAGGCCAGTCGCACGGCCAGGCCGTTTGCATGCTGCACACCGGCACTGACAATTTTGTGCGCCCATCGGTCGGCGCCTGGGTCAGTTACGGGCTCGGCGAGGAAAACAGCGACTTACCGGCTTTCATCAGCATCAGCCCCTCCGCCTCGCACGGCGGTCCGCGCAACTATGGCCCGGCCTTTCTGCCCGCCGAACACCAGGCGACCACCATCGGTCGCGCCGGTAAACTCGAAGACGACGCCTCATTTCGATTCATCGATGCCAAATCGTCCCCCGACCTTCAGCGCCGCAAACTCGCGTTGTTGAAATCGATGAACCAGCGCCACCTCGAGCGCACCGGCAATGCTGATATCGAAGGCATGATCCAGTCGATGGAACTTTCCTTCCGTATGCAGAGCGCTGCGCCACCCGTTATTGACACCAAAGACGAACCGGAGCACATCCGCGAAATGTACGGCATCGGCCAAAAGGAAACCGAACATTACGGACGACAGTGCCTGCTCGCCCGCCGCTTCGCCGAAGCCGGTGTGCGTTACATCCAGGTCAGCACGCCCAACGTCTGGGATCAACACGGCAACCTGAAGGACGGTCACACCAAAAATTCGCTCGCCGTCGACAAGCCCATCGCCGGACTGCTCACCGATCTCAAACAGCGCGGACTGCTCGAAGATACTCTCGTCGTCTGGGGCGGAGAATTTGGCCGCACCCCGATTGTTCAGGGTGCCAATGGTCGCGACCACAACCCCCAGGGGTTTTCCATGTGGATGGCCGGCGGTGGTGTCAAAGGCGGCATCACCCACGGCGAAACCGACGAGTTCGGTTACTACGCTGTGAAGGACAAAGTGCACATGCACGACCTGCACGCGACGATGCTCCACCTTTTAGGCCTCGATCACCAACGCCTTACCTATCAATATGCCGGCCGCGATTTCCGGCTGACCGATGTGTATGGGCATGTGGTCAAAGAGATCATAGCGTAAACTAACTCAGTTTACCGGTCTGCGGGCGACCGAGCCACTGCTGCATTTTCTCGATCGATCCCATCTGACAGGAGCCCGGCGATATCGGTGTCGGTCTTCATCGACGACTTGCGCCGGGCCCGTCATCAGGGCACGGTTACTTCAAAATCGATGCGCCCGCATCGAACTCCCCCCAAATGGCTCGCTCCCCCGCACCGAAACAGGCCGCCGCTCCGGCGACCGGCAACTTATTAACATCGCTACGACAGGCGCTAACCCAAGGCCAGCCTACGTGGAGTTCTCGCTTCGCCCGCCTTGCTTTACTGCTCTTACTGCTGACAATTCCAGCCATCGCTGCCTTAACAGCGATTTGGGGTTACTACACTTGGCAAGCGCAGGGCTACGACCTTGACGAGATCAAAGTGATGAACGAGCGCTCCTGGCTACTCGATCGCCACGGAGATCGGTTAGGCCACGTTTCGGGACACGGTGAAAACCGCGAAATGATCACGCTGGACGAAGTCTCTCCACACTTCGTCAATGCCTTGCTGGCTCGCGAAGACAGCCGTTTTCGAAAGCATGGCGGTGTCGACTGGTTCGGCGTGGCGCGCGCGATGGTGCGCAACTTAAAGGAGGCAGAGATCGTTCAGGGCGCCAGCACGCTGACCATGCAGTTGGCCCGCAACACCTACGGCATGCGCGAGAAAACCTTGCGCCGAAAACTACTCGAGACCGCTATCGCAAAACGACTCGAAAGCCATCTGAGCAAGGACGAAATTCTCGAATCCTATCTCAATCGAGTTTACTTCGGTTCCGGCCTCTACGGCATAGAGCGCGCCTCACAGGGGTTTTTCATGAAGCCCTCCGCCGAACTCAGTCTTGGTGAAGCGGCGATGTTGGCGGGTATCATCCGCGCGCCGAGTGCCATGTCGCCGTTTCGGGATACCGCCGCTGCGTATGCTCAAAGAGATCAAGTGCTGATGCGAATGGTCGAGCTTGGCTTCGCCGATCGTGCTGAAGCCAATGCTGAGATGAAGACGCGCATCTTCCTCCGTCCAACCGGAGAGCGCATGGCCGAACTCGACTACGTCGAGCAGATGGCCCACCAGCAACTCAGTCGCTTCTTGTCCCAGCACCTCATCGACCGCGGCGGCCTGCGCATTTACACCACGATTGATTCGAAATTGCAGGCCGAAGCCATCCGTGCGCTCGACGAGAAGCTAACCGCCGTTGAGACCAGTGATAACTTTCCCCATCCCGCTCGTGATCAGGACAAAAACACCGAGCGTCTGTCTAGCACTGACTATCTCCAGGGAGCCGTTGTCGCGATTGAAAATTCCAGCGGTGATATCCTCGCGATGGTCGGCGGACGCGATTTCGGTGACAGTCCTTTTAACCGCGCCAGCGAAGGCTATCGACAACTGGGATCGACATTCAAGCCATTCGTTTACGCCGCCGCTTTCGATGCTGGAATAAAGCCCGGCGTGTTGGTCAGCGACGGCGCTATCGCTCTTCCGGGCGGCAACGGGCAGACCTGGCGACCTCAGAATTCCGATGGCAAATTTGGCGGCTACCTGCCGGTGGCGAGCGGTCTGATTCGCTCGCGCAACACTATGACCATTCGGCTCGGCAGCAGTGTCGGCGTGGAGAACGTGCTCGACTTGGCCGAGCGCGCGGATTTAACCCACACCGAAGTTTCGCCCTCACCCGTCGCATTGCTAGGCACCTTCGATGCCACCCCTATGCAGGTCACCGCCGCTTACAGCAGTCTCGCCAATGGTGGTGTCTACCGAAACCCGCAATTGATTCGCAAGATCGAGTCGGCGGATGGCAGCGTGCTCTACAACGACGTCGCCGACGATGATGCCACCCCTCGAATCATGTCAGAGGCAGCCGCGTGGACCACCGCCGAAGTCTTGCGTGAGGTGGTTCGCAGCGGCACCGCAGCCAGCGCAAAAGAACTCGGCCTGAACGACCTGCCAGTCTACGGGAAAACCGGGACAACCAACGACTACAAGGACGCCTGGTTCGCCGGTTTCAGCGATAAAATCAGCTGTGCCGTGTGGGTCGGTATGGACCGTCCGCAGACCATCATGAGTCGCGGATATGGAGGCACTCTGGCGCTTCCCGTATGGGTTGAAATCATGAAAACCGCTGAGCAGTCTGGATTCGCTGCCGCCGAGCGAACGGCACCGGAAGGTTACCTGCCTTCTGCGATATGTCGCGACTGTGGGCTTCTCGCCAGTGCGGCCACAAGCTCTAGTTGGCAGTTCACGTTGCCGCCACAGCTGGCACCCACTCAAGCCTGCGTAGGCCGTCATCTCAACTCGCCAGCATCCACGACCGACCAGAACACCGGAACAACCCAACGACGCGAACGAGTGCGAGAAGGCGTCGACCGGTTCACCGATCCAATCAAACGCCTGGGTCGCCGTATTTTCGGCCGCTGACCATGTCGGGATGCCATCACGAGGGGCTAGGGTTGTGCACTTTGCACTGACAGGATTGCCTAAAGCGCACTGAATGGGAGGTCGATGAAGCGATACTTCAAGCGAGTATTTGATCTGCAACTGACTCTCAATAAGACACTTGTGCGCCATAGATCGCCGCTGGTACGAATACTGCAGTTATCTAGCACATATACTGCAGATATTTAGATCTGTCGTAGCAACCCCACACTAGGCCGAAAAATGAAAACTCTACTCACTACCCTCCTACTCATCGCCATTGCCCTGCCCGCGGTTGCCGACGAAATCATCACCGGAAAAGTCAAAGCTTTCGGTCCGGGTGACATGATTACTCTCTACTCAGAAGGTGACGGTCCTCCGCTCTATTTCCACTTGGATGAAAAAGCCACTTGGGAAGACAAGACTGGGGACGCCCTGAACAACAAAGCGATCTATCCAGAATCGACGGTAATGCTCTACTACGAAGTCGACGACGATACCGACAAAATTGTCGTCAACAAAGTGATCGTGATGGATCCCGGTAAACCGATGACTACCGCTCTGCCGGCGGCCACCACTGAAACCACGACGACGACGACGACCACATCGGCCGTTCCTGCACCAACCGTCGTCACTACCGACCGCGACGTCATCGTCGAGTCTACGATTAACGGTTTAAAGGCTACTGAAATAGTCACTGCGACTAAGCAACCAATCAACGCCCAAGGCCAGATAGTCGATTTTGTGCCAGGTAAATCGATCACTGTGACCACCACCGAAACAGCCCAGAATAACCGGGAACCGATCACCTACTTGATCCGCAAAGACGTGGTCTACGTCACACCTGATGGAACCGTAGTCGACGCGGGCGTGCTGAGACCCGGCGTACCGGTGACGATTTATTACACCGATGCCGAAGACATTCGCGGTGTAGAGAAAGTGGTCGTCCGGGAAACCGTCACCACCACAAAGATCCGGGAGTAAATGTTTCAGTTCCCCGCTGTAAACAAAAAACCCCATTGGAGTCGGTAGTCTTCACGGACTGCCGGCTCCTTCATTTTTCCCCGAGATCAGAATTCGGTTCCAGCGCCCCCCGAGAGACTTATCCATGTTCTTTCCATTCAACTGACTCCCGTTACCAGCTTGCCGTTTACATGCCCCTCATTAAGGTCGACCCGCTCCGGGCGACCTTTGTGCATGTAGACGACCTCAGTGTGATCGAGCCCTAACATCGCCAGCGTCGTCGCGTGGATATCATGCACGTGCATCTTGTCATCGGTGGCGAACAAGCCGAGATCGTCGGTGGCACCAATGGTCTGCCCGCCCTTCACTCCACCACCGGCCATCCACATGGTGAAACCGGTCGGATTGTGATCACGACCGTCGCCTTTTTCACTCATTGGCGTTCGACCGAATTCGCCACCCCAGATGATCAGCGTTTCATCGAGTAGACCACGTTGCTTCAGATCCTGGATCAAGCCTACGATCGGCACGTCGACATTATTACACAGACGGCTGTGATTTTCCTCCATCTTCGAGTGGCTATCCCACTTGCTGCCAGCACCATGATACAACTGCACGAAGCGCACACCGCGCTCAATCAAACGCCGCGCCATTAGACACTGCCGCCCATAAACCTGCGTCTCTTTGTCCTCGAGACCGTAAAGCTTCTTGATGTGCTCTGACTCACTCTCCAGATCGATCGCCTCCGGCGCCTCCGACTGCATGCGAAACGCCAACTCGTAGCTACGAATGCGCGCGTCGAGATCGGTGTTCGATTCCCGTCCTTGATAATGCCGACGATTGATCTGATCGAGGAAGCTGAGCTTCTGTTGCTGCCGCTGCTCACTGACACCACCGGGGTTTTCCAAATTGCGGATCGGTTCGCCATCGCTCTCAAACAACACCCCCTGATGCACTGCCGGGATAAATCCCGAACCCCAGGCACGCGTGCCGTTGACCACCATCGAGTTCGAATCCTTGATCACCACGAAACCCGGCAGGCTCTTGTTCTCCGTGCCAATGCCATACGAAATCCACGATCCAAGTGATGGGCGACCACCGAACACCGACCCGGTGTTCATCTGACAAACTCCACCGGCGTGATTGATGCCATCTGAAACGCACGAACGAATCACGCACAGGTCGTCTGCGATTGCCGAGTGCTTAGGCAACCAATCGGAAATCCACAAGCCACTCTCGCCGTGTTGCGCCCACTTTCGCTTCGACGCGAGCAAGGGGGAATTCGCCTCGCCCATCGCCGTCACCGGCCGCTCAAAACTGTCGGGTAACGGCTGCCCGGCATACTTGTTGAGCAGTGGCTTTGGATCAAAAAGATCGAGATGACTCGGCCCGCCTTCCATGAACAGCCAGATGACATTTTTCGCCTGACCGAAGCGGTGCGGAATCTTTGCCGCCACCGGGTTCGGCGCCTTTGCAGCATTCGCGCCAAGCAGATTCTCTCCCGTCAGCGCCGACAGCGCGACCGCACCAAAACCCGCTCCAGCACGACTGAGAAATTCACGTCGGCTGGACGGATGATCGATATTGTTACAGGACATGGGGAGTAGGTTATTAGTGAGTGATCGGGGCCAACTTTCAGTGGACGAGAGTGTGATACTGGCGTCCCGCCAGTCCCGTCTGACGGGCCGGAGCCGTCCAGACGAAACCGGCGAGACGCCGGTATCACCCTATCTCAATGCAAATATAGAAACTCATTCGAATTCAATAAGGCATGGCAAAAATCGGTCACCGCACCGAACAAAGGCGTGCTTTGCAGAGGAGTAGGCCCCTTGACGGCAGGCTTCATCCACGCGGTCTGCACTTCGGGAAGACTCCCGGTTCCCTTCGAAAAATCCCAGTCTGCGATTCGTTCCGCGGCATCCCCTTTGAAAAAAATCTGATCGGCACTCAGCACACCGTCAGTGATCCCCAGCCGCGCCAGTTGCCCGTCCCACGTGTGGCCGTTCTCATCGCGGCCGCCAATGATCGTCCGCACTTCAGGCTTTGCCGCAAGGCCGCCGACGATCTGATGCTTGACGGTCTGGGTCTGCATCACCGCTTTCGGATCCGACAGGTCTTTGAGGTAAAATGTCACGCTGCCCTTGGCGGGGTCATCCTTGGACGGCGCGGCCGAAACCGCAGCCGCGAAGTAAACCGGCTTACCGATCGGGAACCTCAGATCTGAAGCGATCACTTCGTAGATGCGATTGTTCTGAAAGTCATCACCGACCAATTGCATGATAAAATTGCGTGGCTGGTAACGCGATTTTTCGCTGGTGATACCAAAGCTCCAGCCAACATCATCCTGCGAACCGTTCCACTGACCGAACAACGTATTGACTGCCGCATCCTTGTGAATCGCATCGATGATCGCCACGGCCTCGACCGTGAATTTTTCGTCCGGCAAATCGATCGCCGCACTGACATCGAGGCGCTCAAAGCGACTGTCCGGCTGCAACCACAAAGACTTGCTGCCGAGTTCGATGCCCGTCACCGGTTTAAAATACTGCTCGATCGGACGCAGCCCATTCTCCTTGGGAAATTTCGCGGGCGGCGCTGGCGGAGCACCTACCACCGATTGCTGACCCTCG
>JBBKXR010000129.1:0-10399 GCA_037969585.1 Verrucomicrobiales bacterium
CGGCAGCACCTTCGAAGGCAATTTTACCGTTGGCGTCGATCACATAAAAATGCGGCGAAGTTCGTGCGCCATAGGCTTTCGCCAATATTCCGTCCGGGTCGGGCAGCACCCCGTCAACCTTGCGAAGCTTGGCAAATTCATGGCTATTCAGTTTTTCCTGATCCGCACTTGTTCCGGAAGCGACCACCAACCAAATCACTCCTCGATCAGAGGCTTGTTTCTGCAGCTTTGGAATCTTGCCACTCTTATAGAGTTTGCCGACGAAGGGACAGCCGTAGTGCGTCCATTCCAACACCACCAACTTTCCCGCATAGTCACTCAGCTCTCGGACTTCTCCGTCGAGCGCACGAACCTTAAAATCCGGCGCCTCATCACCAGCTTCGAGCCCGAGAACCGACGACGCTGCGAGCAGGAGCAACACGCTCGTCGCCCAAACTCCCCGCCGAAAGCCCTCCGAGATTCGTCGAATCGCCACCGTCATCGTTACATTTACGCAGCGATGCTCGATCTCAGCAAGATCAGCGATCCCGCCAGGATCCAGAAGAACAGCATGGCACCAGCGGCGAAGGCCATGCCATGTTGGAAAATCTTGCGCTTGTCTTCACCACCCTGAGCAACGAAGCCCATGATTTTTAACGAGATCACCGGAAACACGCACGGCATCAGGTTAAGAATCAAACCCCCAATCACCGCCCCAATCAGTGCCGGAAGCAGCGTCAGCTTCTTCTTCGCCGCAGCCTCAGCAACCGCTCCTTCGCGGTCCTCGATCGCATCGATGATGTCGCGATCACTGGTAAACACCTCCTTAAGTTTTACCGGCGCCTCATCGGCATCGCTACTGAACAGAAGGTAGAGAGGAACTCCGCTGCCGCCATATTTCTCCATCACTTTGAGCGTCGCATTGTCCTGCTGAGTCCAATCGACTTCCAGAAAGGCGATGTTGTGTTCCTGCATCGCCCGCTCCACATCTTCGTCGTGGATAAACGCTTTATTGGCTTGGCAGGAAACGCACCACGCCGCGGTAAAGTCAACGAACACTCCCTGCCCTTTCTCCTGCAATTCGGCGATCTGCGCTTCGACATCGCGCTCGACCGCGGGCTGACGGCGCTCGGACGCGCGTGCGAACAGACTAAAGGCCAAGACCAGAAATGTCACCGTTGCCAGGCGTGCCACCCATCGGGTGCCGGTCTTGCGACCTGCGTTGGGAGTGGCAAAACGGCCGTACCACCAAGCCGCCAATGAGATCGCTATGAGAGCGGCAAACACCAACAACAATCCATTGGAGTCGATCTGAAAAGTTAGCACCCAGAGTAGCCATCCGACCACTGCCAGCATAGGAAACCCCATCACCTGCTTGAAGGTTTCCATCCATGGACCGGGCCGGGGTAGTTTCTGAACGGCGCCGGGGAAAATCGACAACAGCAAATAAGGCAGAACCATTCCGAACCCCAAAGCAGTGAACACTGCCATGGTCACCACACCCGGTTGGCCGAGCGCATAGGCAATCGCCGGCCCCATAAATGGAGCCGTGCAGGGTGTCGCCAACACCGTCGCCAACGCGCCACTGAAAAATGATCCCGCAAGTCCGCTGGAGTTTGCCAATTTTCCACCCGCACTGGTCAGGCCGACGCCGACTTCAAATACACCAAACAAAGACAGGGCCAAGCCGAGCATCAGCGCCGTGAGAATCATCACGATCATCGGCCGCTGTAACCAGTAACCCCAGCCTTCGCCGGCAGCTTCATTCCCTTCCACCGCTGTCGAGGCACCGCTTCCCGGCCTTGCTGATGATGCGGCGATCTCGCCGGTGCTGACATGGATGGCATTTCCAAACTGAGCACCACCAAAGCCCTGGTCGGATGCGATCACCACCTCAAAAGGATCAGGCATCGCTGGCGGCGCGTAAGGACTCTTCGCTGCACGAATCTTCAGCGTGCCACCCTCCAGAGAAAACGACTGCTTACCACCTGGCTTGATGACCGCCTCGCTCTGATCGGAGATCATCGTCATCCCATCGTGACGTAGAGCGTAGACGTGCAAACCTTCACCAACCTCCGCGGGCAGCTCGAAGCCTTCGCCTACTGGAACTTTAAGTTCGACCGCATCATCGACAAACTCTGCCTGCATTTTCCATCCCGGCACGACCGGTAGCTCACCAAGCGCTCCGCGCATAACCTCAGCATCTTTGCTCGCAGGTGCCTGAGAAGTTCCTGCCGCAGCGACCGGCAGCGTCAGCGCCAGTTCGGCTTTGCCGGGCACGCAACTGCTCGGATCACACATCAGCCACTTGGCCAATCCGGAGATCGATACATCCATCCCCGGCGCAAGCTCTTCGGGAGCGGTTATCTCCACGATCAAGATCGCCTCGCCCTCATAGCCATATCCCGTATGATCCTCACCCCCCGTGTAGTTCTTGGTGGTGAATCGATGCGGATAAGGATACTGCAGAGGTCCGGCCGAAAATCCGGGAGGTAGCTCAAGGTCGAGTGTCGTGATGTATCCGGGCGATGCCGGGTTGATCCAATAGGTGTGCCAGCCCTCATCCGCGACCAGGCGCAGACCGACGACAAACTTTTCACCTGGGACGATTGCCGTAACCCCGGTGATCAACTCCGCCTCAACATGCTTGTCGCGAACCGGTTTCGCCGACGCGGAAAACATCAGAATACCCCCAAACAGTAGTGCAAATATTGCAGCGCGAGGGAAAGCGGAAGGACGCCCGATAAAAGTCGGGAGAAATTGGGTCGAGAATTGGCGGAGATTCAAAGACATAACGACAGGGCAGACTATGGCCCGCCATCGAGTCGACGTCAAAAATACCCGTCAGCTTACGAGCAACTCGAGCCAATTGTGACCGACCGCGTCAAATAGCGATCACTGACTGACCGAGGTAATTTTGCCGTCCGCCACCTGATTGACGGGAATGCCAGCCGGATCAACGATTCGGACCGTAACGAACAGCATGATGGCCCGTGCAGTTCGGTCCTCAACACTGCTTCGGAAGAGTCTACCGATGCCGGGGATATCGCCGAGCAGCGGCAGCTTATCTTCGACATCAGTCACACTGTCCCCGATAAATCCACCGATCAAGATCGTCTGACCGTCCCAGACTTCGACGTTCGTCGTCTCCTTCACCGCCTCAAACACTGGCTGCAAAATTCGATTCGGAGTCACCACGCTTTGATTGACGACACCGAAACCAGAAAAATCGGTCCTTAAAATCGGCACACCATAATTGACGAATCCAATGAAATCGGAAAGATCGACCGAAATAGTGAGATTTACCGAGAGATTGTCTTTGTCGACCAAGGGCTGCACCTCGAGCACTTTACCCAGTTCACGAGTCTCAAACGCCGTCGGATGGGCAGGCGTGACGGCAAAGCCATCATTCGATTCAGTTTCCACCACGACACCCCCGATTGTAGTAACCGTTTGGGGACCGCTCGTGTCGTTTGGCACTTCGGGCGGATCGTATTCGGTCGGATAGATAAATTCACGGATCACTTTAACGGTCGCCGTTTGACCTGGTGTGACCATGACGTTCGATTCACATAGCCGATCGACACCCTTCGACTGGCTGACACCCCTCCACACCGACTGAAATTGAGTATCGCCAAACACATTTGCGAGTCCAAAGACCCCCGGAGCGACCGTGCTGCCAGGAGCGGCAGTTGTGCGTTCGAGCACATCGTCGATCGAAAGCTGAGTCTTGACGTCACCCGAGCGTAATCCCGACGTCAGTGGAGACGCTCCAATAGGGGCGCCGCTAGTGGGATCGATAAATGGGAAGTCAGCGGCCACGCGGGCTTGCTGATTACCAGACGTACCGCCGCTGAAGAAAGTCGTCGCTGCCGGATCAATGTTGCCCGGTGATAACAGCCAGTCGAAGCCGCTTTCGTTCAGATCGAGTTTGCCGATCGAGATCATTTTAAATCGTACATCGACCATTTTCGCTCCTTGCGAACGGGCATCCAACACCATTGATTCAATGAAGCTGACGGCGTCCGGTGTGTTGCGAATGATGAGACGATTGGTCGACGGAATGTACGTCGCGGAGGAACCTTCCGGAAAATCGATTCCTTTCAATTTAAGGAAATCTTCAGCGGACATCCGCTTGACCAGCGTAGCTCCGCTGGAAGGAGCTGGATTCGCAAATGGATCGTCCACCACCGCTGCGCCCGCACCTTCGTCACCACCGATAAAGTTAGGTGGCACCACCAGACTACGAGTCAAAAACACTTTGTCGTTAACATCCGCAATCGGCACCACGGATACAGCAAAGCTGTCGACCCTATAGGTCAGATCCGCCTGCCCCGTCACATACCGCAAGACCTCGTCCAAAGGAACATTTGCCAACTTAATGGTCACCGGCCGTTCACCCGCATCATTGCCAGCCGTCCCACCGCCAAGGATTATATTAACCCCGCGCTTCGATGGATCCAGTTCCGCAGTATCGAGTTGGGCCGCTCGCTGGGCGAGGAACTCCAACACGTCTCGAAGAGGTGCGCCTTCAAACTGAATACTTGGGATGACGATGCGCGCCAGCTTTTCGCTGATTGTCGAAATACCGAGCACCAAATCATCAACACCCCCTGGAAGAACTCCCAGTTCTGCTCCCGCGATCTCAGGAGGAATCGGCATCTCCCACTGCTCCTCAACCTCCCTGACAAACCGCGCCCTCGTATGGTCGTGCGCCGCCTTTTCGTATTCATACGCCATCCGGTTGACCATCTCCAGTCCACGCGCCGCAGCCTCGTTGTACGGATCGTTGTTCAGTACCTCGATGTAAAGATCGTGCGCCTTATCGAGATCCGCCAGGGCTAGTGCCCCTTGCGCCCCCTTGAGCAGATTCGAAACCCTCTTAACGTTGCCGATGTGTTGTGGCGTCCTCACCGGACTGTGGATTTCCGGATCCTTCAATTCCGCCATCAGCTCTCTAAAGTCATCGCGGATCGCAGACGCATCAAGACTCATGTCACGCGCATCCGCCAGTACCCGCGCAAGCACGGTCTGTGCATCAGCCGGCTGGCCGCTGTCGGCCAATTGCCTGGCAAAGTCCATCGCACCGATCTGGTAGCGGGAAAAAATCGTGCGCCGCAGCTCCGCAGTCGCAGGAACCTTCGGCGTCGATTTAAGAGCCGTCGCATAACCGATATAGGCATCAGAGAAGCGTTTCGCCGCGCGATCCGCTTCTGCCTTCGATAGCATCGCCTGAATTTCGCTGACTTCGTGCTGACGCCGCAGCGCCATCTGTTGAGCGGCACCGACGACGCTGGCCTGGCCTGCTGAATCAGCTTTTCCAGCGCCCGCTTCAGTTTGTTGCGCATAGGCGACCGGCGCAGCAGCCCCCCATCCGATTCCCAGAATCAGCGTTAGCGACTTCAATACATGCAAGACGCGCCCCATCTGAAAGCGCTCCAAGAGCCCCTTCATCAGCTGCCCCATACGGGCCGAATTGCTTGAATTCTGCTTCACAAATTGAGAAAAAAACATCCGGCGCGACTCAAGGGCGCGACGGAGAGCCCGAGGATACAGATTTCAGCAAGGGAAGCAAGACCCTAAATACCTTTCTCGAGCGGAAATTTACTGCTCGAAATGCCCTCTCTGAGCCGCTTTTTAGACGATCGGCGCAGGATCCGGCACTTCGGCAGCGTAGCGGAGAAATGCGTCCCGCAAACGAATTGCCAATCGACCAGGCGCTTTGCCGAGCGCCTTGTCATTGACCGATTCAATCGCCTGCAGATGGCGCAGGGTCGAGGTCAAGAAGGCTTCGTCGGCATTTTCCAGATCTGCCAACGGCACATCACGCTCGGTGACCTCAACGCCCTCAAGTCCACAGACATCCAGCACGACGCTGCGCGTCACTCCGGCCAGACAACCGCTCGACAGCGTAGGTGTCATCAATTTGCCATCGAACACCGCAAATACATTGGTTCCCGTACCCTCGCACAGCAGCCCACGGGTGTTGCCAAAAATGGCCTCACCGGCCCCGCGTTGCCTGGCATACTTTAAGGCGACGACGTTTTCGCCGTAGGAAATCGTCTTCACTCCCGCCAGCGCTCCTTGATCGTTGCGCGCAAACGGAACCGTCACAACACCGACGGTCGGCGGAAAAACCGGCGACGGTGAAGCCGCGACTAAGGCTGTCTGCTCAGCCTGCCCACGATCAGAACCCAGCGGCGAATCGCCTCCAGTCAGCGTCACCCGAACGCGAACCTCGCCGCTCAACAAATCGTTGGCCTGCAACACCTCGCGCATCGCCTCGCCCAACTCCTGCTGACTAAGCACCGCCAAGCCCATCGCCGAAGCCGAACGCACCAGCCGCAGATAATGTCGCGTCTCGGCATACAAGATCCCGTCGCGGGCAACCAGGGTCTCAAACACGCCATCGCCGGTCAGCAGGCCATGGTCGAAGGCCGACACACCGCCCTCCTTAGCCGATAGCAGCCGGCCATTTCGCCAAACCAGTCCCTGACTGTCCGCATTCGATGATTGAGCAGGTGATGAGGCGGTATCCATCGTCATAAATCCATTCGCTGTCCGTGGATAATTTCCAATGACAAGCGGCCCCACCTTGGATTACTAGCAGGAGTTCTGCCACCGCAATTTCGTTTGCAGTCTGATGACCGGCGCCATTCTCACCACCTTCTTTTTTGCTGTATCGGCGATCTGCGGCCAGCGCATCGCCATCAGTTTCGGTGGTTTGCGCGGCAACCTGTTGCGCCTGATCCTGTCAACGCTGGCACTCGGTCTGATCGTTCTATTCGCTTTCCGTGACACCCTCGCCTGGCCGACCTTCAGTTGGCTGTTCGTCAGCGGCCTGATCGGCTTCGGCTTTGGCGACGTCGCTTTGTTTCTCGCTTACGAGCGGCTCGGCTCACGGCTGACGATCCTGCTCAATCTCTGCATGGCGCCAATCTTCGCCGCTCTCGCCGAATGGCTTTGGCTGGGAAATGCCATCCCACTAATCCCCCTGCTCGCCATGGGCGTCATCCTCTTCGGAGTCGTCCTTGCCATCCGGCCAACCACGCCCGCCAGCAATCGACGCGGCAGTTTCCGCTGGGGCGTCGCGTTCGGTATTTGCGCCGGCCTTGGCCAGGGAACCGGCGCAGTCGTCAGCCGCAAAGCGCAGGAACTCGGCGAAAGCCTTGGCCTGCAAACTCACGGCATCGCCGAAGCCTTTCAGCGCGTCCTCGCCGGCCTCGTTTTTGCCGCCATCGTCGTCTGGATTCGCTCACGAATCGAACACCGCCACGGCAAAGCCACCGTATTGCCAAAGGTCCGCCGCAACCGCACCGACTGGTACTGGTTGGTCGGCGCCGCCCTGGCCGGCCCCGTCATCGGCGTCAGCCTTTTCCAATGGGCACTCGCCACCATGGAACGCAGCGCACTCGTGCTCGCCATCGTTGCCACCACCCCGATCGTCCTGATGCCGATGGCCTGGTGGTCAGAAAAAGACCGCCCCACCCTGCTGTCGGTCATCGGAGCGCTGATCGCCGTCGCCGGTGTAATCTATCTAAACACTTCCGACTGGCTGGCCGAATTGATTCGGGCATGATCACTGCTGAAATACTTGGCCAAGCTGATAGTTTCGGAATGAGAAATGCTTGAGTTATTGGCACATCGTCGCTATCTCAGGGCTTTGACACTGGGTCAAGCTGTTCCCCCGCTTCGCTTACGATGGTTTCCATTTCGATAGAAAATCTCACCAAACGCTTCGGCGATACCGTCGCGCTCGATCGCGTCTCGCTGAAGATCGAGGCCGGCGAGCTGTTTTTCCTGCTCGGCCCCAGCGGCTGCGGAAAAACCACGCTGCTGCGTGCCATCGCCGGATTTCATCAGGCGGATGAGGGACGCATACTGTTCGACGGCGAAGACGTCACCGATACCCCGCCGCACCTGCGGCAGACGGCGATGATGTTTCAGAGTTACGCCCTCTGGCCGCATATGAACGTTTTCAAAAATGTGGCCTTCGGTCTCGAGGAGCGAAAAGTCGAAAAGAGCGACATCGAAGAGCGCGTCTCACGCGCCCTCGACATGGTCAAAATGCGCCATTACGGCAATCGCAAGATTAACGAACTTTCCGGCGGTCAACAGCAACGCGTAGCTCTCGCTCGTGCTTTGGTGGTGCGGCCGCGCGCCCTGCTGCTCGATGAACCTCTGTCCAATCTCGACGCCAAGTTACGCATCGAAATGCGCACCGAGATTCGGCGCATCTGCAAGGAATTCGGCCTGACCGCCATCTACGTTACCCACGATCAGAAGGAAGCGCTGTCGATCGCGGACCGTATCGCGATCCTCGAAGATGGCAGATTCGCTCAGATCGGAGCGCCTGAGGATGTCTACCGCAATCCCTGCCGGGGCAGCGTCGCCAGCTTCATCGGTGAGACTAACTTGATTCCCGGCACCGCCGCCGAACCACTCGAAGGGGCTGAATTTCTTTCGTTCGAGACCGATCTGGGAACGCTGGAAGCCCGCCCGTACCACAACAGCTGGCTACCAAAAAAAGGTGAACCGGTCGAACTGTCGGTGCGCCCCGAGTGCCTGTCGTTGAAAACCCGCAAACTGGCGATGCTGCCTTCGATCCCCGGCAGGCTCGGCGAGACGCTCTATCTCGGAGAGACCGCACAGTATCAACTGATCACCAACGGTCGGCCGAACATCATTCACATTTCCGAGCTCAATCCACGTCGAGTGGTGCGCGACCACGATGCCACCCTCTACGCCGAGGCATCGCCGGAAGACATCGTCGCGATGCCGGCACGAGTCACGCCCTCCAGCGGCAGTGCCCGATCTAAGCTCTCTGACCTGCTTTCGCAATGACCCGCTACATCGCGATCGGCACCGCTCTGCTGCTGACTTTGGCAGCCCCCTTCGCCCTGCGTCCCGACACGCATATTTCGTCAACGGATGCGGACGATACGCTGATCGTGTTCACCCCGCACAACGAGACGATCCGGCGCGAATTTTCGCACGCCTTCGGCGAATACACGCTGCTCAAGTCCGGTCGACGCGCTTACATCGATTGGCGCACGCCCGGCGGCACGAGTGAGATCAGCAAGACGATCGACACCGCCTACTTTGCGGCATTCAAAAACCATTGGCAAAATGAACTCGACCTGAAATGGAGCGACAGCGGCGTGGGCATGGCTTTTGCCAATCAGCGTCTCGAACTCGACGATTCCCCGCAGGACGACAGTATCGGTGAACGCGCACGGCGCACCTTTCTCGACTCGAAAATAGGCATCGGCGTCGATCTTTTTTTCGGGGGCGGCGCCTACGATTATCAAAAAAATGCCGCCGCCGGTTACCTCGTCGACAGCGGTATTTTCGATGCCGAACCCGGATGGTTCAGCGACGACGTAATCCCGGCATTTGTCAGTGGTGAACCGCTTTACGATCCGCAGCATCGCTGGATCGGAAGTTGCCTTTCGTCGTTCGGAATCGTGTCCAATATCAACAACCTGAAGCGCCTCGGCATCGACCGAGAATTGACCACTTGGGACGACCTCGCGGACCCGAAACTGTTTGGTTCAGTGGCACTCGCCGATCCGACCAAGAGCGGCTCCGCCACGAAGGCGTTTGAGATGCTGATTCAACAAAAACTCAACCAATCACAGACTTCAGAATTTGCGGAAAAATATCCAAAACTTTCTAAGGAAGAGTTATTTGAAAAAGGCTGGAGTAATGCGTTGGCGCTGATTCAGAGAATTTCTGCCAACGCTCGGTATTTTACCGATTCGGCCGCCAAAATACCGCTCGATGTCGCCCAGGGCAACGCCGCAGCCGGCATGTGCATCGATTTTTACGGGCGCACTTGGGACCAGTTGCTACGCGACTCAAATGGCGAATCTCGCGTCCGCTATCTCAGCCCCGCCGGAGGATCGTCGGTGGGCGCCGACCCGGTCGGAATGTTTCGCGGCGCGCCCAGCCCCGCACTGGCGCGTGAGTTCATTCATTTCCTCCTCTCCGAGGAAGGTCAAAAGCTCTGGAATTACGAGGTCGGCGCACCTGGGGGCCCGGTGAACCGAGCCTTGCGTCGCATGCCGATTCGCAAGGACTTATTCACCCCTGAACACCTCGAACATTTCGTCGATCCGGAGGTCTTGCCCTACGTGGCCGCGCAGGATTTCGTCTATCATCCGGAGTGGACCGACAGCATTTTTGCCGGCATACGCGTGGTCATTCAAGCGACGTGCCTGGAGAGTCACGAGGAACTTGGCGAGGCCTGGAAAGTGCTCATCGAAATGGACTTCCCGAACGATGCAGTGCTCGAGTTTCAGGAGCACAGCCACGTCAGCTACGCCGAAGTCAGCGGACCGCTGATGGATCTGATCAAAAACGGATCCAAGCTCGACGTGCAGAAGAAGGTTGCCGATCTGCGCGAGCAATCCTGCAC
>JBBKXR010000130.1:0-4233 GCA_037969585.1 Verrucomicrobiales bacterium
TGGTCGAAGGTTGATGGTCGGTGGTCGGTGGTCGGTGGTCGTTCGGCGTCTACTTCGGCTCGATGGGGATGGTCATCAGCTTGTCGGAAGACTGGGTGAATTCGCGGCTGCTGAAGACCCAGATGACGAGCTTCTTCTTTTCCCAAAAATCGGGGATCGAGCGGGCCTTGCCGTAGAGCGCTTTGCGTGCCTGGACGGAACCGGATCCTTTTTGGCCGAGGAGATCGATACGGGATTGGAGCTCGAACTGCATCTGATCGAGCAGACCGGCGCGAGTGCAGTGCATTCCGCTTGATGAGCCTTCTTGAAAGACCAGCGTGTGGCTATCGCCGAGAAGTAGGATCGGACTCTCTGGATCGGGATCTGCGGGTTGACCGTCCTGTCCGGCGAAGAGGACCTCGAGGGTCTCTTCGGACGCTGATGATGCGTAGTTGGTGCCGACCACGAGATCGCCGGTGATACTGATTTCGGTTGCTACGCTGCGCTCAATTTTAGCGGCTTTGAGCTCACTGGACCATTCCTTAGTATTGATCTTTTTGGCCAGTGAAGCGGCGAGAATCTCGCAGGCGCGCGGCGAGTAGTGCGCGTCCTGTTCACAGTATAGCTTGCCAGTCGCACGCAGCGCGGCAAACACTGGCTCGACGTCGAACACGTCGAGGCCTTGCTCACGCATTTGATCGTAGAGCGGCTTGAGCCCATAGGGGGCACCGGGGCCGAAATTTTCATCGAACTTCTCCGGATAGATCGATGCCTTCATCGGGATCGGCACGATCATCAGTTCGACGCCTTTTTCCGCGAGTGCCTTTTGAAACTCAAGCATGTAGGGCAGCGGGCTTTCTTTGCCGGGATTGGCGACGACATCTGCCCACGGCTGCTCCCAGAATTTGCCGAGTCCGGCCTGGCGCAATTCGCTCTTTAGAAAATACCAACCCTTGGCGTCTCCGGGAACGCTGAAGGTATCGGCGGCGTCGGCGACTTTTGCCGCAGCCTCGGCGAAGGCTTCGCTCTGATCGGAGTCAGCTTGGCAAGACAGTGTCGACATCGCCAGTAGTGACAGCGATGCGACGGCGAAAACGGGGAGGGAATGCGAAAAATTCGATTTCATGGGCAGGCGTAAAAATGGCTCGCCGAGCGCAACGTTGCAACGGCATCATCGAGGCACCACGGTATCACCAAATGGTGCTGCCGGGCCGACATCGTAGAACAGTGGGTAGCCTTCTTCAAAAAAGTCTGACCAACGAAGTTCGCTTACGATCTCGGGGTGTTCGGCGTAGGGCTCGATCTTGAGTTCGTAAACTTTTCCAATTTCGTCGGGAAAGCCGCTCAAGGCTCTGCGATCCATCACCGCCCAGTGAAATACGGCGATTTCTTTTTCGGCCAATTCACCTTTAACGACTTCGGCGACCTCATATCGACTGCAGACCAATGCTCTCGAGTATTCGAGATCTTCAACGCTGCGCAGTTCGGTGGTTTCGACCAGCTTGGCCTTCAGCTCGATCGCCGGGAGCGCCGTTTTCGCGCGTTGCTCCTCGAGCTTTTTGAAATGCGCGTGATTGGTAGAGACTTCCTCGGCGCTGAGCGATCGATCGTAAATGGCGAGCCCTTCGATGCGGCCGTTCCATGTGCCGCCGATGGTGGTGCCCCGGCGGCTGGCCATTGGTTCGGCGCTGAGCACCGCCTTTTCATCGGTGCGGCCTTTGCCATCGCGGAAGATCCACCAGCCCTCATCGTCGAGACTGAGCGCGAGATGAACGGGCTCACCGGGCACAACAGGGCCGAGCGACATTGTGGCCGGACGCGGTGCCAGAGCCGCAAAACGAAACTCGCCCTCGTTCTGGCGCAGTTGAAATTTGGGATGCGAAACGATGACCCCGTCGCCGGTGGAGTCGGGCGTGACCCAGGCTTCGACAGAAAATCCGCCACCGCGTTTGGCGTCGCTGCCATCGAGCCGTTGGTCGAGCAGGACCATTGATTCGCCATCGATCTCGAAATGGCCACCGTCGGCGATCATTTCAAAATGACGACCGAAGCGTGCGCGGTCGTGCGCGGTCACCGAGCATTCGTGACCCCGGTCATCGCCACGAGCATCGGCGATGCGCTGACCTCCAGGGGAGCCATTCTCCCAAACGAAGAGCAAATCTTCGGGCCGGCTGGGCCACTCGGTTTTTTCCAACAGATCACTCGGTGGCACCTCGTCGCTGGTGAACAGTGAGCCTTCAAGAGAGACCTCTTCGCCACCCTTAACCCAGACATCCGGGAAAAAATCACCGAGGCCGTTTTCCGTGATGCGCACCCAGGTTTCGACCTTTTTCAGCCCGGCCGAAAATTTGCCGAGATAAATTTCTGCCGAGTGGCCACCGTCACCGATTGTCTTGCCTTTGAACGGACCGGTGATGGCGAAAAAGCGCGGATGATTGCTCCAGCGCGGATGATACATCTCGTAGCCGTCGACACCCGGCGCGTCGTTGACGGTGACTTGAGAGTGTTTGACGCCACGGTCGCCGAAGATATGAACGCTCTTATGTGAGCCATCGAAAACCCACGCGGCATAACTGTTGTCGGGCGCCATCGACGGCCAGCATCCGTGTTGATTTTGCCAGTGCTCGCCGGACTCGAGATCGACCACGCCGACCTTCGGCCACGGGAACAGACAGCTCATGCGTTTGCCATCGCGGGACAGTTGCACGTTATCGGGCGAGATTGTTTTCGCGCCGTCGAACACCAGTTCGCGGTCCATGGGATCGATAAGTTGAAAGCGCTCGATTTTGTCGGCGTAGAGATTTGATTGGTCGGTCGGGCCGAGGTTGGCGGTGTAAACCCATTGGATTTTAGTTTTCGGGTCACGCCAGAGATCGACGGCGTAACCTTCGCCAAGGCGTTCGAGATTTTCGCCATCCCAGTCGACTCGGAAAATTTCCGGCTGAAAGACTTTGTCAGATCCGTCGCGGGCGGTGTGCTTGTCGGTGAACACGATCGACTTACCGTTCGGCGTGATCATCGGCCGCGAGTAGTTACCTTTGCCGTCGACGATTTTACGTACGCCAAGATTGTCCGAGGTGTCGATACCCCACAGTTCAAACTGCTCGAAGTTCCCGTAGACATCCGAGGTGGAGGTTTTGGTGTAGCGTATCCACACCAGTTTGGTCGGGGCGCCGGTCGCGGCCTCGATCTCGACTGCCAGTGAGGCGGGCTCGGTAGGCGGAACGACTTCAACTTCGACCTCCTCGACGACGTTTTTTTCGCCGCAGCCGGTGATACCACCGAAGCATAGGAGTCCGGCGACGATCGCGGCTACGCGTGCGCGACTTGGGGTTTTTAGATCAAGAAACATCACGAGTCTTGGCCGAGGTAGCGGGTTCGCAAATGACGCAGGTGGGCCGACGGATCGGTTGCCGAGCCGGTGGCACGTTCGATCAGTTCGCCGGGTAGGTAGCGACTGCCAGGACGATGAATTTTTTCCCGCATCCAGGCGAGCAACCCCGAACAATCGCCAGCGGCAAGCTGAGTTTTGATCGCCGGTTGCTGTTGCAGGGCGGCCGCATACAGATGGGAGGCGTTGAGGTTGCCGAGGCTGTAGGTCGGGAAGTAGCCGAAGATGCCAAGGCTCCAGTGAATGTCTTGAAGACAACCATTCGCGTCGTTGTCGACTTTCAGGCCGAGAAGTTTTTCGAACGCTTCGTTCCACGCGGCAGGAATGTCGGCGACGGCGAGGTTGCCGGAAAAAATGGCCTGCTCAATTTCGAAGCGCAGCAGAATGTGCAGGTCGTAGGTAACTTCGTCGGCTTCGACGCGAATGAAGGATCGCTCGGCACGATTGACGTGGGCGAACATCGTGTCGACATCGACGCCGATAAGTTGAGGGAAATGGACGACTGCACGTGGCAGCCAGTGTTGCCAGAATTCGCGACTGCGGCCGACGTGGTTTTCCCAAAGACGGGATTGCGATTCGTGGATGCCGAGCGAAACCGATTTGCCGATGGGTTGACCGTGTTCGTCGTCGGCGAGTCCCTGTTCGTAAAGTCCGTGACCGACTTCGTGCATGACGCCGAACAGTGAACTGAGAAAATCGTCGTCGTCGTAGCGTGTGGTCAATCGCACGTCGCCAACGCCCATACCGGAGCAGAACGGATGTACGGCGGTGTCGATGCGGCCAGCGTCGAAATCGAAACCCATCGACTCGGCGACTTCGTGGTTAAAGGCCTGTTGAGCGGCGACGGGGTAGGGGCCGGGTGG
>JBBKXR010000131.1:0-31595 GCA_037969585.1 Verrucomicrobiales bacterium
GCCCGCCGCTGCGCCGGGTGATCCTGCGATTGCTGCGACGCCCGACGCTAAACCGGCCGAGACGCCGACGGTACCGGCAGCTGCTCCGGTTGAGGCGGTCGAAGCTCAGACCATCACTCTCGAGAATGACTTCGTGCGCTTTCATTTCACCAACATGGGGGCGGGTGTGGCAACCGCGGAATTGCTCAAGCACACACGTTCGCTTGAGGGTGGGGATGGCTTCGTGACGATCAATGAGGTGAACTCAAAAATGCCGATTGGAGCGCTTAGCACCGGCCCGGGTATGATTGACGTCACCGGTTGGCAGGTGCAGAGCCAGTCGCCGACTGAAGTAGTGTTTTTCAAAGACAAAGCCGATGGCCTGCGTATGCAGAAGCGCTTCTGGCTGCCACAGTCCGCTCGCGCTCCCAATGGCGATGGCGGCGATGAAGATGCGCCGGATCCGTATGTGCTCAATCTCCAGCTGACGATCCGCAATATCGCGACTGCACCAATGGTCGTTAACCGGCGCTTTCTCTACGCCGGCGCAGCGGCACCACTGCACATCAACGAATGGACACGTGAGATCGGTTACTTTTGGAAGCCTGCTGACGACAGCATGGAGTTCGAAAACGTCGATCAGTTTCGCAAAGGCCTGATGCGCAAAGAAAAATCCCAGGAGGATTTCCCAGTCTCCGCGCTTTCCTGGGCAGGTGTAAATGATCAGTTTTACACGGCGATGATTCGCGCCGAGACCCCCGGTGACGCTGGCGTCTGGGCACGGCGCTTTCCGATTGTGCTCAACGGGGATGCCGAGAAATCGAAGAAGAAAAAGCTGCACGCCATCGAAGCCGGATTTGGTCTGCCCGAGTTCACGCTGAACGTCGACGACCAGCGCACGATGAACTACGAGTTCTACCTCGGGCCGAAAGAGTACAAGCGTCTGAAAGGACTGGGTGACGAGCGCACCGAGGTCATGAACTACGACGCGCTGCCGATCATCGGTGCGATATTCGGCTGGGCGATCCGACCGCTGGCCGCATTTCTGATCGTGATGCTGGAGTGGATGCACGGCTTTGTGCCCTACGGCGTTGCGATCATTCTGACCACTATCCTTATCCGTCTCGTCATCTGGCCGCTTTACGCCAAGTCGACGCGCACCATGAAGCGCATGTCGAAGCTGACGCCGAAGATGAAGGAGATCAAAGAGCAGTACAAGGATGATCCCCAGAAGCAGAACCAGGAAATCATGGGGTTGTACAAAAAATACGGCGTCAATCCGCTCGGCGGCTGTCTGCCGATGTTTGTGCAGATGCCGATCTTTCTGGGCTTTTATCGCATGCTGTCGAGCGCTGTCGAGCTGCGTCACCAGCCCTTCCTGTGGATCGATGACCTATCGATGCCTGACACCCTGTTCGACATCCCGGGCACGTCGATCCCGTTCAATCTGCTGCCACTGTTGATGGCCGGCACGATGATCATTCAGATGAAAGTCTCGCCGCAGTCCGGCGATGCCACCCAGCGGATGATTTTCATGTTCATGCCGCTGATCTTTTTGGTCATCTGTTACAACTTCGCATCCGCACTGGCGCTTTACTGGACCACGCAGAACATTTTCAGCATCGGTCAGACCATGTTGATGAACAAACTGCCTGAGCCCGAGTTGAAAAAGAAAAAGCTCAAGGAGGGCGCCGGCAAAGGCAAAGGCTTCATGCAGCGCCTTCAGGAGCAGGCCGAAGCTCAGCAAAAAGCTAAGAAAGCCAGCCAACTTGTCGGCGAAAAGGGTGACCGCCATACCAAGGGCAAGTCGAAGAAGAAAAAAAAGCGTTGATTCCAAGGCCCGGTCCTGAGCATTCTCGGCGTGCTCAGAAATCTTGGCGATGTTGCCAGATGGTTTCCGGGCAGATGCCATGGAAGCGATCGACGTAGCAAAGGAAGCCCTCGACACCATGTTGGGGTATCTGGGATTTGTGGCAACCATCGAGGTCGAGGCTGATCGGCCCGATTTGTCGCTGCAAGTTATCACCGAGGAATCGAAGCTGTTGATCGGCCGACACGGTGAGCGACTCGAAGAAATCCAGTTGCTGGTGAATCGCCTCGTACAGGCAAAGATCGCCAACGCTCCTCGCGTCCGGGTCGACATCGACCACTATCGCGCCCTGCAGGAGGACCGATTGATCGAAGACGCCGAGCAGCTTGCTGAACGCGTGCTCAACAGTGGTGAGCCCGTAAAGCTGGAGCCCATGAATTCCTATCATCGGCGCGTTATTCACAACCATTTCAAGGATCACCCGACCATCCAAACCTGGAGTCCGCGCGACTCCGCACGCTTGAAGCGCATCACTTTGAGCCCGCGTTGAGGCAAAAATTATCGTCATTGAATCTGGTGACGAAGCGACAAAATGGTTGCACTTCCGTGAGGCTGTGGTAAGCGCTTGATCCGAGTGCGCGGTCATTATCCAATTCTGGAGGCCGCGCTTTTCTCGATTCCACTTTTCTCCCAATAATTTCCCGTGGCTACGTCGAAAATCATCGACTTTGAAGCAGGCAAGGTTGCTGTCACCGATTCGTCGGCTGGCACCTCGTCGGCAACCGCGAAACGGAGCACTGGCACTGCAAATACTATGAGAAGCGATTTAGTCGAAAGAGCGTCCAAGATCGTTCCCGAACCACCCTTGTTAATCAACATGGTGTCGCGCCGGGTCAAACAACTCAACATGGGCCGCAGCCCATTGATTCAGCCCGAGCCCCGCATGGGCATGGCGGACATCGCGCTGCTGGAAATCATCGAAGGCAAGGTTGTCGAAGATGTCGAAGCACGCGATTCCAAAGAGTAGCTTTCTTCGGGCTGATTGATTGGTTTCAAAAAGAATCGTCGTGAATTCGCGGCGGTTTTCGCGGTGTTGGGCAGATTGATCGTATTCGTATGAGCAAGAGCAACAGCGGCGACATTTCCACCAATCGCAAGGCGCTGCGAGATTTCCAGATCATCGATAAGTATGAGGCTGGAGTCGTGCTCAAAGGCACCGAGGTGAAATCGATCCGAGCAGGACATATCAACCTGCGCGACGCCTACGGTCTGATCACCAATGATCAGGCGTTTCTGCACGGTTGCGATATACGACCGTACGAGTCTGCCAGCCACGCCCAGCACGAAGCCAAGGCTTCACGCAAGCTGCTGCTGCACCGCAAGGAAATCGAAAAGCTGCGCGCCGCGTCCGAGATCAAGGGTCACGCCATCGTCGCCCTGCGCGCGTATTGGAAAAACCGCGTGGTCAAAATCGAGATTGGTGTCGGCCGAGGCAAGTCCCACGTCGACCAACGCGAGGATTTGAAAAAGAAAGCCCAGCAGCGCGAGATGGATCGCGAGTTGGCGAAGTTCAACAAGCATCGGTAGATACCTTCGCGGTAAGTCTGGTATAATCAATCGGGTGGCCAGAGGGTAAGCTCGTAGGCAAAATCAAATGCCCTGAGAACGACGCCCCGTCCGTATTGCGGCGTCTCCTCTACAAAGCATGACGTGGGACACTTGCGAAGCGTAAACCCTTGTTGAAGGCTATTACTGTCGAGAAGCGGACCGTCCTTAAAGACATTTGCCCCGATCCTCACTAATCCGAGATGCGCAGCACCAATCGTGGGGAGTAGCGCGAGCGCCGCTACAGCAATGGTCGCAGCAACGGGAACTGATGCAGCAAGCCAATGGGAGAGTGTTTTCAGCTTGGGCACGTCAGACTACTCTTTCTTTTCATTCTCAACCGGTTCCTCGAGATTCAGCGCTTTTCTGACCTCGTCGGGTGTCAGGCCTTTCACCGGCAGATCGAAGCCGAGCGTGTCGTAGTTCGGTTCGAAGCCGTTGCCATCGACGTCGATGAAGATTGGGTTGTTGTAGGCGACGGGTTTGTTGCCTGCCTGGCTTGAGTTACCGAAGCCGGTCTTGAGACTGCTGTTTTCGCCTATGGCGACGACGATGATGTGCGCGTCCTCGCTCAGTCCGATGGCGAGCTTTTGATCGAATTTGATCACGCCATCGCTGAACATCTTGGCATTCTTTTCGCGGGTGTAGTTGTATTCTTCCGGCTGACGACCATTGATCATCACTTGGACGCGATCGATGTCGAGCCAGTCGCTGCACTGCACTTTCACCTTCAGGTTGACCGTGCCGTTGGCACGGTCGAGGCCGCCGGCGACGATACCACCCGCCGTTTCGACTTCGAGAAAAGGTCCGGAGCTGAGGATCATGCGACCGGCTTTCGAGTTGCGCGACAGTTCCTGCCAATCGACTTTCGCCGGATCGTCGGTCGAGCTCTGCACGTAGGTTCGCCATCCGCCGACGCCGTTGCCGTAGACGTGGTGTGCATCACAAACGGCGAGGGCACGGGCAGGCAGCCCTTGATTGAGCAACTGCAGCCAGATGAATTCGCGGATGTACTGAATGCGGCTGCCGCGGTTGAACGGATCGGTTAACTGGTACGGAGCGCCAGCAAGAATCTCGGAGTTCTTGTAGTTCTGAGTTTCCAATCCATCGATCAGGTTGCCGAAGTATGCGAAGCCGCCATCGGCCTTGCCATCGCCGTCGCGGTCGATAAAATTTTCCGTCATGTCCGGGTGATTGACGTGAATCCAGCGGTCTGGTCGCTCGCCCTGGAATCCGCGCAGGACGATGGCGTTGAGTCGCGGGTCTTTGCTCCACACCGGAGCGCCGCCATCCTGCAGGCCGGGCTTTGGTTCGAGCGGGAACATGTTGAAATGAGCGCCGCTGCCGGTCAGCTCCATGCCGGGAATGGTCCTCAAGTGAGCCTGCAGGCCGAGCTTCTCGATGTGCGGTGCCCAGTCGTAGAGGCGATTGTGTTCCGTTGTCGGAGCGAATTCGATTTGTTCGGCGGCGAGATTGATGATGCGGTCATCCGTGCCGCAGGTGTTGTCGCCGCTTGGCGTGCTGTGGTTGTGATAGTCGGTGCTGATCCAGCCCTTGGTGTCGACTTGGCGAATGAGCTTTCCGGAAAAAGCGTGGCTTTGTCCCGCTGCCAGGGTGACGGATTCTTTCAAATGCCCGAACTCAGGGCCGCGGGTCACGATGACTTCGTAGCTACCCGGAGGAAGTTGCACGCTGAAGCTGCCGGTCTCCGAATGATACTGATCGACGCAACCGTGAGCACGATCGGTCGGCCCGAGATCGGGCTTTTCAGTGCCCTCGACGGCATTGAGCTGTGCCTTGCAAGGGATGTCTTTGCCTTGCTCGTCGGTGATTTTAAAAACCACCTGTGAGGGATTGCCAAGTTTGGCAGCCAGCGTTGCGGGCGCAGTGGGAGAAATGGCGACGCGTTGATCGACGGCCGATCGACCGATGTCTTCGACGCTGACCTGATGATCGCCGACCGGTAAGGTGATCGAGAACTTGCCGCTTTCATCCGGATACGCGGGAATGACCGACTGACCGATCTTGATCATAGCTCGCGCGCTGGTGATGCCTTCGCCTGTATCATTAGCGATATTGCCGTCGAGCTTTCCGCTCGCACCATGTCGACTGGCCACTTCGCCGAGTGCAGCCGCCGGTGAGGTGCCGACGGCAATGAAGCGTGACACGGTGATCGTTTGGCCGGCTTCGAACGGTTGAGACTTTTGCGGGCCTTCGACGCCGGGCTCCCACGCCCAGGCGTAACCGCATTTATCGGTCGGATCGATGGAATCGACCCAATCGATGTCGTTCCAGGTGCCTCGGACCCGGAACTTTGCGTTCACGTCGGCGAAGTTCTCGCGTTTGGCGGCGGCCTTGCCATGGTTGGTCACCGTACTGGTGATCAAGACGCCGGTTTCGCCGTCGGTGAGTTGGTAGACGTGACGAATGTCAAAGCCACCCGTTTTCGCCGCCGAGGTGAACACTTCGATGCTCGCCGGTTTGCCTTTGCCGCCGGCGTCGAGGATGCGCACGTAGTTGATATTGCCGCGTTGATTGAGCGGACAGTAGGCGACAATCTGATCGTTGTCGGTGTCGCGCAGACTTAGATCGTAGAGGCAGCCGGGCGTCATGCCATCGGCGCCGTAGAAGGTGCTCATGTTGGCGCGCCGATCGGGGAGATTGCCGGAGATGACCGCTTCGGCTCTGTCGTTGCGCAGCACGAAGTCACCGATGATCGAGTCCGCTTCTTTTCCGCCGACGCGGTCGGCCTCATAGTTGGCGGCGCCCAGTTCAAATGCTTCGGCAGCGTGACTGGCGTGGGGAAGGAATGCGATCGCTAGCGCGATCGTGATCAGGCTGAGGCAGTTTTTCATCACCCGCACAGACTGCCGGTCAACAGGGCAGCATCACAAGCTCAATTGCGCCGCGATGTCGTGAGGTTAACGGGTCTCGCCCAACGCTTTTCGCGAACTACCCAGCGCCGCTTCGTAGTCACCGTCGGCCATCTGCCGGTTGGCGCGCAGGGCGGCCTCGTCGGCGCGGCGCATGGCTTCCTGGCGGCGGATGACTTCGCGTTGTGCGGCGGCGGAGATCGGCGAAGAGGAGGGATCGATAACCACCGGACGCGAAGCGGGAGCGACGGCAGGGGGAGCAGGCGAAGGTTCCGACGTCTTGGACGTGCACGATTGTGCAAGACTGGCGAGCAGCAGGGCGGCGAAAAGGCGTCGGATCATGGCTGATGATAGCCAATGATCCGACGCGAAATCAATCGCCGATGTTTATACTGCGGCGAGTGGTTGTGCGGTTCCGTGTTTGGCGCGCATGGCTTTGGCGGCGGAGACGAGGTTTTCGAGGGCTGCTCGTGTCTCGGGCCAATCGCGTGTTTTCAGGCCGCAGTCGGGGTTCACCCAGAGGTTTGCGACGGGCAGGACGGCGGCTGCTTTTTCGAGCAGAGTCTGCATTTCGTCGACCGAAGGAACGCGTGGCGAATGGATGTCGTAAACGCCGGGACCGATCTCGTTGGGGTAGGCGAAGTCGGTGAAGGCGTCGAGCAGTTCCATGTTCGAGCGAGAGGTCTCGATAGTGATGACATCGGCGTCGAGTTTGGCGATCGATTCGATGATGTCGTTGAATTCGCAGTAGCACATGTGGGTGTGGATCTGCGTGGCATCGGCGGCGACGGCGCTGCTCAAGCGGAAGGCATCGACGGCCCAATCGAGGTAGGTCGACCAGTCGGCACGGCGCAGGGGCAGACCTTCGCGCAGGGCAGGTTCGTCGATCTGGATGGCGGGCAGGTTCGCGGCTTCGAGGTCGGCGACTTCATCGCGAATGGCGAGGGCGATCTGTCGAGCGGTAGCGGAGCGCGGCTGATCGTCGCGGACGAAGCTCCACTGCAGAATGGTGATTGGCCCGGTGAGCATGCCTTTCATCGGTCGCTCAGTGAGTGACTGCGCGTAGCTCGACCACTCGACGGTCATTGGCTCGGGGCGGCTGACGTCGCCGAAGATGACCGGTGGCTTGACGCAGCGGCTGCCGTAGCTCTGCACCCAGCCGTTGTTGGTAAAGGCAAATCCATCGAGCTTTTCGCCGAAGTATTCGACCATGTCGGTGCGCTCGAATTCGCCGTGCACAGGCATATCGAGGCCGAGGATTTCCTGTTCGCTGACGCAGCGTGCGGTTTCTTCGCGCAGGAAATCGCGGTACGCGCCGGGGCTGAGTTCGCCTTTGCGGAAGCGGGCGCGAGCGCGACGAACTTCGCTGGTCTGCGGGAACGAGCCGATGGTGGTGGTCGGGAACATCGGCAGTTGCAGACGTTCCTGCTGGGCTTCGCGGCGTTGTGCGAATACCGAAGGGCGAGTGAGGTCGGCGGCGGTCACAGCGGCGGCGCGGGCCTGAACTTCGGCGTGGTGAATGCGTTCGCTGTTGGCGCGACGGACGTGGCTGGCTTCGTTGTCGTGCAGGGCATCGAGCGGGGCACGCCAGATCAGCAGGTCGCGCAATTCGGTGATTTCGTCGAGCTTTTGGTCTGCAAAAGCGAGCCAGTCGTGCAGCTCGGGATCGAGGTCGGGCTCGCTGTCGAGACTGACCGGGCTGTGCAGAAGTGAGCAACTGGCGGCGACCAGTAGGCGTTCTTCGCCGAGCTGGGCACGGGCATTTTTAAGCAACTCGAGCGAGTCGGTGTAGCGATTTTTCCAGATGTTGCGACCATCGACGACGCCGACGCTGAGGATTCGTTCGGCGGGGAGGGCGGCGATTACTTGGTCGACTTCGGCGCGGGCGCGGACGGCATCGATGTGTACGGCGGCGACCGGTAGATTCACGAAGGTGTCCAGGTTGTCGCGAAGTTCGCCGAAGTAGTTGGCGACCAGCAATTTCACCTCGGGCGCAGCAGCGCCGAGTTCTGCGTAGATGCGGGTCAGGGCTGTGCGTTCGCTGTCATCGAGATCGAGAGACAATGCCGGTTCGTCGAACTGAATCCACTCGACGCCGAAGCTGGCGAGTTTCTTGATCAACTCGGCGTAGACCGGCAGCAGTCGGTCGAGCAGGGCGAGGCGGTCAAAATTTTCGCTGTTGGCGTCGATGCATTTGCCGAGCTTGAGCCAGGTTAGCGGGCCGATCAGGACGGGCCTGGTGAGTATGCCGAGGGCGAGGGCTTCGTTAAATTCATCGATGACCTTGCCACCGCTCAACTGGAACTGACTTTCGGCGCTGAGTTCTGGGACGATGTAGTGGTAGTTGGTGTCGAACCACTTGGTCATTTCGCTCGCGGCGCAACCGGGGCAGTCGTGGTGTGCAGTATGGCCGCGAGCGATGCTGAACAGACGGTCAAGGTCGCTTTGATCTTCGTTGAGATCGCTGAAGCGAGCGGGCACGTTGCCGAGCAGCAGGCTCATGTCGAGAACCTGATCGTAAAAGCTGAAATCGTTGCTCGGGATCAGGTCGATGCCGGCGTCGCGTTGTTTCTCCCAGTTCCGGCGTCGCAGGTCGGCGGCGGTGGCGAGCAACGCGTCGCGATCGATCTTGCCGGCCCAGTAGGCCTCGGTAGCTTTCTTCAGTTCGCGGCGGTCGCCGATGCGCGGGTAGCCGAGGTTGTTGGTGAGAAGTTTCGTGCTCATGGAGGGTATTGTCACCGCAGGTAGATGATGAGCCAATCGCAAGCTGTTGATCATTTGGTTGAAATCTGTTCAACATAGTCTAAAAGCCTAGTTGTAGGGCAGGCGGCCCGCCAGCCTCCTCAACCTAGTTGGCAATTCCACTCGTCCACTGGAGACACGCGGAGCTCTCGCCCTACCATTGCCTTCTCAGCCGTAGAACGGAAAACTATGCTTGAGCTTCGACATTTACAGACTCTGATCGCCCTCGCCGAAACCGGCAGTTTGGCGAATGCGGCGCGGCGTCTGAACCTGACGCTGTCGGCACTGTCGCACCAACTGAAGGCGATCGAGGAGGGCTATGGCTGTGGGTTTTTCGAACGCAAGACACAGCCGCTGCGCTGGACGCCGGTGGGGGAGCGCATGGTCGCGCTGGCCTATGACGTGCAGCGTGCGATGAACACGGCCGACCGCGATGTGGCGCGGCTGCAGGAGGGGCGTGCGGGCGAGTTACGTATCGCCGTTGAGTGTCACTCGTGCTTCGATTGGTTGATGCCGGCGATGGATGTGTTCCGCGATCACTGGCCGGACGTGGAGTTGGATCTGGTGTCGGGCTTTCATCCGGATCCTGTGGGTTTGTTAGAAGAAAACCGCGCCGATCTGGTGATCGTATCGCGCTCGCAGAAACGGACCGGGCTGAAATTTCATCCGCTGTTCCGCTACGACATGCCGGCGCTGCTGGCGAAGGATCATCCCCTGGCGAAAAAAAAGCAGCTCACGGCGACGCATTTTAAAAACGAAACGCTGATCACTTATCCGATTCCGGATGAGCGACTCGATCTAGTTCGTCAGGTGCTGCGTCCGGCGGGTGTCGATCCTGAGCGTAGGACAGCGACTTTGACGGTGGCGATCTTGCAGCTGGTAGCGAGCCGTCGAGGCATCGCCGCGCTACCGGCGTGGGCGGTGCAGAACTACCTCGATGCCGGCTACGTGGTCGAGCGACCGATCACGTCGAAGGGCTTGTGGTGCGAGCTTTATGCGGCGACCACGGCGACGGCAGCCGACATGGCTTACATGAAAGAGTTCATCGAGACGATGCGCGCAACCTGCTTCCGGCAGTTGCCGGATATCGAGCCTTTCGGGTGAGCGGGGGTAAGGATGAGCCACACTCCTGTGGTTCTCCCGCTGGACGAGAGTGTCGGTTGCTGTCAACGCAACGGGGACGACAGGAGTGTCGTTCTGCCTAGGGTGCTACTTGTCGTCGTCGGCGAGCGATGCATCCTCGACGGCGAACTCTTCGAGAACGCTGCGCGGGACATACTGGAGTGCGGCTTCGCTGGTGGCTTCGAGCACGACCGGCGCGGCGATGCCGGCGTCGAAGGCTTCCTTCCAGCGTGGCGCACAAAGACACCAGTGATCGCCGGGCTTGAGGCCGGGGAATCCGTACTGCGGGGCGGGCGTCGACAGGTCGTTACCGGCTTGTCGCTCAAAGGCGAGAAATTCCTCGGTGACGACGGTGCAGACGGCGTGGCAGCCGATGTCCTCGGGGCCGACCTGGCATTTTCCGGTGCGGTAAAATCCGGTCACCGGATCGACCAGGCTGCACGGTTGCAGCTCGGTGCCGAGGACGTTTTTTTCTGATGGATCAGGTCCCATAAGGATTGGTGGCTGGATGGTGGGGCAGTTTTGCAAACTGCCTCAGGGGACGAGTAATTGGTTGGACGAGTCTGCCAACGCAACGCAGGCAGATTAAAAATCTACCGCACTTAAGAGCCGCACGCCGTAGCGAGCGCTTGATCGATGTCGGCGACGATGTCGTCGATGTGCTCGATGCCGATCGACAGTCGGATCAGTTCGGGAGTGATTCCGCCGCCGGCCTGCTGCTCTTCATTGAGCTGCGAATGAGTGGTGCTGGCGGGATGAATGGCGAGGCTTTTGGCATCACCGACATTGGCAACGTGGGCGAACATGCCGAGGCTTTCGATGAATTTTTTGCCGGCGTCAGCGCCACCTTTGATGCCGAACACGACCATGCCGCCGCCTTTGCCTTCGAGGTACTTCTGATTCTTGGCGAATTCGGGATCATCTTCGAGGCCGGGGAAACGCACCCACTCGACGTCGGCGTGGTTTTTCAAATGTTTGGCAACGGCGAGGGCATTTTCGCAGTGGCGATCCATGCGCAGCGGCAGGGTTTCGATGCCCTGCAGGAACATCCACGAGTTGTCGGGCGAGATGCACGCACCGAGGTTGCGTAACGGCACGGTGCGCATGCGCAGGATGTAGGCCAGCGGTGCAAGAGCGTCGGGGAGATCGTGTCCCCAGCGCAGGCCGTGGTAGGAGTCGTCGGGATTGTCGAACAGCGGGTGTTTGCCGGCTTTCCAATCGAAGCGACCGGAGTCGATGACGATCCCGCCGAGCCCTGTGCCGTGGCCGCCGAGCCATTTGGTCAGTGAGTGAACGACGATGTCGGCGCCATGTTCGAGAGGCCGAGTCAGGTGCGGAGTCGAAAAGGTCGAGTCGACGATCAGGGGCACGCCGCAGTTTTTGGCGTGGTTGCCGATGGCGTCGAGGTCGGCGATTTCGCAGGCCGGGTTGGAGACGGTTTCGCAGAAAAAGGCGCGCGTCTTCTCATCCGCGGCGGCTTCGAAGGCAGCCGGGTCATTGGAGTCGACCATGCGCACTTCGATACCGAGGGCGGGCAGGATATTGGCAAACTGCGTGTAAGTGCCGCCGTAGAGATTGCGGGCTGAGACGATGTTGTCACCGGCTTCAGCGAGGTTGATGATGGCGTAGAAGATCGCACTGGTGCCGGAGGCGACGCCGAGGCCGGCCATCGGGTGGGCGCCCTCGAGTTGCGCGACCCGGCTTTCGAGAACCGCCGTGGTCGGGTTCATCAGGCGGGTGTAGATGTTGCCGAGTTCCTTAAGGGCAAACAGGTTGGCAGCATGCTCGGTGCTATCGAACTGAAAGGCACTGGTGCGGTAGATCGGTACCGCGCAGGAGCGGGTGTCCGAGTCGGGTGTGTGACCGGCGTGCAGGCAGAGAGATTCGCGTTTCATGATGGCCTAGGATATGACCGAAGGCACTGGTTTTTGCAAGCCAGGATGTGGGGGCGAAGTAGCACATGCGTTCTCGTCCGCGTGTGTGAATGTGAGTTGGACGACGTGATACGCAGGGCCCCGGACGGAAATGCCAGGACTACGGATGCGGCTCTGGGTGACAAGCTGAGAAAAACACCAGCGTGCCGCAAAGTCTAATCAGTGCCCGGGACCACGGGACCGGGGGGGCAGTTGGCGCTCTGATCAGGGGCCCGGTTCAGGTGGCAGGACGATCAGTCGATAGCGGGTGGTGGTAAAGTTGCTCGCGGCGCCTGATAGGTCCCACGACACGACCAGGGAACTGAGGGCAAACGAAGCGGCGGCAGCGGTGAGGGTGAGTTTTTGGTTCCGGTTCATTTTGGGGAGGAGGGAAGTTGGAACGCGTGCTCATTGCCATGGTTTTTCTCGGTGCTGGGGGAGGCATTGCGCTGGTTGGTTTCGGTGTATTCCATCCGCAAATACACGTCCCACCAATCTTTCACCGAGGTCCCATCATTTTCGACCAGGCTGCCATGAAGAAGTCGGCGAATGATGGGGGAGTGCGGTTTTTTCAAGTAAGTAAATTTCAGCGTTTCCGACTCAGGCCAGTGCCCGGATCGAGGCATCTCGACGCCGCTGACGACTAGTGCTGCTGATGATGAAGGGAATTTTCCTTCGAAGGTCCGATGGAATTTGCCGCTCTCATTGTCTTTGAACGCGATAATAAAACCGCTCGGATGGGTCGGATGGATATGGGGGTAGAATGAACAGCTAAAAGCAGTCATCATCTGGTTCTGTTCAGGGTTTGAAAGGGGGAGCTGGATGACGGTAGGAACCCCGATTTGCTGTTCGCTGTCTTCGTTGTCGCGGTGGCGAAGAATGCACTGAATCTTAATCTGCGAAGCTCCAGGGGCGGCAACTCCTCCCATTATCGTGAACGCAACACCTTCGGGCCATTCCGGTCGATCACCGTCGACGGCAGAATTTGCCTTGCCCGGTGACGGGAGTATCTCGTCGACTGTTCCCTCGGGCACGAGTCGCAACTCCGCCCGGGCTCGGTGTCCTGAATTGAGATCGGTAATGTCGAAAATTTTCCACGGTTGCGAGGGATGGACCCTGACCGAGGTTCCTGAGACGGGTAGCAGACTGGTGCGGTCGAAGTCAGCGACTTCCGGAAAATCGAAACGCAAGCTGCCGGCCTGGCGGATGATTTCTTGCGAGGGCTCAAGCTGGTCGCGGGCGGTGAGGCGGGGGAAATTTGCATCTGCGATCATCTCGTGGTTGTCATAGTGCGCGACCGCTCCGTGCGTCTCCAGGATCAGATCGTAGCCGCCGGCGGTTAGAATTTCGTTGAAGGCCAAAGCGAGATGCCCCTTGCCGGGCTCCGATTCGACTTCGCGGACGAAGAGTTGATTGGCTGGCTGGTTGGAAAAGTCCGGGGTCGGCCGCAGTTCAATCTGGATCTCCAACTGCGCACCTTTGGTATCAGTGACTTTCACAAGGGAAACAGGTCTTCCCGGTTGGATGTCGATCGCCTGACCCAACTTGCTTTGCAATTGGGATTGGATGCCCAGCTTCAAATGGTCGTTCCACTCAAGATCGTCGAGTTGCATTCTTGCCTCGCGGCTGTCGCCAACTTTTTGACTGCCAGCACCGCTGCTGCGCAGCTCGCCGTCGAGCGTGTCACTGCGACGGTGGGTCAACCACAGTTCCCAGCCTTTCTCCAGTTCGAGCGGATCGAATTTGCAGACGAATTCATGGCTGGGTTTTTTGTTTTCGCCGGGTTCTGGTCTTGGCTGTACAAGGGCGCGGCGCATGACGTAGCGGCAGGTCACCGCAGGCCCGTTGGCGTTGAGATGAATGACTGTGGGATTTTGAATTTCGGTGACTGTGCGGTTGCCCGCGAATATCCAGAGCAAGCCTAGCGCGAAGAGGGCGCCGATCGGCAACACGACGGCGAGCAGGCAGCCGACGGATTTTTTCTTTTTCAAGACCACGATGGCAATGGTCAGGACGACGATGCCGATCAGCGGGACGACTACCAGCAGGGCGGCCCAGCTGGTTGGCCGCACACCGTAAGAGCGGTCTTCGCGCAGATGGCCGAGATAAGCCTGGGTGGAGTGCTCGCGCTGCTCGGCTTCGGCGAACGCTTGCTCAAGTTCGCGACCAATCCGGGCAGCACGACTGTTGGGGTCGAGTTGGTCAAAGTTGGGAAATTCCTGGCGGTGTTGGCTCAGTTGATTGCGGGCGCGATGTGACTCGGCATTGGCAACGTTAAAGTTGGCTTGCGCTTCATTAATGGCGGCGGCTTCTTCGGAACTGCTCGGTGCGTTGGAAAAATAGAGGGATAGCGGCACGAGAGATGCCAGTAGGAGAAATGCGCCGCCGACAAGTCCGGCGATGAGGCAGCCGCTGCGCCTTTTCGTAGGAGCTTGGTCATTCTGTTGGGTCACATTCGGGGATGGCGGCACTGAGGAGAGATCGGCTTGCTCCGCGGCTATTGGCGTGAGAGGCGGTGGGGAAGCGGATGCTTTTTCCGAAACAATCGTCTCGACCTGAGTGCGCAGATCGGCGGCCGTCTGCCAGCGGAGCTCAGGGGAGTCAGCGAGCGCGCGCATCACGACTTCGTCGAGGCGCACGTCCACAGCGACGCGGCTTGACGGAGGGTCGAGGCGTCCGCCGGGCGCTTCGCCGGTGAGCATTTCGTAGAACACTACGCCGAGCGAATAGATGTCAGCACGGTGATCAACCTGTTCGGGGTGTTCCGACTGTTCCGGCGCCATATAGCGCGGCGTGCCGAGTTTGCTGTCGCCAGTGAGCCCGGGGGCGAGTGGCGGGGGGGACTCCGGGTTTTCGGTCGCACCTTCCGGCTGATCGAGAATGCGGGCGATCCCGAAGTCGGCGACCTTAACGCGGCCGTCTTTATCGAGCAGCAGGTTTTCGGGTTTGATGTCGCGGTGCACGATGCCGCGATCGTGCGCGAACTGCAGCGCGTCACAGATCGGCGGCACGATGGCCAGTGCCTGTTCAGGGGTGAAGCGTTCGTTGTTGATCGCTTGGCGCAAATTCACGCCGTCCACGAATTCCATCAGCAGATAGAAAAATTCGCCGGCTTGGCCGAAGTCGTGAACCGTGACAATGTTCGGGTGATTGAGGGCGGCGAGCGCTTGCGCCTCTCGAGTAAAGCGTTCTGAGAATCCGGGCTCGGTCTTGCGATGCGGTGCCAGCAGCTTGAGCGCGACGGTGCGGTTGAGGGATTTTTGTCGCGCCTTGTAGACCACACCCATGCCGCCGATGCCGATCAGCTCGAGGATATCCAACTGGGGAAATGCGGCTTGAACGGCACCGAAATCTGGCCGTTCGGGCTTTGTCGACTGAGCGTCGTGCGGCGTTTCGGTTTCCGCCATCGCCTCTGCCATCAGGCAGCGTGGGCACAATCCGCGAGGCGCGGAATCGGGCTCAAGATCGGTACCGCAGATCGAGCAGGTTGTCGAAGGGCTTGATTCTGTGGAGTGATCACTCATCACCGGTTTACTGGCGGAACGCGGAAGAAAGGTTGCAGAATGTTTTTCACTTTCTCCTATCGCCGCCCAGCGCGGCAAGCAGGGCGGTCATCTCGTTGTCGACGTCGGTAGGATCGATCAGCGTCTGTGCGATTTCGTTTTTAACGGCTTTGCGGAAACGCGAGCGCAGACGGGAGATGGTGCTCTTCAAAGTGTTGGCAGGCATTTCCAGTCGTTCGGCGAGGGCGAGTTGATCGCCGTGATCAGCTTCGCCGGTCAACCAGGGAGAGAGATGTTGAAAGTGAGTTGCCTTGCCCTGTTGTGCGCATTCGACCTCCAACGAAGTGAGGGCGCGATCGAGCACAGTCAACGCCCACTGGCGATCGAAGCAATCGTCGGGAGGCAGCGAATGTGGGTCGGCGAATATTTCGCCTTCGCGAATTTCGATACCGGTTTCGTTGAGCGAAATCGTCGATGCTTCGCCACCACGTTTGATTGTGTTGCGACAAGCACGGTGGTGCGAGAGGAAATGCTTTAGCGCACCGAGCAGATACGATCGAAATCGACCGCGCTCGCGCTCCAAATGATCGAGACGGTGGCCGCTCAACAGGTCGGCAAAAAAGTCATGGGCGAGGTCCTTGGCTTCGTCGTTTGCCGAATGACCGGCGCGCTGCAGGTAGGTGATCACCGGTTGGTAGTAGTGATCGCAAAGCTCGCGCAAGGCGTAGCGAGACTCATCAGAATCGCCACGCGCCGCCATGACTTGCGTCCAGCAGGTCGTGAGAAAGCTGCCTGCAGGCAGGCGGGTAGGGCTCGAGTTCGATTGGTTGTCGGTTGATCCGGGCATCTGCTTTGTATTTCCATACTGGCATTTTTTTACTGAAAGGTTGCGGTAAATCAGTCATGGCCTTTTCCCGCGCCGATTTGCCTTGGTGCCCGGCACCGTGCTTTCCTAGACTTGGTGTGTCAGGGAATCGCGATTGCCGCTTATGTCACTTTCTATTTCACAGCCGATCGAACGAGGACTTTGGCGGATCTTCACTACGCTTCTTTACGCCTTGTCGATTACGGCATCGGTCGCTGAAGATCCGACGCAAGCCCTAAAGGCGCACGTATTCGATCAGCGCCCTCAGCCCTGGCAACGATTGGCCGAGCCGATCCTGTCGGCGCGCACGACGGATGAGGACTGGTGCAAAGTTGTTTGTTACAGCCCTCACGTGATCTTTCACGATGGACAGTTCCACATGTGGTATCTCGGAACGTCGACCGGCTCTCGTTCCGGTGACATGGCAATGGGCTATGCGGTCTCGGCAGACGGCATCAAGTGGACGCCGTACGTCGGCAACCCTATTCTAACCAGCGATGATCTGTCGCTAGCGGAGGGATATCAGACGCCGTTTGTGCTCTTCGATGACGATGATGATATTTTCAAAATGTGGTTCGTCGTGGTGATCGATAATGATGATCACAGCCGCCAGCAGCTTTGTTATGCGACGAGTCTAGACGGCATCGAATGGTCGATCCGTGCCGAGCCGATATACGCAAGTTTGCGCTCGCCGGTGGTGATGAAGACCGGATCGTCGCAGTATCGGATGTGGGGGAATTCAGCGCCGACGGCGGAATCGAAGGGCGGTTTGTTCAGCAACATCTATGAGTTTTCGTCGACCGACGGCGTGAGCTGGGAACGAGAAAAGGAGCCCGCGATCCGACCGTCGGAGCGGCTGAATTCCTGTGTGTATCCATTTGTGATCCGTGAAAAGGATGGTTATCGGATGTGGTACGGCGGCCACATCGATGGCGGCATGTTTGAGTTGTTTTGCGCCCGCTCCAACGACGGCACGAGTTGGCAGGTTGATCATCAACGCTCCGCGTTGGCGGCCGCTGAGGGTAAGGTGCGATTCGACAGTCGCTACACCTCGACGCCGTGTCTGGTTGTGCGTCCTGATCGCTACCTAATGTACTATTCCGCCCGCGATTGGAATCGCGATTACATCGACAAGGACGGCAAGCCGGGACGCGATAGTTCGAGTCCTTATTCGCATATCGGTGTGGCGGTGTTGCCTCGCGATGTGGGTGCTGCGGAGACTACTGGCAAAGAAAAATGAGCGACGACGCCAGCGATCAAAACTCCACTGCCGCTGCCCAGCGGGAGCGACTGGTCGCGGCACGGACTCAGGGCAAAGGCGCGACTTTGCGCACCTGGTTAGGGCTTTCCGGGCCCGGTTGGCTGCAGAGCGCGATCACTCTCGGCGGAGGTTCGCTGGCCGGCAGTCTCTACCTGGGCATCATCGGCGGTTACGAAATGATGTGGCTGCAGCCGCTGATGATGCTGTTCGGTATTGTCATGCTTAGTGCGATTTCGCATGTCGTCCTGTCCACGGGCGAGCGTCCGTTCACGGCGCTTAACAAACACGTCAGTCCGCTGCTTGGTTGGAGCTGGATCATTGCCACGGTGATGGCGAACTTGGTGTGGGCGATGCCGCAGTTTTCGCTCGGCTCGGCGGCGCTGCGACAGAATCTTGGCGTGTTTGATTTCGAGGGCGGCGAGTATGCCGCAGCGATTGCGCTGTTCGTGGTGTCGGCCTTTGTCGTCTGGCTCTACGACGCGAGTGCGCGCGGCTACAAGATTTTCGATGCCTTGCTCAAGCTCATGGTCGGGCTGGTGGTGCTGAGCTTTTTTTCCGTGGTGTGGTTGCTGGCGACGCGCGGCGGTGGTTTGCCGTGGGGGGAAATTGGCAGTGGCTTTGTGCCCAACCCAAGCTTGGTGTTCGAACCCGCTGAGTCATTACGCACGCTGATCGCGCAAAGTTCCGCTCCCGATTACTGGCGCGAGATGGTGGTCTCGGCACAGCGGGATCGCATGGTGGCGGCGGCGGCAACGGCGGTCGGTATCAATATGACGTTCTTGTTGCCCTACTCCATGCTGAAGCGCGGTTGGGATCGTGAGTTTCGCGGGCTGGCAAAATTTGATCTCGCGACCGGGCTGTTCATTCCGTTTGTGCTGGCGACCAGTTGCGTGGTTATCGCGGCGGCCGCTCAGTTTCATGGCCAAGCCGAGAAAGGGCTGATCGAAGGAGCGGCGGATGTGGAACCGAAATTGGTTGAGGCGTATGCAAAAAATCTCGACGATCTACGCGTCGCGAGCGGTGCCACGACAGCAAACGGTGACTTTCCAAATGCCGATCGGCTGCTGGCGGCAACGCTGATCGAGAGGGACGCGTTTGCCTTGGCTGACACCCTCGGTGGGCTTGGTGGCAGTGGCGCGGCGCAGATCATTTTCGGTGTCGGCGTGGTCGGTATGGCGGTGTCGAGTATCATCATTCTGATGTTGATCAACGGGTTTGCTGTGTGTGAAATGTTCGGCAAGCCATCGCGCGGAAATCTGTATCGCTTCGGAGCCGTGCTGCCTGCGATCACGGGCGCGCTCGGAGCGTTGTTTCTCTGGTCGGGGCGGGCGAAATTTTATCTGGCGGTGCCGACCAGTCGCTTCGGCATGGTGCTGCTGCCGATTGCCTACATCGCATTTTTCTGCCTGATGAATCATCGCGGTCTGATGGGTAAATCGCTGCCTCGTGGTGCCAGCCGGGTGCTGTGGAATGTGCTGATGGCGATCGGCATTTTGCTCGCGATGTCCGGGGCGGCACTTTCGATCCTGAATGACAACTCTCAGGTTCCCGGGACCAGTGTGATGGTCAGAAACCTGGCGATGGCGCTGGCCGGTGGTCTGCTGGCGGTCGGCGTTGTGGTTCATTTTGTTCGTAGAAAAAATTCTTAACCCGCATCATCTTCCGAATCATGAAACGCAGCACTGACCGAATCCTTACCACTCATGTTGGCAGCCTGGCTCGACCGACGCGCCAGCTTGAATTGCTGTTCGCCAAGGAACGTGGCGAGGCTTTCGATCCCGACGAGTTTGAATCGTCGACTCGTGGCGCGGTTGATGGCATCGTCGCGTCGCAGATCCAGGCCGGCATCGATGTGGTCAACGACGGTGAGCAGAGCAAGGCAAGCTTTTTGACCTACATTGCCGAGCGCTTGGGAGGTTTTTCGCCGTGCGAAAATCAGGGTGAGGATCTGTGGGTGGATTCCCGTGAAACGATTGCCTTCCCCGAATTCTATGATGCCCACCGCAAGGCTCGCGAAGGGCTCGTCGCCAAGCCGGTAAAGCTGGCTTGTACCGGACCGGTCACTTACACCGGCCACGAATTCCTGCAGCGCGACATCGCCAATGTAAAGGCCGCCGCCGAAGCGCATCCGGATCATCAGGAGCTGTTCCTGTCCGCCGTTTCACCGTCGGATGTCGAAGGCCAGCAGGGCAATGTTTTTTACGAAAGCGACGAAGCTTATCTTTTCGCCATCGCCGATGCCATGCGCGAGGAATACGCGGCCATCATCGACGCCGGTGTGCTACTGCAGATCGACGATCCGCGTTTGCTGACTTATTACATCTCGCGTCCCGAACTGAGCGTGGAAGAATGTCGTCGATGGGCCGAGGTGCGGGTCGAAGCGCTCAACCATGCGTTGCGGGATCTGCCTGAGGATCGCATTCGTTTTCACACCTGCTATGGCATCAATATCGGTCCGCGAGTGCACGAGATGGATCTGTCAGACATCGTCGACATTATGCTCAAGGTAAATGCAGGCGCCTACCTGTTCGAAGCCGGTAACCCGCGCCACGAGCATGAGTGGGAGGTATGGAAAAACGTAAAAGTGCCGGAAGGCAAGTCGTTGGTTCCCGGGGTGATTTCTCACTCGACCCCGCTGGTCGAGCACCCCGAACTGATCGCCCAACGACTCGAGCGCTTTGCCTCCGTAGTCGGCAAAGAAAACGTCATGGGCGGCAGCGACTGCGGCTTCGCCAGCTTCGCCGCGACCGAACAGGAGATCCACCCGAGTATCGTATGGGCGAAGTTTGCCAATCTCGCGGAAGGCGCACGGATCGCGTCGGAGCGGCTGTGGTGAGCCGACCAGATCACGACCCCGCAGGATCGGTCGGGCGGCTTGGGGGTTGGTTGAGTGGTTTAGGTAGGGCGCCCATGCCTTGGTCGCCGTGCGCGTTCTGTTCGCGGATGCCGTCGGCGACGGCCTTGGCGAGGCGGGCGCGGTAACCGGCGTCGCCGCACTTTTGGGCATCGCTGTAGTTGCTGAGATAACCGAATTCTACCAGCACGCACGGGATGTCGGGGTTGCGTGTCAGGCGCAGGCGGCGGCGCACCATGCCGCGGTTATTCCGGCCGATGGCGACGCCCTGAAGTTTGGAGAAAATGCGTCTCGCCAGGCTGTAGCTGTCGACGCGCCACCAATAGATTTCCGGGCCGGTCGAGGTCGAGCCGTTGGAGTTGTAGTGCAGGCTGACGAGGATGGCGGCATCGTAGCGGCTGGCAAAAGCGGCGCGGTCGTCGAGGTCGACGAAGCGATCGTTGTCACGCATCATGACGACATTGAAATCGCGGCTCAGCTCGCTGCGTAGACGGTTGGCAGTGTCGAGGGCGAGATCCTTTTCCTTTAATCCCGAGCGCGAAATGGCGCCACTGTCCTTGCCACCGTGGCCGGCGTCGATGATCACCGTGCGGAATCCCTGCGGTCCCGGGCGGTGCCCCCACTCGTCGCGAGACAGGCTGACGCCGCGGACGCCGGGGACGGGATTTGTCGTTGGGGTCGAGCAGCCGATGATGACAAATGCGATCAGGGTTAGCGACGCGACGGTGATTGGGATGTGGCGGTTCATGGGGGAGGGAGTTGGGAGATAGGAGTTAGGTTCGTCCAGTGTTGGGGGATCGCCCACTGGGACCGCCGGGACGGACGGTCTCATGTGATCGTCCACTGACGTGGATTGGAAGCGGTGCGCTATTTTTTGTAGCTGAACTTGCCTCGGCCCGGGCGTTTTTTCTCGGGGGCTTTGCTGTCTTTGATGCCGGCTTCCTTTTTCAGCTCGACGAGCTGGTCGCGGATCAGGGCGGCGCGTTCAAACTCGAGTTTTTGTGAAGCTTCGATCATCTCCGCTTCGAGTTCGCGGATGACTTCGATAGCGTCGAAGCCGGCACTGCCTTCTTTGACCATCGATGTCTCAACTTCACGGCCTTTGACGATCGTATGCAGGCTCTTTTGAATGCCGCGCTTCACGCTCTCGGGAGTGATGCCGTGCTTCTCGTTGTATTCCTCCTGCCGGGCGCGGCGATACTCGGTGATGTTGATCAGCGCCTGCATGCTGCCGGTGACTTTGTCGGCAAACAGCACGCACTCGCCGTTGATGTGACGAGCCGCACGACCCGCTGTCTGGATGAGTGACGTTTCCGAGCGCAGGTAGCCTTCCTTGTCGGCATCGAGGATGCACACCAAGCTGACTTCGGGCAGGTCGAGGCCTTCGCGCAGCAGGTTGATCCCGACCAGAATGTCGAACTCGGCGGCACGCAGGGCGCGCAGGATTTCGACCCGCTCGATGGTGTCGACGTCGGCGTGAATGTAGCGAACCTTGAGATCGACGCCGCGCAGGTAATCGGTCAGATCTTCGGCGGTGCGCTTGGTCAGAGTGGTGATCAACACGCGCTCGTCTTTCTCGACGCGTTGACGGCACAGCTCGATGGTTTCGTCGATCTGATGCTTGAGCGGCCGCAGGGTGAGCACCGGGTCGAGCAGGCCAGTCGGACGAATGATTTGCTCGGCGATGAGGTCTTTGCCTTTGGTGGTGACGTCGAAATTTTCTACCGATTGAGCACTGCCGGAAACACGCGGCAGTCGTTCGGGAGTGCCTTCCTCCTCGCCGATGCGGTCGCGTTTGTGGGGAATGTAACCGTTATTGCCGACGCGACTGTTTTCGATTTCGAACTTGGCTGGTGTCGCGCTGACGTAGAGCCGCTGTTCGGTCATGCCCATGAACTCGGAAAATTTCAGTGGCCGGTTGTCGAGTGCGCTCGGTAGGCGAAATCCGAAATCGACCAGCGTCGTCTTGCGCGATTTATCGCCCTCATACATGCCACCGATCTGCGGCACCGAGGCGTGACTTTCATCGATGACCAACAAGAAGTCTTTCTCGGGAAAAAAGTCGATCAGCGTGCCGGGTCGCGAGCCGGGCGGTCGTCCGGTCATGTGCCGTGAATAGTTTTCAATGCCGGTACAGAAACCCATCTCCTGCATCATTTCGATGTCGTATTGGGTGCGCATTTTCAAGCGCTGGGCTTCGAGCAGTTTGCCCTGACTCTCGAACTCGGCGATGCGCTCTTTGAGCTCGGCGCGGATCGCCTTGATCGCCTTGGCCATTTTGTCGGCGGGCGTGACGAACTGCTTGGCCGGGTAAAATGTGTAGCGCGGCAGTTCGCCCTGCCGCTTGTGGCCGGTGAGTGGATCGAACACCGTGATGCGTTCGACTTCGTCACCGAAAAACTCGACGCGCACCGCTTCCTCATCGAGGTAAGCTGGATAAACTTCGACGACGTCGCCACGCACGCGAAACTTGCCTCGAGTGAAGTTGATGTCGTTGCGCTCGTAAAGAATGTCGACCAGTTTGGTGAGGAATATATCGCGATCCAAAAGGTCACCGACGGCGACCGGAATCATCATGTTCTTGTAGTCGTCCGGCGACCCCAATCCGTAGATGCACGACACGCTGGCGACGACGATGACGTCCGGGCGGGTCAGCAGAGAGCTCATCGCCGACAGGCGCAGGCGTTCGATCTCGTCGTTGATGGCCGAATCCTTTTCGATGTAGGTATCGGTGCGCGGGATGTAGGCCTCGGGCTGATAGTAGTCGAAGTAAGAGACGAAATACTCGACTGCATTTTCCGGGAAGAACGATTTGAATTCCGAGTAGAGCTGCGCCGCCAACGTCTTGTTGTGCGACATGATCAGCGTCGGTTTGCCGAGATCGGCGATCAGATTGGCAACGGTGAAGGTCTTGCCAGAACCAGTGACGCCGAGCAACGTCTGATGCTTGTTGCCGGCGTGCAGCGACTTCGACAGCTTGGCAATTGCCTGCGCCTGATCTCCTTGCGGCGAGTAGTCGCTGCGCAGTTTGAATAGCGAGTCGGGGTTGGGCATCGGGGTAAAACGCAGAGGACGCGGAGGCGCAGAGAATCTGCAGAGGCGAGAACGATACAGCCTGCGAACAAATCCGAAAGCTTACGGCTTTTCTTTGATCGTAATGGGATAGGTGTTGTCCTGCGTCGAAAAGGTTCCGGAAGACAAGTCTTTCGCGAAGGTCACGCGCCATTCGGCGTGTGGCATCAGGATCGACCGGGCAGAATCTATCTTATACTCATACGGCGTTTCAGTTCCTTTTGAGACTTGTTTGTAGCGGACGTTCCCGTCATCGAAAGTCAAAGTGGTCAGGCCGGAAAACGCACCGGAAAACTCGATTTGATGTGTTTTTAGCCACTCCGCGAATTCTCCCTTCGAAAGCTTTTCATTGGTCGCCTTCCTTGCTGCTTCGAGGAGCAGTGAATTGCCGGACTGAACTGCAGTGATCTCGCCCTCAAGCTTTAAGGCAGCGGACAGATTTCCATCACGAGTGAAATCGTTTTTGAGATCTTCCAACCCGGTCAGGTAGCGGTCTGTGACAGGCGTCACTACCTGAACTACCGCTTTTTCGTAGCTCTCCAGCAATGAATTCAATTGATCATTATTCAAAGTCCGCTGACCTACCTTGAACGGAACGCTGTTCCAGTTCTTGGCCAATTTCCGTTCTTCGGAAGCCTCACTGGCTGAGACGAGGTCGCCAGCCTTAGTGAAATTGCGCTCGTAGCTATGCAAGGCCGTCTCGTATTTGTCCTGCAAGGGCGATACCTTCTCGATGAAATCTTTTTCGCAGGCGGTGCGCGCCGCTTCCAGTTTGGGTAATTCCTCATCCTGTTGAGCGAATGAGTTCGGTCCGTGAAACCATGCGAAAAGCACCAAGCAGATCCAGGTCGTTTGAATGGAGCGGGTTTTCATGGGTGAATGATTTCTACGAGGCCGAATTACCGAAGTCGTCGTCAGCCAGCCAACGAAAACGGCAGGAAATAAAGACTAAGGAATGATTGGGGCCGGGTGAAGCCCAATCTCAAAGTTGATCCTGAAGCGGCTCGTATCTGCTCATTCAAAAAACTCTGCAGCCCTCTGCGCCTTTGCGCTCTCTGCGTTCAGCTCCTTGCGTTGGCAACAAAGAACCAAGGGCAACAAACAAAGAACACTCAAACCTCCTTGTGATACCACACTTTCACATACTCCATGCCCTTGTCATCATCGTGGCCGCGCTCGAGAAACTGATCGGCGGCGGTGATGAAGCCTGAGGAGAAACGCAGTTCGACGCCGACGTCGAGCTTCAGGCGACTCTTTAAGCGCTTGCGGGCTTTCTTGGCTTCGCCCTGCGAGACGGTGAATTTGTCTTCGAGCTCCTCATCGTGTTCCTCTTCGTATCCGGCTTTGAAGGTATCGAACTGTTCGATGCGTTCCGGTGTCTCCAGGGCTTTACTTTTGAAATCGTCGAGATCGAATTCCTCCGAATCTTCGAGGTAGGAAATCGAACGGTTGGCGACCTCCATGCGCTCTTTTTGCGGAGTCTCTTCGGAGAGACCCTTGTCGGCAAAATCGACGCACATTTTCGAATAGTGTCGGGTCAGGTAGTCCTCGTCTTTGACTGGTGCGGCGCCGACGAAATCGTGTTTCCAGAACTGCGTGCTGCCACCTCCTTTGTCGAAAAGGTAAACGGCGTAACCATCGGCGCGACCGTGGTCGATGATCAGGCAGCCTTTGTCGATTTTCTCGGGATAAATGCCCTGCTCGGTGGTCAGTCTGAGATCGCCGTTGTGCTCGGAAATTTGCAAGAACGGCACTTTGCTTTCCGATTTGATGATGCACAGCGCCTGGCGCCGCTCGAGTTCGCCGGCTCCGCTGACGCCGACGTGATCGATCAACGATACGCACAGGTCGCCGGATTTGATGTTCGGGTGACGGGACTTGTCGTAGAGATGGCGAGCGATGTTGCCGCCCTGTTCGACCAGCGAGTCGCGGTCTTCGAACACTTTGGTAGCGTAGCCGTAAAGTTCGTTGCTCTCGATTTCCGAATGGTGATCGAGATGATGCTGTTCGAGAGAGCGGAACGAGCGCAGAAAACACGAGGTCAGCATTTCCGAATCCTCTTCATTGAACTGACAATGCGCCAGCGAGACGGTCAGCGGTTCGTCGCGAATCGGGTTGCCGACTTTGGCAAGAGTCATCGAGACAAGCTCGGTATCGTTGAAATTGATGGATAGGGGCATGGCGTGGTGGTGGCTGGGTAGATAGATGGTTTTCTACTTCTGAGCAAGGAGCAAGGAGCAAGGAGGTAGGAGGTAGGAGGTAGGAGGGCAGACGAGTGCTGGAGGCACGGTGAGATGGTAGCGCGGTGTGAAGGCCGCACAGCGGCCAAGCGCCGGGATTGGGAATGCCGGCGGGGGATAGTCCCGGCAGGGGCGGTAGATGCGAGGGCGAAATTGGGGGCGAACGGCGGTTCTATCGCCCCTGCCGGGACTTCGCGTATTGGGTCTTGTTACCGGTGCCTTGGTCGCTGTTGCTCCCTTCAACACCGGCTACCATTCATCGCACCTCCGGAGCTTTCGTTGGTGGCATATCGAAGTATGGTAGCAGGCCACTAGCTTCGCGCTGGTAGCGCTTCCAATACCGCCAGCGTCTCGGTGACGTTTTTTTCCACGGTCCACTGGCTGGCCCAGTCGCGGATCGTCTGGCGATCGCGGGTGCGATTGTCGGGACTCGTTGAAGACCAGGTGGCGATGGCTGCGGCGAGGGCGGTGGTGTCGGTTTCGGGGACGATAGTGCCGAGGCTGTGGTCGGGGGGAAGAATTTCGCTGAAGCCGTTGGCGGGTGTGGTGATCACGGGCAGGCCGTGAGCGGCGGCTTCGAGGCTGGCGTTGGAAAAGGGGTCGTAAAGGGTCGGCAAAACGAACAGGTCGGTGGCTTCGTAAATGGCGGTCATTTGTTCGGCGGCGACGGGGCCGAGGAAGCGGACAGCGGCGCTGTTTTGACCTGAGCGTGCGCTTTTTAGTCTGCCGCTGCCGGCGACGAGCAGGGTGATCTTTGGGCTGCCGCCGCTGGTGGTATCGATGGCGGCGATGGCGGTGGCGAGGCCTTTGCGCTGCCAGCCGGAGCCGGTAAACAGGACCGCGATTTCCTTCGAATCGAGGCCGAGTTCGCGACGCTTAGTCTCGCGCAGTTCGGCGCGTTCGCTATCGGTCAGGACGGGGGCGTCGTAGCCGTTGGTGATGCAGTGCAGGCGCGACTCGGGGGTGTGGTAGCGCTCGATGATCTCGCGCCGCACGAGTTGTGAGTTGGTGATGATGGCCGGGCCGGAATCGGCGGCGTAAAGCTTGGCTTCGAGGTCAAGGATTTCACGATGCTTGCGGCGGCGGTTGCGCCACCAGTTGGCGATGCCTTTGCCTTCGGTCTTGGCACGGCGGTCGAGCCAGGCGGCGTGGACGCCGTCGCCGGCACGGTAGGCATCGCAGTCCCAGACGCGTTCGAGACTGAAAAGACAGTCGCATTTCTCGCGTGGCAGAGCCTTTTGCAGGGTATCGGCGAAGGCGCGTGGCGAATCGCTACGGCGAATTTTTTGCAGACTGCCGCCGTGTCGCTCGATCAGGTCGGCGGGCCAGTCGGCGTCGGAAAAAAGGCCCCAGCTGTGACCGGCTCGGGTCAAGCCTTCGGCGAAGCGCAACAGGTAGCGCTCGGCACCGCCACTGGCGGAGTAGCCGCGTCTGACCAGACCGACTTTCATTCGGATGTGGACGTGCCGGGCGGGCGCTGGAGTTTTTCCCCGGCGGGAATGAGGCGGCCGATCCAGTAGGGGAGGTTGATATAAAAAATGATCACCAGGGCGATGTGGTATTTGAAAAACAAGCCCATGCTGATGTCGATCCCCCAATGCAGGGCGATGATCGCAAGACCGGCGACCAGAGCCCACAGGCGATTGCGCAGGGCGATAAAGGCGAACAGTTCGATGACCAGTCCGCCGCCCATGAGCACGCGAGTGATCATCGGGTTGTCGATCATCCACTGGGCGACTTGATGGCGCTGCTCGTAGGTGGAGTCGGTTTCGAGGCGGTTGTAAAAATTCTGGGCGTTGGTCTTGATCAGTTCGACCGAGATATTCGGTGACTGCCAGGCCCACAAGCCTTTGGAGCGGATCAGTTTAGTCAGTCCGGTGATCAGGTAGGCGGCGGCGATGGTTTGCTGGCTGTAGTATATCGCCAGGTCGTCGAGTCGGATGTCGGGGCCGAAAAGGCGCGGCAGCTTGATTTTTTTCCAGCGTTCAATGAGGCGGATAATGCTCGGGCTGAGGTAGGTGAGGAACTGTGCGAGCAGGACCAGCGACAGAAGTTGGTAGGCGTGATTGGTGGCGCCCTGGGAATTATCGAGGGTGAAAATGAGGATGTGGACCAGTGCCATGGTGCCAGTGGCGAGCAGCATGAAACGCTTGGCGAGGTAGAGCGCGGCACCGAGTCCGAGCACGATCTGGCAGCCGACGAATACGCCTGGTTTAGCCAGCCAGGTGAGGTCGAACAGCACGGCGAGACCGGTCGGTTTTTTCTGCGCGATGAGATCGGCGACGTCTTTGGCCGAGGGCAGCGACCACCAGACGATGGCGACCAGCAACACGCGCATGATGGCGGCCTCGACGGTGCCGAAGCGGTGTGGTTGGTAGGCGTCGGCGCGGAGCAGGGTCATGCTGCGGGAGGGAGGAGTTCGGAGTTCGGAGTCAGGAGATAGGCTCGTCCACTGGCTTGCTCACTTCGACTGGCGGTGCTTGCCTTGGGAGTCATTGGTCGCACAGTAATGGGCTGCTTTTCCTCACGGAGCGCTTTGTCGTTGCGGTAGATATCGACCCGGATCAGGCGCAGTTCTTTGGGGGCGTTTTCGTCCCACCAGTCGCGGTCGTCGGCACGCGGCATGAGATCGTCGAGCAGTTTGTCGCCGGCGAGGGTCTGGTCGGCATCGTTGAGTTCGGAGGCCTTGACGCGTTCGCCGGTTTTCTCGCTTCTCTTGACGGCCATCGGCGTCAGTTTTGAGTGATACATCTTTTTCATTTCCGAGGCGCTGATGCCGAACAGGGCTTTGATCGGCAGTGCCTGATCATTTTCATCGGTCAGATAAAAATAGTGGCTGCCCGGGGACAGCGACGAGTACATCGGAAAATCCGAAAACGGGTAGGACTCCTCGACGATCAGGCAGAATGCGACCAGCGCGATCAGTGGAAAAAGCGGATGACGCACGGTGCTGCGAACGCGAGGATGCTGCCAGAATTTCGTCCAGCGTTCGCGCAGTCGGTGGCTTGTTTTGTCTTGGCGTTGACCTGTCATCTTCGGCGCACTACGGGTAGGCGTTTACAGCGGCTGTAGCAAGCGACTGATGATGACTGTTCGATGACGATTTGTTAATCTAATTAAAGGAAGATGCAGCGCATTCTCGCGATTCAGATCAAGCGCATCGGCGATCTGGTGTTAACCGCGCCGGCGCTGCGACGCTTGCGCCGCGAGCGACCGGACGCGCATATTACGCTGGTGACGCTGGGTGCTGCGGGCCAGTTGGTGCCGTGTATCCCGAGAATCGACGAGCATTTGAACTATCGCCCGGGGCGACCGAATCTCACGCTCTGGTCGCAGCTGGCACTGGGGCGCTACGATGTGGTGCTGGATTTTAACGGCAACGATCGGGCGGCTTTCATGACTTTTCTGAGTCACGCAGGGATCCGGGCGGGCTATGAGAAACGTGCCAGAAAATTTCCACGCAGCCTGGTGTTTAATCGCGTGTCTGATGCTTCGCTGACCGAGCTGCACACGGTCGATCACATGGTCGCGCTGCTGGAAACACTCGGCATCGATTCGCCCGATCCGGAGCCGCTGGAACTGGTGGTTCCGGAGTTGGAACTGGCAAAGACCAAGGCGCTGTTAGCGGGGCGCGGAATTGATGAGGGCGAGAAATTTGCGCTCATTCATCCCGGCACGGCGCGTGACGAAAAATACTGGATGGCGGAGCGTTGGGCGGCAGTGGCGGATCGGTTGGCGACAGAGCGCGGGCTGAAGATCGTCGTCACGGGTGGTGCGGATGCCGGCGAAAAGGCGCACATCGAGGCGCTGAAAGAAGCCGCCAAGACACCGATCGTCGATCTGTCCGGCGAGCTGAGTCTGCTCGGCAGTGCGGCGGTGATTTCGCTGGCGAGTCTGGCGCTCGGCGTCGACACGGCGGCGATGCATCTGGCCGGGGCGTTTGAGATTCCACAGGTGTTGCTCTACGGGCCGACCAACCCCTACCACTGGCGACCGCGTCACGCGGCGGCATGTGTGGTTCTGGCGGGCTGCGATGCGCCTTTGACGAAAGCCGAAGATTTTAAGATGCGTGTTAATAAGCATGCGATGAACTTGATCGAAGTCGATCAGGTGCTGGCGGCGGTTGAGGGATTGGTGGTATAGTGCGGGAATGGGAGGTGATTCTGAGGAGACTAAGAAGTCCAGTTGCCTGAAAGAGGTCGCAGTCATTGGAGGTTTGTTTCTGGTTCTGGTCGGTTCTCCGTTTTTCTCGTTCGCCTACAATGAGTTCGAGGGAAGGCGAGGAAATGCGGAAATGAAAACCTGGACTAAGGCTGATTTCCGAGAGGTGTATTTTTTCGCAAAATCCCAATGCTCGGAGGTTTCTGAACGGAAGAGAGTCCCTGTCGAAGAGCTTCCATTACCGATGCAATTCGCTGGTTTTGAGGGTGCAACGGTTGAATATGAGATGTTCTCGGCGCGGCGCGGAGGTAGCTCTTTCGGCAGTAGTGGAGCCTACATTCGGTGTTGGTTTGGCGAAGGCGGGAACTACATCATTTCCAGCGTTGGTGAGTATTTTGAAGCGCAATTTTTGGAGGATGAATCGCTTCGAACTCGGTAGCACTGGCCTACCTGTTCCCGCAGCTCTGGTTTCGACGCTCTTTACCGGAGATGCCTGAGCGAAGTTAGCTGCCAGGCGACCGCGGAGGGAATCCGTCCACTGAACCACCTTCTAACGAAAGCGGCTACAGACCGGCTGAAGGTTTGTTCTTCAATTCTCCAACAAATACCGTATATACTCGTTCATTGTTCGACGATCTTGCTTGTCGCATCGCCGGCCAAATTTCTATTTCACCTGCCCAACCATGGAACGCCATCAATTCATCCGTCCGGCTTCGCGCTGGCTTTATATCGTCAGCTTGTTTTTGCTGGTGGTCGCTTATCGCTTGTTCTCGGCTGACTATCCGATGCTACTGAGCAACACGGCTCCGGTGATGGCGATGTGTTTCGGTGGGGGCTTGTTGCTCGGGCGTCGCTACTGGTGGGTGCCTGCGCTGATGATGATCGGCAGCGACGTTGCGCTCGGGCTGGCGGGCGGAAGTGGCTTGGGCAGTTACACGATTTTTACGGTGATCTTTTTCACGGTGATCGCTTTTGCCGCGGCGCAGTTCGATCGACGGGCGAAGTGGCGGGTGATGTTCGGCGGCACTTTGTTGTGCAGTCTGTTGTTTTACATGGCGGCGAATACCTTTTCGTGGATCAGCATGGCGGGACTTTATCCGCAGACGCTTGCCGGTTGGTGGCAGAGTCAGACCATCGGCGTGCCGGGGTTTCCGCCGTCGTGGATGTTTTTGCGTAATGCGCTGATCGGCGATGCCGTCTGGTGCCTGCTGGCGACGCCGCTGTTCTTCTGGAAAAGTCTGCGCGCAGCGGAGCCTCGCATCAGCGCGCCGGTGTCGAAGCCGGTACTCGGTCGCTGAACTGAACTGGATGGCTTTTTTCAAACGTATCGAAGTCTGGGTGCTGCTGGCGCTGGCGGTGGCGGTTGTCGTCGCGGTGATGCGCATGGACCAGGCCGGCGATGGCGTTCGGGAGGGTTCGGGAAGCGATGTCGCTCACGGGGCGGGCAAGGGACAGAACGGCAGTCAGACGATTGAGACGGTGACGCGCAATCGCGTCGAGTCGCTGCGTCTGGAGCGCGACGGCGATTTTGCCGTGGTCGAAGTTGTGGTGAAAGTCGAATCGGCGGAGGTTGCCGAGAAGGCGCGCCTGTTGCG
>JBBKXR010000132.1:0-5902 GCA_037969585.1 Verrucomicrobiales bacterium
GGGTCCATGGGCTTTCTGCCTCAACCAGTTCTTCAAGCGCATCGACATCGAATGTCGCCACGGGAACGTCCCCTGCCCGCTTCGACAGCCGTTCCACCACCTGATGAATCTGGTTCACATAGCGGGGTGATTTATTTTCCCTAGCGCGTTGATAGGCCCTCAGGATCTCCCCAATGGTATCGCTACGGTTCTCTTTCTCGCGTTGCTCAGAGAATTCTTTTGCAGCGTCCAACAGCGTCGCCTTGGGCCAGGCTTCAAGGAGCTTGAGCGCGCGGACCGCATCGGCAGATGCCGTGGCCGAGATCGATCGGAAGGTCTCTCCGTGCTTGCGGCGGCCGTCGCGAAGATCTGCTTGTTTAGCGATGGCCTCTTCCTTCGTCGCGAAGAAGTGTCGCTGCCTCTTGCCGGTCTCCGAATGCCGAGCACTGATCTCAACGCACCATGGCTTGCTGCGGCCTTCCTCTTTTCGGATTACGAATCTCGCTTCTCGCATGTGGTGACTAAAGTGACCGAAAGACAGGACCAGTCAAAGCGTGATTTTTGAGCTGTGAGAAAAAATAATCTGCTCAGTGACTGGTGACCGAAATGACCAAATAATCTGTAATCAATGTAATTATCGCTCAATTCGCACGCATTTCTCAACGGGTAACGTTATTTCTAAGATTCTATAATAGACTTAAAATCTGCTTTCCAGTTTGGAAGTGCGGGTTCGATTCCCGCCGGCGGCACCACTCTCAGGATTTAGTTTTGGCCCACTTCTGCGCCATTCGCACGATCGACTTCTCGGTCGTGTAATCGTCCAGAGTCGCCAGCGGCACCCAAGCCAAATCGTGCGACTCGTCGGTCACGGTAAATTCACCGTTGCCGGTGTGGCGTAGTAGAAAGCGGACGTCGTAGTGGAGGTGTTCGGGATCGCTGCCTCGGGCTGGGATGGTGTGGACGTCGAGATCGAAGATACCGGCATCGATGGCGACGATGCCGTCGAGCTCGGATTCTTCCCGGGCCTCGCGCAGGGCGTTGGCGAGCATGTCGGGATCACCGTCGGCGTGACCGCCGAGCTGCAGCCAGAGATTGAGTTTGCGGTGATGGGTGAGCAGCAATTTTTCGCCGCTGTCGTCGACCAGAAAGGCGGAGCCGGTCAGGTGGCCGGGGATGCAGGTGCGCTCAAAGCAATCGTCGTGCTCGCTGACAAATTGCGCGAACTGATCGGTGACCTCGACCTCGTTTGGATGACGTTGACGATAGTCCTCGAGGAGTTGGAGAAAGGGGCGGCGATGCATGGCGGCGCCAAGGTAGCCGTATTTTGCTCTGGGTCGAGAAGGTGACCTGTCAATGATCGGCCGAGCGGCTCGGCAACGATTTTACCTACGGATGCGGTTGTTTCACCAGCAGGCCTCAGTGTCGGTGGTGTCCGTGGCTGGACGGGGCACCCCAGGCGAAGCCGAACTGCAACCAGACCGAGTGATCGTCGCCATAATCTTCGGTGTGGTCGTAGTTGTACTGGAGGCGAAGATGAAGGTTACGGGCGGCATTGAGGTAAATGCCAATGGCCGGAGACACACGCCAGCGTTCTTTGAGGCCGAGAGCGTCGACTCCGGAAACCCATTCGCTGCGGAGGCTGGCGACGGTGAATTGACTGAGACCGTATTGCAGTTGGGTGTAAAAACCAACCTCATCGAGAGTGGCAGACCGGGGAGCGCCATCGTGCTTGCCATGTTCGGCTTCGTGGCCTGATTCGTCCTCCTCGTGTTGTTCGGTCGAGTTAAGCGCTTCGATATTGCGATACATCAACTCACTACGCCAGCGAACGGAACCGGTGCCGAAGGTGCCGCCACGGTATTTGCCGATGACGGTGTTTTTGGTGTCGTCGAAAAGCGGCTGCTCGGAATTCCAGATGATTTCGTGACCGACACCGTAGACCTGAGTGATTTTTCCAAATCCATTCTCGCCGATGGCAGCGGATAGGGTGCCTGCCATGTTTTCGTGGCTTCCGTAGTCGGCACGATAGTTTCCGCTAACGACCCAGTTGTCAAAGTTGGCACCGTCCGCTTCGAAATCGGGTTCGATTTCGCCGTCAGCGTGGTCTTCATGCCCTCCGTGAGTGCGCACGCCGCCGCCACCAATGGTGAGGGTCGATTGCCAGGGAGTCGGAAGTTCGACGATGGCTTCGCCGCCCTGGGTGGTCAGTTCGCCTTCGTTGACCATGCGACCGCTGACTAGATATTGATCGACGAAGTCCCAGGCGTGAACGTGCCGCTCATTGTGAAAGCCGAACGAGTTGAGGAACTGACCGCCGCCCACTGAAAGCCAAGGCAGAGCTTTGATATGGATGAAGCCTTCCTCGAGTTGGCCGCCGTAGTCGCCTTCGGAGTCGGTCGTGCCGTCGTAGTTAGCGAAACCGGAAAGGTAATTGCCGATTTCGATATCGACGGCGAAATGCAGCGATTGGAGCGTGGCATCGCGATTGGGGTCATGGTCGCCAACGGCGAGATTAGCGGGATTGTCTGTTGAATCGCCAAAAGCGCTTTGCACAAACAGTTCAGGAAATAGAAATCCGGCGATGTTGGCACCCACACCGGCGCCTTCGCCGAAATCGATGGGAATGCCGGTGAGCATCTTAAATGTGTCGTCCTTTTCGCGAGTCGCAGTCCCGATGTCAGCGTTATCGCCATGCTCGCGTTCGTGGCCATGATGACCGTCAGACTTCAGTTCATGGTAATCCTCGGCGGCGAGAGATAATGGCAGGCCCATTACCAGAGCCAAAAAGGGAAAGCTAGCAAGGTAGGCGTTGGGTTGAAGAAGCGGTAAACTCATCTTTGAAGTCAATCTTCCCGTAATTTATAATAAAAACCATAACTGTCAAATATTACAGAATATTGATGGTATGAACCCTTTTCTTGCTCGGGCTATGTCACTCCACCGCGCGACGCGTCGATTTCTGCAGGAGCCTGAGGTGCAGGAGTTTGATCTAATCCGGAGTGTGCGAAACTGCACCTCGGATCAGCCAGTTGTTCACGGAAAATTATCGGACTCCGCTCCGTTCCGATCGGCCACGGTGATCAAGCATGGCAGGGATGGAAGGGAGATCGATTATTTTTAACCGGAGTCGGCCGCACCAATGTTTTATCGGTGACAGGGGTGAAGCCGTATTGCCTCCTATTCGGCAGGCGTGTATCAGTCACGCGATTGCGTCGGGATTGGAAATTGTCGAATCAAATATCGAACTCTATAGACTTGCATAGTCTATGGCGGAAAATCACTCAGAGCGGGCCTATCGACACATCCGACGGATGTTGTTGGACGGTGACGTCGCTCCTGGTGCGAGGCTCTCGTATGGGTCGATCGGTCGCGAGATCGGGATTAGTGCGACGCCGGTGCGCGAAGCGGTGGGGCAACTGGCGAGTGAAGGCTTGCTGGAGTTAGTACCGCAGCTGGGCGCGGTGGTGCGCAGGTTGACCCGGCAGGAAGCGATCGAATTGTATGAGACGCGTGAGGCTTTGGAATCGTACGCGGCGGGCAAAGCGGCATTGCGGATCAGCGATTCACAATTGGTTGAACTGGCGGAGAATTTGAAAGCATCACGAGAACTGGCCGAAGCGGTTCGCGATGCGAATCGCGAAACGGCCGACCGGAAGACGGCGGATCGATTTCATTCTCTCGATTTGAGTTTTCACATGACTATCATTGAGGCGTCGGGCAATCGGCGGATGGTGAAGACGGTTGGCGACTCGCACATTCTGACGCGCATATTTGACGCCAATCGGCACGGGTTTGAGGTCGATGTCCTCGACACGACGCTTGCCGATCATGAGGCGATTTATCAGGCTTTGCAGAAACGAAGCTCAGCCAAATCGAGCAAGGCGATGGCGCAGCATATTATCAACAGTCTGAGTCAGACTTTGGCCCGGGATGATGCCGGGGAAAGTGGCGAACGCTGGTGGGCGAGTAGCGAACGATAAAATACAAGATCGGGCGGCTGAAGAGTCGGACCGACAATTTTTAGTAAGAAACCAACGGAGAAGATGAAAACAAAAAACTTGTCACTACTGGGGCTGATTTTTGCCGGGCTCGGGCTTTGTGCGCCATTGAATGCGCAGGAAAAGGAAAAGGATGAAGACTGGAAGCTGCGGCCGCTGCGCTACAACCATCCTGATCTCAAGGTCGATCTTGGCGTCGGGCTGTGGGCCTGGCCGATGCCGATGGATTATGATGCCGACGGCGACATGGACTTGCTGGTGGCCTGTCCGGACAAGCCGACCAACGGTGTTTACTACTTCGAGAACACGACCCAGGATCCGAAAGTGAAGATGCCTGTGTTTAAGGCTGCGGTGCGGCTCGGTAAAACGACGCACAACTTTCAGGTCAGCTACGTCGATGGTGAGCCGCGAATTTTGAAACCGGGTTACGAGTTTCGACGCGATGCCACGACTGGCGAATTTGACTTCGACAAGCCCAGCAAGATCTATCCTCGTGACAATGTTCACGGCGGTAAGACTCGCGCCAACATGTGGCGTTACGTCGACTACGATGGCGACGGCGATCAAGACATCGTCGTTGGCGTCGGCGACTGGTCGGACTATGAGTGGGATCACGCTTACGACGCGCAGGGACGCTGGCGCAATGGCCCGTTGCATGGCTATGTTTATCTGATCACCAATGCTGGCTCCGACGACAAGCCGGAGTACCCGAACAAGCCGGAAATGTTGCGTGCCGGCGGCGGCTTGATCGATGTATTCGGTTGGCCGAGTCCTAACTTCAACGACTTCGACGGCGACGGCGATCTCGACCTGTTGTGTGGCGAGTTTCTCGATGGCTTCACCTATTTTGAGAATCAGGGAACGCGCAAAGAACCGGTGTATGCGGCGGGCCGCAAGATGAATGGCGCCGATGGCAAGCCGCTCGTCATGGACTTGCAAATGATCACGCCGACCGCTTTTGACTGGGACGGCGATAAAGATCTGGATCTGATTGTCGGTGACGAGGATGGCCGTGTGGCACTGGTCGAAAACACGGGCAAGCTGATCGATGGGCAGCCGGTTTATTTGCAGCCGGTTTATTTTCAACAGCAGGCGGACACGCTCAAATTTGGTGCGCTGGCGACGCCGTTCGCCTATGACTGGGACGGCGATGGCGATGAGGACATCATCAGTGGCAACACCGCGGGCTACATCGGGATTTTTGAAAATCTGGGTAACGCGGAGAACGGGGCTCCGAAGTGGTCGGCTCCTCAGCTGATGAAGACGGGGGGTGAACCGTTTCGTATTCTTGCCGGACCGACTGGTTCGATTCAGGGGCCGGCGGAAGCGAAGTGGGGTTACACGACCTTGTCGGTAGCGGACTGGGACGGCGACAAGGAGCCTGACCTGCTGGTAAATGGAATCTGGGGTGAGCTGACTCGGCTGGAAGGGGCGGCGAAGGTCGATACGCCGCTTTTGAGCCAGAACTTGGAAATCGCTGAACAGGCCAATCCCGATTGGTTCTGGTGGAACCGTGCATCGGTGGCCAACTCGACGCAGTGGCGCACCACGCCGGTTGCAATCGATTGGAACGGCGACCAGTCGATGGACATCGTGGCCCTCGATCGTGAGGGCTACCTATCCTTGTTTGAGCAGAAGGCTGATGCGCCCCAACGCATTTTTGTCGACGAAGATTTGCAGCCGTGGCAGCTAAACCAGAAATCCGCAGGCAGCAGTGGCCGAGTGAAACTGGCGGTGGTCGATTGGGATGGCGATGGCCGTCTCGACATTCTGACCAACTCGGAGAACGCGATATGGTACCGCAACTGCAAGGACGCGGGTGACGGCAAAGTGGTGTTGAAAAAAGTCGGTAACCTCGCTGATCGCAACGTCGCGGGTCATACGTCGAGTCCGGCGGTTTGCGATTTTGACAATGATGGTAAGCC
>JBBKXR010000133.1:0-5645 GCA_037969585.1 Verrucomicrobiales bacterium
CCGCATTCGTCAGCAGGTTCGTCAGGATGTGGCTGAGCAGGGACTCATCTGCCCGGGCATCGTGCGGAATTGTACTGAGCTCCAGTTCAATTGTACAACGCCTGTCGGTAGCGGAATGAACTTCGTCCACCAACCGCCGGGCGAAGGACCCCAGGTTTATCGGAATGGGATTGAATTCCATCCTGCCGGCATCGAGCCGCCCGATGAGCAGCACCTCCTCCATGATCGACGCCATCCGAAGGGTGTTACCCTGAATCGATTGCAGGTGCTCGCGGCGCTGCGCCGGCTGCAGCTCATCGAAATAATCGTCGAGGATTTCTGCGGACGACTGGATGACCGCGAGCGGGGTCCGGAACTCGTGTGACACCATCGAGATGAAGCTGTTTTTCAATTGTCCCAACTCCTGCTCACGCGCCAGTGCGTTGCGTAGTTTGGCCTCGGCCCGCTTCCGTTCCCGGATATCGGTGACCACCGCTTGCATCAGCTGGCGACCGCCCATTTCAATGCGCGTCAGAATTACTTCGACCGGAAAATCGCTACCGTCGGCGTGACGCGCCAGCCACTCGAAGCGCGCCATGCCGTTCTTCACGCAGGCGGAGATGTATTGCTGCGCCAGTTCCGCGGTTGGTCGTCCGTCAGCCTGCAGCGGCGGGGAGGTAATGATTGGATTTTTGCCGATCAAGTCGGAGGCGCTTTTGTAGCCCATCAATCGCACCACGGCCGGGTTCACCTCGAGGTACTGCAACTCGTCGTGAATCATTACCCCCGTACTGGTCGCTTCGAACAGCGCTCGAAACTTTTGCTCACTCTCCCGCAGAGCCTGCTCGGCACGCTTCTGCCCGGTTTGATCGATAATACTGGCCCTAACCAGGCAGCAGACCTCCCCCGGCAAAAGCACCAACCGCACCTCGGTGTTCAACAGCCGACCGCTGGAATGCCGGTGCACCCAATCGAATACCGGCTTTCCGCCGGCCAGGGTGGCTGCCATCTGCTCTCTCGCCATTTCCGCGGAGGATTGCCCGTTCGGCTGAAAGGCCGGACTCACGTCCGCAGGCGTCAAGTGCTCCAACTCCTCGCGAGTGCGTCCGAACAATTGAATCGCGTTTTCATTAACGGTTATAAAATGACCCGTCACACCATCGAAGACCACGATGGCTTCGGGCGCGTGCTCGACCAGTGTGCGCAACCGGGCTTCGCTCTGCGTCAATTCCGCCGTGCGCTCGGCGACTCGCTGTTCCAACGAAGCATTGAGGCGCACAATTTCCTGCTGGGCACGCTTCTGCCCGGAAATATCTCGCGGCACGACGACATGCAGCACGCGACCCTCAACTTCCACCCCGGTGGAGAGCACTTCCATCGGCACCAGTTCGCCGTCCAGACAGCGAGCCATCCATTCGAACCGGTGATTGCCATGGCGTTCGACCAGCTCCGCAACTTCGAGTGAGGCCTCCGCCGACGGTCTCCCGTCGGGTTGAAACGGGGGTGACAAATCCGTGGGACTGGTGAGCAGCAGTTGCTCCTTGTCAGTCGCGCGCAACAGCGCCACGGCGGCCGGGTTGCAGTCCACAAAGACGCCCGTTTCGGCGTCGAAGAGAAGCGTGGCTTCTGCGGTTTGCTCGAAGAGCAATTGAAACATGAGAGGACTCTCGCGTGGAGCACGGGCCGGCGCATTACCCCTTTCGTTCCATTGTGAGTCAAGGTCGTGCGCAATATTCATCTCGTCATGAAAAACGATCTATCGAAAGAGCCCGAAGCGTTATGCGGCAAGTTTCGCTCTCGCCCTGGAAACCAGCAAGTTAGAATCGATACATCACCGCGATTGCGCCTCCGCCTGACACGGCGCGAGCAAGCGCCTGCGCAACTCGCTACTAAGCCGGCCGAAGCACAGCGACTCCGATAGGCTGCAGCCGCTACACCTTTCGTTCTATTGCGAACAGCTCCTGGATGAGGCCATCTTTCGCGCATGAAAATCACCACCCAACCACAACGCACCCGATGAAAACCAACCTGAAAAAGACCAGCCAAATTCTTTCCGTGGCATTCTCCATTCTGATCTCAATCGGCCCGGCAACGGCTGAAAAAACGCCGATCCTGGATTCGAATTACTTTGCGGTCCTTCGCTCTGGCGACACAGAAAAACTGCGGGCAGCCCTCGAGCAGGGCGCGCCGGCAAACGCGCGTGATTCACACGGCAACACTCCGTTGATTCACGCCGCCGTCTATGGCGATCTGGAATCGATGCGACTGCTGCTGGATCGTGGCGCTGAAGTCGATGCCACCAACGACGCCGGCGCCACCGCCCTGATGCGGGCAGCGGCCAACGATGCCAAAGTAGCCCTCCTGTTAGAACGCCGGGCGAACATTCACGCCCTCTCGAAAACTGGTAACACGGCACTCATTCTGGCTGCCCGCAGCGCCGATTCCGCACGCACCGTAAAGCGCCTGCTCGACCTCGGTGCTAATACGAATGCTGCCAATGTGTTCGGGGCCACCGCTCTGATGGCCGCCGTCGCAGGTGGCGATGAAGAATCGGTTCGGCTGCTTCTCGATCACGACGCCGACCCCAACGCAATGCCGGAAGGCAGTGAAGCGGGATTCGTATTCGGGGGAGGTCGCAGTCCACTGATGTGGGCGGCGTATCGCGGAATGATCACCGCCATGGATCAACTGTTCGCTGCCGGGGCAAAACTGGATGCCGCCACCGGTCTTGGCACCCCCCTCACTCAAGCCGCCTGGGCCGATCATCTGGCCGCCTCCCAATGGTTGATCGAGAAGGGAGCGGACATTCACCTGGCAGGTCCAGCAGACGACTACACTGCCCTCCACTGGGCGGCTTCCACGGAGAACCAGGGCACAGAGCTTGTCGACCTGCTCATCAAGCACCGGGCGGATCCAGACCTGGGCGGAGGTGCCCCGATCGACGCCTTCATGGATGTGCCGCAGACCCCGGTCATGCTCGCCCGGCATCGCGGCGAGACCGCCATTCTTGCCAAGCTCACCGCAGCAGCGTCCACCGAGCCACCGGCGCCACGTCATCGGGTGGTCACGCCTCCATCGCGGGCGCTGCCGGAGCGTTTGGATAACACGCTGATCGGTGACGCCATCGGCCGTGCTCTGCCGCCCCTGCAGCACAGTTCGTTGAGTTCCCAGGCTGCGTTCGCGAACCATTCCTCGAAACAGGATTGCACCTCCTGCCACCAGCAATACCTGCCCATGGCCGCCGTCGGCCTGTCGAAGAAATTTGGCGTGACGGTCAATCTGGACGCGGACGAACAGCTGATCCAAATGGTTGCGCTCGGCGAACTGAAGGACTTCGAGCCGGACTGGCAGCCACTGTTTCATCCCGATCTGGCTCAGACCAAAGGCTACACCCTGCTCGGCTACGCGGCCCAGGATTTGCCGGCCGATGAACTCACCGACGCCGCCGTGCATCACCTGTCAGTAATTCAAGGTAGGGAGGGTCAATGGTATAACAATCTGCCCCGCCCACCAATGCAGACTGGCGACATCGGCGCTACCGCTCTCGCCGTACAAGCCCTGCAACGCTATCCGTTGCCCGGTCGCCAGGACGAGTTCACCACTCGAGTGGATCGCGCCCGCGACTGGCTTCGGAACGCCAACCCGCAGAATACCGATGGCCGGATCTTTCAGCTGCTCGGACTCGCGTGGGCCGGAGAACCGGCCGTCAAACTGGAGGCGCTCGCCCGGGCACTGCTGGATGAGCAACGAGATGATGGCGGCTGGGCACAATTGCCTGCGCTGAACAGCGACGCTTACGCCACCGGCCAGGCCCTGTATGCCTTGCAGGTTGCTACCAAAATAAAAACGTCCGATCCCGCCATTGATCGCGGGCGGCGTTACCTGCTGCAAAATCAGCTCGACGACGGCACTTGGCATGTTCGCCGCCGCGCCTTCCCGTTTCAGCCGACCATGCCCAGTGGCTTTCCGCATGGCCGCGACTCCTGGATCTCGGCCGCGGCGACCAGTTGGGCCGTGATGGCGCTGAGCCTCTCAGACCCAGCTGAAATCACATCGAACAAACGCTGATCTCACAGTAAAGGGGGCATTGGAACGAGATCAGGAGACAGGCTACGGATATCCTCTCAGCTTCGCTAGCCTTCTAATCGGCACATCGCAGCGCTCCTCCGCCGAGCCTCCGTGCGGGGAGCTTGGCGGAGTCGCTGCCCTTTGCATGGATTACGGAGGCTCGGGGTCAAGGTTCGGAGTCAGCCTCTCACTGCCCCCTGTTCCTTCGGGTGATAGCATTGGTAATTTCCCGCCCGACCCGGTTTCCGTTTTACCTGATCGGCAGGAGGCACGTCGATTACCCGCACCTCATCGAGCATGAGGGCCTTCTCCCGGTTGCGTTCCCCGGCGCCAGGCAATCCATGGAAGTGGTTAGAATATAATATCCCTCGATGAAGTGGACTGCCAGCGTCACAAACCGAAAGCATGCGTGTAATAAACCGTCTCCTGTGGACACGGTCCGCCGTGCCCTTTTTTACCTCTCACGGCCTTCGCGAAGCCTCCGAATATCGAGGGCTCCGCTTCGGGTCAGGGCGCGGCTACGGCCAGACCGTTAATGTATTCCTCAATGGCGGTGTAGCCGGAGGGCATTAGCGTCGCGTTGTCGGCTGGATCTGCGGGGTCAAGGTCGTGCGCGATCTCCCAGGCGTCGGGGATGCCGTCGTGGTCGACATCGCCGGGCGCGACGGTGGATGCCAGACTGGGCCAGCCACCAACGTCGTCGGGTGAATTGATGATGTGTCCCGTTCCCGTGCGCACTTGTTCGATGACGCGTAGGTCCACCGCGTCGCGTGCCGGCAGGGTCGCACCCGCATCGGCTAAAATTCTGCGATAAGCCTCGGCGGCTGTGTCGGTGGCGACGGCTGCGACGGCGAGCGCCTTGTCGGCGCGGTGCCGGGCTTCATGGCGCTGAATCATCCGCCAGTTGTCCGTGGCCGAGAGGTCGTCGCCGTGGAGAAAGTTGTCGGCGACAAACATCAGAGTCTCGCCACGGCCGATCCTGAAGGCGGCTTTCGAATCGGTTGTGGAGGGACCCGGTTTTACATAGTTGCCGACGTAGTTGAGCGTCGCCTTGTCCTCGGCGGAGTAGCCCGCGGTGGTGACCCAGTCATAGATGACGTTGTTGCGAAAATCGAGGAGCACGCCGCGCGGCTCGCCGTAAGTGCCCGGCCGGGGACAGCGCCCGCGATGGTGCGCATAGAGATTATGATGAAAGGTGATGTCACCGTCCGCCTTGATCAGCGAGCCGAAGCCGTGCTCGCCTTTGTCGTGCTTGCTCTGGTTCAGGCTCTCGGTAATGAGGCACCACTGCACCGTCACATTGGTGCAACCCGCACCGCTGACGGAAAGCGTTTCATCAACGCTCCAACTCGCCGAGCAGTGGTCAATGATAACGTTCTGCCCCTTATAAACCTCAAGCGCGTCGAGCGGCTTCTCCGCGTGATCGCCCAAGCGCATGCGCAGGTGCCGCACGATTACGTCATGTGTGCTGATCTGCATATTGTAGTGCCGCAGACAAATGCCTCCGCCCGGCGCGGTCTGCCCGGCAAGGGTCAGGAAAGGCTTTGCAACGACCAATGGTGCCTTCAGGTCGATCGTGCCCGACACGGCAAACACGA
>JBBKXR010000134.1:0-4697 GCA_037969585.1 Verrucomicrobiales bacterium
GGTTGCCTGTGCCCATTTATAGACCAGCGACAGCGACAAGCCCATTTCCGATGCCACCAGCTTAGGACTGGTTTTTTCGAAGGCTTCTTTGATGACCTCGTGCGATTCCATGACCCGCATTCTGACGTAGGCTGCCGGGGAAAACAAGCCGTGAAAACGTAGCATCGGCATCCAGCCCATAAGCCACCCATGGGACGACCGCGCGTAGGGCAGTTTTGCAAACTGCCTTAGTGGACGAGCCAACGAAGAACCAAACACCACGAACCCCGGCGGCATTACAAACGTTTCGCGGCATTGTAATGGGCGAATGTGACTTTCTCCGTAAAATAAGCAACACACCGGAAAGGCTTCGAAAAATGTTAACCAATGCGAATCGCTTCGACCTTGCCGGGTTGGGGTAGAATCCACAAACTGCAGACGAACCCTGATGCGCCCATTACCGCCATGACTGAAATTTTCCAGGAAGCCCTCAAGGGATACAATCTGCCGCTGACGATATTGTTGGGGGTTATCGGACTCTACTGGGTAATCGCAATGTTCGGCCTGATCGATCATGACACGGTCGACGGCGTCATGGGCTTCGACGGGCTGGACGGTGCCGACGGCCACGACATCGGTGGCCACGACGGCGACATCGGCGACGCTGGAGACGGCGATGCGCACGGCGACGTTGACAGCAGTTCGGGAAATGCCTTTCACGCGGTGATGCAATTTCTCGGAGTCGGCGACGCGCCGTTCACCTTCGTTATTTCCGTTTTTGTTGTCTTCCTGTGGGGCGGCAACATCGCCGCTAATCTTTATCTAAACGATGCCGAATCCACTTCCCGCGCCAATTTGCTGTTGGTCGGCGTTGTCGTTGTCGCATTCATGCTCACCAAGCTGACGATTCGCCCGCTGCGCCCATTGATGAAAATGATGCGCAACAACGAGGTTCACAAACCCCTCGCCGGCCAGAGCGGCACGGTTCGATCGACCCAGCTGACGGAAGAATATGGCCAAGTCGAAGTCATCGAAAAAGGTGCTTCTTTGCTTATCAACGCCCGCCTTTCTGAGGGCTGCGATCCCGTCCCCCGAGGCACCGAAGTCCTCATCGTCGCCAAGGACGAAGCACGCGATCTACACATCGCTCGCCCCATTTCCACTCAACCTGAAAACCAATCAACCTGAAAACCATGCCTGATATGAATACACTACTACTCGCGGAAATCCCTTCATGGGCAACCTTGCTTGCCATATGCATTGGCATCCTGCTGGTCCTCGTCCTGGGACTGCTTGCCTTGTTCGCCGCCTTCTTCCGCAAGGTCAAAAAGGGCACAGGCCTGGTCCGCACCGGTCTCGGCGAAACCAAAGTCGCCTTTGACGGCATCGCCGTTTACCCGGTCATCCATCGGGTCGAGGAAATGGACCTGTCGGTGAAACGCATCGAAGTTGATCGCACCGGCGCCAATGGCCTGATCTGCAAAGACAACATGCGCGCCGACATCAAGGTCGCCTTCTTCGTACGGGTGAATCCCACGGTTGAAGATGTGATCCGCGTCGCTAACGCCATCGGTTGTGAGCGCGCTTCGTCCCTGGTCGAAATCGAAGCCCTGTTCGATGCGAAATTTTCCGAGGCCCTGAAGACCATCGGCAAACGCTTCGACTTCATCGAACTCTACGAAGAACGCGACACCTTCCGCGATGAAATCATCAAACTGATCGGCACCGATCTGAACGGCTTCTCGCTGGAAGACGCCGCCATCGATTACCTCGAGCAAACCCCGCTTGAGTCAATGGATCCGGACAACATCCTCGACGCCGAGGGTATCAAAAAGATCACCGAGTTGACCGCTGCCCAGGCCAAGCTGTCCAACAACATCCAGCGCGACAAGGAAAAGGTCATCAAGCAGCAGGACGTCGAGGCCCGCGAAGCGATTCTCGAACTCGAACGCCAGCTCGCCGAGACCGAGGCCAAGCAGAAACGCGAAGTCGAAACCGTGCAGGCCCGCGAAACCGCCGAGACCGAGAAAATCCGTCAGGAGGAACTGCTCAAGTCCGAGCGCGCCCGCATCGCTACTGAGGAAGAAATCGAAATCGCCACGCAAAACAAGCAGCGCGAAGTCATCGTCGCCGAGCGCAACAAGGAGCGCACCGACGGCGTCGAGCAGGAACGCGTCAAGCGCGACCGCGAACTCGAAGCCATCGACCGCGAGCGCGTCACCACGCTCAAGGAGATCGAGAAAGAGAAGGCCGTCGAGGTCGAGAAAAAGGAAATCCAGGACGTCATCAAAGAGCGCGTCATGGTCGAAAAAACCGTCGTCGAGGAACAACAAAAGATCCTCGATACCGAGGCCTTCGCCGGTGCCGATCGAGAAAAGCGAGTTGCCGTGACCCTCGCTGAAAAAGCTGCTGAGGAACAGCTGATCATCAAAATTAAAGAAGCCGAAGCCGGCAGAGAAGCCGCGCAAATCAAGGCCGATCAGGAACTCTACGAAGTGGTCAAAATGGCCGAGGCCAATCGCCAGGCCGCTGAACTGCACGCCGAGGAAATCGTCATCGCCGCCGAAGCCGAACAGACTTCGTCTGAGAAAATCGCCGCAGCCAAGAAGACCCTCGCCGCCGGTGTCACCGCCGAAACCGCCGCCACTGGGATCGGCGAAGCCGACGTGGTGCGCGCCAAAGCCACTGCCGAAGCCGATGGCATCAACGCCAAGGCCGAAGCCATGAAGAAGTTCGACGAAGTCGGACGCGAACACGAAGAGTTCAAACTCGAGCTCAACAAAGAGCGCGACATCGAACTTGCCGAGATCCAGGTGCAGGCCGACATCGCCGGCAAGCATTCCGAGATCGTCGCCGAGGCGCTGAAGAGCTCCAACATCGACATCATCGGAGGCGACATCAACTTCTTCGAGAAGATCACCCAGGCAGCGACGGCCGGCAAAGCCATCGACCGCATGGTCCACAGCAGCGAAACGCTGACCGACGTCAAGGAGACCTTCTTCAATGGCGATCCCGAGTATTTCAAATCTCAGATCTCCGCTTGGATCGACCAGTTCGGCGTTTCCAGCGAAGACCTGAAGAACCTCTCCATCTCTGCTCTGCTCGGAAAGCTAGTAGGTGAGGCCAAAGACGAGAAAACCAGAACCAGCATGACCAGTCTGCTCAACGCCGCCGAACGCTTCGGCTTCGCCGGCGAGAATGCAGGCAAAGCGCTGAAACGACTGACTGCAAAGTGAGCTTTCGGGGGGAAGCTCATTTCGCACGATCCTCGGCTGTTAGCCTTCGAGCTGGCAGCCGTTGGACCGGCGGTCGCTCCCGATAGTCGCGGCGGTTAGCGGTTAGCTTTTAGCGATTAGCTTCCAGCCGACGAACGCAGAACAACCGATGACAATCCTTCACCCAGACACCCCCGCCCTCCGCTCAATTCCCATCGCCGCCCCCCTCTCTGGACGATCAACCCTGGACGAGAAAGCTAAAAGCTAACCGCTAACCGCTAAAAGCTAACCGCGGCGCGCAGCGCCAAACACCATGCCCGAAGACCCCATCGCGACCTCCACCCTCGAAGACGCGCCTGCAGCCTCCTACACCGGCGGTCTCGAAGGCGGCGCCTACGAGATCATCCGCTCGCGCCTCGAGTCGCACGCCAAGGACCTGCGCGGTCGCCTCGCCAAGCTCAACGACGAACGCCAGGAAGTGTTCGGCGCGGTCGATCTCAAGTTGATCGCCACCGAGCGCATCAGCACCGGGAACAACTGTGAGCCGCGCGATATGATCGCGATCGGCCAGAACCGATTCATCTTCGGCTACAATGTGCACATCGGCCTCAAGTCGACCACCGATCTCAGCGACGTGTTCGGTATTTTCGAATACCACCCGGACGACCACACCCTCCACGCCCAGCCGCTCGACCTCCTCAACCAGGGCAGTTTCACCGAGGACTTCGCCTACCTTTATAAGTACTACAAGCTCACCCGCTTCGTTAAATTTCTCGTCATCGGGCCGCACCTCTACATGGCCTTCCGCATCGGCAAAGCCATCGATGACATCAAGGTCTTCAAGTGGCTACTCAACGAGGGCGAGCTGAAGTACATCGGCAATCGCTCCGATCACGAATACCTGTTTCCCCCGCAACAGGAGTTCGAGTGGACCCGCGCCCACCGCGGCATGTACCGCGAAGGCATGCACCCGCACGTCTCGATCGATGACCGCCTGTTTGTCGAAACCGTCGGCGGCGACCTGACCATCAAGATCGAGGACAACACCGAGAGCGGCGAAGGCATTTACGAAGAGGACGTCACCAACAGCGACCAGACGCTCGACGACGCCGAGATTTTCTACGCCATCGTCGGCAGCCTGATCCTGCTGAAAATACTCCCCTACCAGGAAAAGCTCTACCGCCACCTGGTCTACAACGAGAAAACCAAAAAAGTCCGCCGCATCGATTCGATCGCGAACTCCTGCGTGCTGCTGCCCGACGATCACGGCATCATCTTTTCCGATGGCTACCACCTGCAAACCGGTGAGACCAAGATCTTCGATTCCGGCGGCGAGTTCGCCAACATGGTCTTCGAACGCCGCCTGCCGTCGCCCAACGGTGAGGACCACCTCTACATTTTCTACAACCGCGACGCCGGCAAGTATGTGCTGATGTCGTACAACATCATCGATCAAAAAGTCGAAACCCCGATCGCCTGCCACGGCTACTCGGTATTTCCCGA
>JBBKXR010000135.1:0-15078 GCA_037969585.1 Verrucomicrobiales bacterium
ATCACCGACCCATCAAACGATAACCAGCCATGGTCCTTCCGATACGCGATCAACGAATAAATACCCCAGAGGAATGGCACGAGGACAGCCCACCCCCCATAGCTACGGAGAAATAACGCATCCGCGTGCCAGCGCAGGGAATCGTTGTCGGGGTAGCCGTAAATTTTCATCAGAAACCCGAGCGCGAAGAAGCCCGCTATGACACAAACCAATTGCACACTAACGATGACGATAACAACACGAGGCATTGCTCACTAACTACCACCTCACCTAACCCCCGCGCGACCAGAATCGCTAATCGCTAATCGCTAATCGCTAATCGCTAATCGCTAATCGCTAATCGCTAATCGCTAATCGCTTTCGATGCCGACACGCTCTAAGCTCAGCCGACCAACGCCCCACCCAGTCCGCTCTTTCCCACGTGAAATTCCCCCTCGCCTCACGCGCCCAACTCTATCGCGAGCTTGCCAATTATACCCGCTCGGCGTTCGGCATCGAGAAGGCTTGCGAATCGATCCTCGACCGCAGCAACAACCGCCGTCTGCCCGCCGCTCACCGCGCCTTTTGCGAGAGCATTCTCGACGGCGTGCGCAACGGCAACCGATCCATCGCCGCCTCGCTCGATTCGTGCCCGGCGCCGATTTCCGACCTGGAAAAATCGATCATCGATGCCGGCGAGCGCGGTGGCTTACTGGAACGATCGTTCGCTCATCTGGCCGAACATTTCGACCGCGTCGCAGAGGCCCGCGGACGCATCGTCAAAAGCCTCATCTACCCAGTGATCCTTTTCCACGTCGGCGCCCTGTTCGCCATCGCCGGCAGTGCCGTGGTCAGCACCTTTCACCCCGACGGCAACGCCGAAGGCGCCTGGGCGATCGCCCGACGTGGCCTGCTCTGGTTCGGCGCCAGTTACGTCCTGCTGATCGCCCTCGGCTTCGGCCTGGTCAGCCTCTACCGCAACGCCCGTCACAGCGCTTTCGCCGATGCCGTCCTGCAACGCATTCCTCTGCTCGGGTCGACCCACCGCTACCTCGCCCTCGGTCGTTTTTGCGAAGTTTTTTCCATCCACCTGAGCGCCGGAACCAAGATGGACAACAGCTACCTCGCCTCCGGAAAAGCCGCTCACGCCGGACTCATTCTCTCCGCCAGCCAGCGCGGTGCGCCGCGACTCGCCGCCGGCGAAAGCCTCGCCGCAACTCTCTCCGAAGAGCGTCGCACCTTTCCCGATCCCTTCGTCCACGGCCTCGCCAGCGCCGAAGAATCCGGACGCCTCGACGAAGAGTTCGCCCACTGGGCCAAAGCCTATTCCGGCAAAAGCGCCCAGGCCCTCGAGACCCTCTCCAAGTGGGCCCCGAAAGTCTTCTACGGTCTCGTCCTGATCACCGTCGCCCTGCTCATCCTGAAAGTAGGCTTCGGCTACATAGGCGCCCTGAAAGGCTGGATGGATCAAATGCCGTAACCTGTTCGTGGTGCCTTGTTCTTTGTTCAAAATTCAAAGTTCGCCATTCATTGTTCAAATCCTGTCTTCTCTCCTTGCTCCTGAACAAAAAATAATTCCGAACAAGTTCATGTTTTCACTGGACATTCGAACAGTAATCAATAAACTACTCGAAATCCAACCCAATACGAATCATGGTCGAACTCAAAACACCCACTCCCGACATAAAAACCGACAAAAACACCAAAGACGCAGCGACCGACACCGCTTCCGACACCGCTTCTGCCGCCGAAGACAAGGCGGAAGCCACGGCTCCGGCCCGCGGCAAAAAGCCCGCTGCTTCCTCGACCATGGCCTCCTCCTCCAAATCAAAACCGACTACCGACGCTGCCGATAATCGCGTCGCCGCTGCCCGCGCAAAGAATCTCGACCTCGCCATTTCTCAGATCCAGAAGGACTACGGCGAAGGCGCCATCATGCGCCTCGGCGAAGAGCGCAATGTCGACATCGACTCCATCCCCACCGGCAACCTGCTCATCGATCGCGCCCTCGGCGTCAACGGCTTCCCGCGCGGCCGTATCGTCGAAGTTTTCGGACCGGAATCGTCCGGTAAGACGACCCTCACCCTGACCGTCATCGCTCAGGCTCAAAAAGCCGGAGGCCTCGCCGGTTTCGTCGATGTCGAGCACGCTCTCGACCCCAAGTATGCCAAGCGTCTCGGCGTCAATCTTGAAGAACTGCTCGTCTCGCAGCCAAGCTCCGGTGAAGAAGCGCTGCGCATTGTCGAAACGTTGGTCCGCTCCAACGCCCTCGACGTCATCGTCCTCGACTCCGTCGCTGCCCTCGTCACCAAACAGGAGCTCGATGGTGAGATCGGCGACTCCACCGTCGGTGCCCAGGCCCGACTGATGAGTGCCGCCATGCGCAAACTCACCTCGCTGATCGCCAAGGCTCGCACCGTGGTCATCTTCACCAACCAGATCCGTGAAAAGATCGGTGTCATGTTCGGCAACCCCGAGACCCAGCCCGGCGGTCGCGCCCTCAAGTTCTACAGCTCAGTGCGCTGCGACATCCGCCGCATCGGCAGCATCAAAGCCACCGACGGCACCGTCACCGGTAACCGCACCCGGCTGAAAATCGTGAAGAACAAAGTCGCACCGCCTTACACCGAGGCCGAGTTCGACATCATGTTCAACGAAGGCATTTCCGCCGTCGGCTCCCTGCTCGACCTCGCCATCGAACACGAGATCCTGCAAAAACGCGGCTCGTGGTTCAGCTACAAAGGCACCCAACTCGCCCAGGGCCGGGACGCCGCCAAAGTCGCTCTCAAGGAAGACGAAAAGCTCTACGCCGAAGTCGAAGTCGAAGTGAAGGCCAAGATGAAAGAAGTCGACGACGCCAAGAAGTAAGCGCTGCCACTCAGCTGCCTGCCGTTCTTAGCTGAACGTTTTCAAAAGCGCCCGTCGGATCTCATCCGTCGGGCGTTTTTTGTTCGGATCCCGATCGACCACCGATCCACGCTCAAGGAAGCACAACACTCCTGTCGTGCCGCGTCGGCGACCGAGGCACGAATGTCGAAAGCACCCACCGCGAAGAACGCCACGTCCGCACGTTAAAGCCACAGCCGGCACGGAACCAATGCGAGTAGTTCCTTCTGCCCGGCCCAAGAAATTGGTTCACTCCTGAGCCACCCTCTGGGCGTGGACGATCATCACGAGAATCTCTGGCTACTTTAATTCCAAGCGACTGCGATACAGCTCCAGATCCGCCATCGAAAAGCAACAGAACGTCACCTCGACCTCAGCGCCCGCGCACACCCCGACTGCAACGTCCGCCGCCTTCTCCGCCGGAAACCCAAAGATCCCCGTGCTGATACACGGAAACGCTATCGAAGAGATCTGTTCATGAGTCTCGGCGATCTCCAACGACTTTCGATAGCACGATTCAAGCAATGCAACTTCATCCTTATCGCCCCCATTCCAAACCGGTCCGACGGTATGGATGATAAACTTAGCTGGCAGATTGTAGCCCGACGTCAGCTTCGCCTGTCCCGTCTTGCATCCTCCAAGCAAACGACACTCATGCACCAACTCCGGTCCCGCTGCACGATGGATAGCACCGTCGACTCCACCACCGCCCAACAAAGAAGAGTTGGCCGCGTTTACGATTGCGTCGACTTCCAGCTCGGTAATATCTGCACAGATCGCATTCATATTTAACTCGGTCCGACACAGCCCACCTAACTCGATCCGGACGACAAATGAACGGTATCATCCGATCCCGGCCCACACGAATCTCAAAAATTGTAGGCCTGGCGCTCCGCCTGCCTACTCAAACTTGACCTCATGCGACGACACTTCACGACAACGCCTCACCCCATCCGCGCCCGCCGCGTCGCCGCCAATTTCTCTCTCAACGCCTTCCTCACTAAAAACTGCGACACCATGCCCTGGCTCGGGCTGAACATCCATGCCATGCAGAAAAATCCCATACCGGTGACTACGATGGCGGCCGACGAATTGCAATTCAGCCACAGCGCCAGATGATAGCCCACCAGCGCACTGAGCAGGGCGTGCACACAACTGATCCACATCACCGTAGGTAAGCGCATGCTCAACAACATCGCCGTAGCCCCCGGCACGATCAGCATCGCCACGACCATGATACTGCCGACCGCTTGGAACGCACTTACCACGACAACAGACAACCAGGCCATCAGTCCGTAGTGAACCCAACTCGCTGGAATGCCCAACGATCCCGCCAAGGTCTCGTCAAACGCACTGACCAACAGTTGCTTGTAAAACAGCACCACAAGCAACAGCGAAGTCACTGCGACAAACGCCGCCGGAATGATCTGCGGCGAGATCATTCGATCACCGGAAAAGATCGCCGCTTGTTCCAACTTCCCATAGAGAATGCACTCCGCATCGATATGAATATCGTTCGCAGCAAAGCTGACCAGAATCACTCCGAGCGCGAACAGAGTTGTGAACACAATACCGATCGCCGCGTCCTGTTTGATGCGTGAATTCTTGTAGATCCATTCGATACCCAAGGTGGTCAGCATGCCGGCGACCATCGCTCCGAACATCACCAGCGGGCCGTCGCCGTGACCGATCAAAAACGCCACCACGATCCCCGGCAACACGCTGTGACTGATAGCGTCACCGACCAGAGCCAGCCGACGCAAAATCAGAAAGTTGCCCACCAGAGCACACGAGATCCCGACAAGCGTCGCCTGTAGCACGATCCAAAACGTCGTCTGCCAATACACCGCAGACCACGGCTCAGTGACCACAGTGTGAAAGTTGAACGGTGCGATGAGATCGTTCATTGGGCGATGCCCTCCTCGACTACGGGAATGTTACTGCCGTGCGGATCGATACGCGCATTTTTCAATTGCTTCTCCAACTCCGCCACCAACTCGGCGCCGATAACGTGTTCGATGATCTCTGCGTCGTCGTGCACGTGGTCCGATGCGATATCGGCCGCGTTGGTGAGATACAATTCCCACAGCCGGTGATTGCGCACGATCTCCTGCGCCCGCGTCCATCCGGTCTCGGTCAATTCGATCGATCCATTTTCCCTGCGCGCCAGATCGTGGCGGACCAGCGCGGCGATTTCTGTATCGAACTCTGTCGCATCTCGGCCCCTCTTGGTCATCAGCGACTCAACGGAAACGCGTCGACCGCTCTGAGCGACCACGTCTACACCGCCTTCCTCTTCGATCAGGTGATACATCGCCTTGAGCGTATTCTCACGCTGAATGCGCCGCGTCTGCTCACGCCGCCGGAAAATGCGCGGCAACACACCGTGTGACGGTGAAAAAAGAAACGCCACGACGAAACAGGCGGCCGCACTGACGATCATGAACGGCCCGGTCGGCAGCCCGGTACTGAGAAACGAAAAGAAGGCTCCACCCACCGATGCAACGATGCCAATCACCACCGACAACAGCAGCAATTTGTGCAGTCGATCGGTCAGCAGATACGCCGTCGCGGGCGGAATGATGAGCATCGCCGAAACCAGCACCGCACCCACCGCCTGCAGCGCGACCACGATAGAGAACGCCAACAAAACCATCAGCAGGTAATGAAACACCTGACTCGGTACGCCCAGCGATTCCGCAAAAGTCTCGTCAAAACTGGACACGAAGAATTGCTTATAAAATAAACCGACCAACAGCAGTGCCAAGCCCGTGACCACTGCCATCAAAATGACGTCGCCACTCGACAGCGCCGCTGCATTGCCAAACAGGAAATCATCGAGCCCACTTTGATCACCACCCGCCCCACGCTGAATAATTGATTTGATCAAAATACCGAGTGCGTAAAAACCACCCAACACGATGCCCAGCGCCGCGTCCTGTTTGATCCGCGTCGTCTGTCTTATCATCGATACAAACACCGCCCCCAGAACCCCGGCGATCACCGCACCGATGAACAACGCCACCGGATCTTTCTCCAGATGCCAGAGGTAACCCATCATGATGCCCGGCAACACCGCATGCGAAATGGTATCGCCGACCAGCGCCAAGCGACGCACCACAATAAAGCCACCGAGCAGTCCGGAGGAAATACCCATCAAGATGCAACCGATCACCGCCGTTCTCACCAAAGGATCGCGCATCGAAAAGAACCGCACCACCTGCTCACCGACCGAAGTGTCGGTAACATGACTGATCCGCGCCGCCTGAACCTCGCCAACCCCTGCAACCGTCCAAAGCGCCGCGATCGCCAAAGCGATCAACAAGCCAGAACTTGGCCGCTGTCGTAAGACCGTGGAGCGTTGACTCGGCCCGGCCACTCCGAGTCCGCGTTCGCGTTCGCGTTCGCGTCCAGACTGCCACCTTTTGACGAAGGCGACTTCCTTTCCAACGCCGGAATCAGCCTTCATCAATGCCGTAGCTCCTTGGTTAGGCCTTCCTCCAACTTCAACGCTTCCGCGACTTGCTGCATAATCGTCAGCTGTCCGCCGTAAGTTTTCTGCACCAGTTCAGGCGTGAACACTTCCTTGGTATCGCCGAACGCCACCAGCCGCATATTGAGCAGCAACAACTGATCGAAGTAGTCCGCCGCCGTCGAAAGATCGTGATGAACAACGAACAACGTTTTGCCGCTGTCGCGCAATTCGCGCAGTAACGAAATGATCGCATCCTCCGTGCTGGCGTCGACACCGGCGAAGGGCTCGTCCATGAAGTATAAGTCGCTCTCCTGTGCCAGCGCACGAGCCAGGAAAACCCGCTGCTGTTGCCCGCCGGAAAGATTAGCAATCTGGCGATCGGCGAATGGCAGCATTCTGACTTTGGCAAGACACTCACGGACGATCTCATGGTCACGTTTTTTCGGGCGTTGGAAAATCCCGAGATGTCCGTAGCGCCCCATCAGCACCACATCGGCAACCGTCACCGGAAAATCCCAATCGATGTCTTCGCGTTGCGGCACGTAGCCGACCCGCTTGAGGTTGTCTTTGAGGGGTTTGCCGAACGCTTCGACCCACCCTGAACTGAGCGGCAAGAGCCCCATCGCCGCTTTGATCAATGTCGACTTGCCCGCGCCGTTCGGTCCGACGATGCCGACCAGCTTGCCGGCACCCACTTCGACATCGATCCCCCACAGCACCGGTTTGCGCTGATAGGCAACAGTGAGATCGTGGATCTCGAGTGCCGGCGCTTCCTGCGTCGGTTCAGGACTCACCTGAGCGGTCGATTTCTCTGCGGAGCGAAGATCGTCTTTCATCACAGTTGGTTAATTCTGCACACCGAGCGCATCAACGATGGCATTGACGTTGTGCTTCATCATACCGACGTAGGTGCCGGGATCGTAAGTCTCGCCGTCGTGGGTTTCGGTTTCCCCAGCAGCACCGAGAGAGTCAGAATAGAGCAGTCCACCGACGCTTGCACCCGAGTCATTGGCGATGCGCTGGATGGCATCGCGGTTGACACTGGTTTCGGCGAAGATCGCGGGAATGTTGCGCTCTTTGATCAGATCGATCGTCTTGGCGATGTCAGCCAAACCAGCTTTGTCGACCGTCGAAATGCCCTGCACACCGACCACATCCAGACCGTAAGCCCGGCCGAAATAGTTGAATGCGTCGTGACTGGTGATCAAAGTTCGCCGCGCCTCCGGGATGGTGCCGATTCGGGTTTTTACCCACGTGTCGAGCGTGATGAGTTCCTCGACATAGGCAGCCCCGCGAGCGGCGAACGTTTCCGCGAGCGCCGGCCTTGCCTTACTCAGCGTCTCCACCGCTGCCGGGACACAATCAGCCCAAAGCAAAACATCGCCCCAGACGTGAGGATCGGGATGGCCATCGAACTGGGCGGTGACGAGCAGTCGTTCTTTGGCGATGGCGTCGGCGACGGCTTTGACATGATGCTCCGCCGAATCGTTGACAGAATAGAGTTCTTCGCTGCGGCCTTCGAGTTTCAGTCCCGAATACAGAATGACATCGGCACTTTTTAGATCCGCTACGGCACGAGCTGGCAGAGTGTAACTGTGCGGATCGACGCCGGGTGACATCAGTCCAATGACGTCTGCGTCGTCCCCGGCGATGACCCGTGCCATGTCGGCGACCATGGTCGTCGTCGCCACGACGCGCAGCTTGTCGGAACCGGGTTTTGTTGTCGCACTGTCCGATCCGCCGCAGGCCGTCAGACATAATGCAACGAAAAGGAATATCGAAAGGCGAAAAAAGGAGAGACTGGACATTATTAGGCTAGGCTATATTTCGTAGGTAAACCTATTTAATGCTTTTGTCAACGGTCAGTTGATGCGCCCCCTGACTTCTCAGCGGCCCGTCGGGACAAGCTTCTGCTCGAACCAGAGCGCAAATTGACGCACGTCCCAGAACATGGTCAGCCATCCGTGATGACCACCAGGATGGACCACCAACTCGATCCGATCATCGATGCCGAGTTCTTTCGCTCGAGTAAGAAAGCGCTGCGATTGATCGAGTGGAACCAGCGTGTCGGCATCGCCGTGATGGATCAGCACCGGTGGTAAGGTATCACTCAGGTGGTCGATGGGTGAAAGTTCATGCGCGAGCTGTTTCCACGCTGGCAGATCATTCGCGACGATGTGCCGACGATCGCCCTCGACTCCTTTAAACCCGAAACCGGCAACGTAACTCATCGGCGGACCACCATCACCCGGGTTTTGAGTCGATGGCCCTAGGTCGACCAGATCAGTCACCGGAAAAAATACCGCGACCGCCTGCACCGCACTCGACTCACGGTCGATCGGGTTCGATGCAGCTTCCTCAGATCCCGGCCCTCCCCGCGTTGCGAGCATCAGCGACAGGTGACCACCCGAACTGCCGCCGGTGACACCAAATTTTTGCGGGTCGATCCCGTAATCGGCTGCGTGATGGCGGATGTGGCGCACGGCCCGATTCACGTCGTCGACAATTTCATCGACGGTCGCTTTGGGTTGCGACTGATGCGAAATCGCGAACACCGTAAATCCGCGGCGCAGCATCGATGCCGACAACCACGGCTCGAAGTTATCGGGCCCGGATTTCCAGCTGCCACTGACCATGAGCAGCACGGCAGCACCGTTGGGATTTTTCGGCGTGACCACGTCGTAGCTGAGATCGACGCCCTCGCGCTGGGTATAGACGACGCCCTGCCGCAAATCGTAAGCCGGGTGAAAGTACCACCAAGCGGCTGCGGCAATCAGCGCCATCGCCGCCAATACGCAGAGCAGAGCCTTGCCGATGCGACGCAGGATGCCGCGGCGGGGCTTTGGCTGCGTAGGCTCGTTCACACCTTATGTTGCCAGCAAACCGGTTAGCCGGCTAGATTGGCGATCATTTTCTCCAGCTCTCCGACGCGCGCTTTCCACTCGCGCTGGCGGTCGCGGTTTTCCTGCACGACCTCGTCGGGCGCGCGTGAGATGAAGTTCTCATTGGCGAGCTTGCCGTTGACCTTTTTTAACTCGCCGGCAGCCTTATCACGCTCCTTGGTCAGGCGTGCGGTTTCGGCTTCGACGTCGACCATACCTTCGAGCGGCAGGTAAATTTTTCCGATCCCGGTCAACGCGGTCGGCACTCCCTGCACGACTTCGTGGCCAGGCTCGATACGAACCTCAGCGGCACCGGCGAGAATGGCGATGATCCGCGTCTCTGCCGCAACCCAATCCGCAGATGGATCGATAATCAGCACGACGTCCTTGCGCGCAGCCAGTCCGTACTCGGCCTTGAGGTTGCGGGCGCGCCCGACGGCTTCGTAGAGATCGCCTACCTGCTGGCGGGCGGACTTGATGCGATCGGCCGGAATATCGGCGGTAACTTTCGTCTCCGGCAACAAGGTGGTCATCAGGAACTCGCCGGGCTTGCCAAAGCCGAGATTTTCCCAAAGCTCCTCGGTGATGTGCGGCATGTACGGATGCAACAACATCAGGAAGCGCTCGGTGACACGGTCCATGGTGTGCAGCGTGGCCGCTCGCACGGCGGGATCGGTGTCGTCACCGAAGTCAGCTTTGGCCGATTCCAGGAACCAATCGCAGTAGTTGTTCCAGAAGAAATCGTAGAGCAGCTGAGCGAGTTCGTTGAAACGATACTCGTCGTAAGCCGACGCGAGATCTTTTTCGAGATCATCGACGCGAGCAAGAATATCGATGGCGTAAATCGAGAGAGCCGACGGCTCGACCGACGCATCGGCGTCGATGGCCGTGCCCTGCATCTGGCGGAAGCGGATCGCGTTCCACAGCTTAGTCGCAAAGTTACGCCCCTCTTTGACCTGGTCCTCGTCGTAGCGAACGTCGGTGCCGGTGGGGGCGATACGCATCAGACCGAAGCGCATGCCGTCGGCACCGTACTCTCTCATCAGGTCGAGTGGGTCGGGAGAATTGCCGGCGGATTTGGACAGCTTTTTGCCGCCTTTGTCGCGAATGATGCTCGTGAAAAAGACGTTGCGGAACGGCAACTGATTTTCAAAACGGAAGCCGGCCATGATCATGCGGGCAACCCAGAAAAAGATAATGTCGGGGCCGGTGACCAGATCGGTGGTCGGGTAAAATTTCTTCAGCGTCTCGCTGTCTTCACCCTGGGCAGGCGTCATGGTCGCAAACGGCCACAGCCAGGAGCTGAACCAGGTATCGAGCACGTCACCGTCCTGAACCCAGTTATCGGCATCGGCCGGAGGATCGACGCCGACGTAGATGTCATCGCCGGCTATCTTGGAGTCGAGCGATTCGGCGGCCTGCAGGGCTTCGGCTTTTTCTTTGCGATACCAGACGGGAATGCGATGGCCCCACCACAGCTGACGGCTGATGCACCAGTCCTGAATGTTCTCCATCCAGTGGGCGAAAGTTTTTTTCCAGCGTCCGGGACGAAAGGTGATCTCGTCGTTGGCGACCGCGTTGGCGGCTTCTTCGACGCACGGATATTTCAAAAACCACTGCATCGAAATGCGCGGCTCGATCGGCACATCAGCACGCTCGGAAAACCCGACGTTGTTTTCGTAATCCTCAACACGAACCAGAAGGCCCATTTCTTCAAGTTTCTCAGCAACCTTTTCGCGCGCCTCGAAGCGATCCATGCCTTCGAATTCCGGACCGGCGTTTTCGTTAAGCGTCGCGTCGGGATTAAAGACATCGATGATCTCAAGGCCGTGTTTGAGACCGATTTCAAAGTCGGCCTTGTCGTGCGCCGGAGTGACCTTGAGCACACCGGTGCCGAACTCGATATCGATATGATCGTCGGCAACGATTGGGATCTCGGCTTCCGGAAATGGCCGGATGACCTTGCGACCGATCAGATCAGCGTAGCGTTTGTCATTGGGATTCACCGCAACACCGGTGTCACCCATCAGCGTCTCGGGGCGGGTCGTGGCGATCTCGAGAAAGGTCTTCGGGTCGTCGGCGAGCTGATACTTCATGTAGTACAGCTTGCTCTTGCGCGGCTTCATGATGACCTCTTCATCACTGAGCGCGGTCAGCGATTTAGGACACCAGTTGACCATGCGCTTGCCACGATAGATCAGCCCTTCGTCGAACAGTTCGGTGAAAACGCTCGCCACCCAGCGCGAGTAGTCTTCGTCCATGGTGAAGCGTTCGCGGCCCCAGTCGCACGAGCAGCCAAGGCGCTTCAGCTGTTCGATGATGATGCCGCCGTGCTTTTCTTTCCACTCCCAGACTTCATCGAGAAATTTTTCGCGACCGAGATCGTGGCGCGTCTTGCCGTCTTCCTTGCGCAACTTCTGCTCGACCTTCGACTGTGTCGCGATCCCAGCGTGATCAGTGCCCGGCAGCCAGAGGACAGTCTTGCCCTCCATTCGTGCGCGTCGAGCGAGCACATCCTGAATAGTATTATTGAGCACATGCCCGATGTGCAGAATCCCGGTCACGTTGGGCGGCGGGATAACGATCGAGTAAGCCTCATCGTCGGACAATTCGTCGCCGTGAAAACACTCCCCATCGAGCCAACGTTGATACCACTTGGTTTCAACCGCTTCGGGTTGATAGGCTTTGGAGATTTCTTCCGGTTCGGACATCGGGCGCACTATTCGTGCCGTGGAGGCCTTTGTAAAACCGAAATCATGCGGCGGCAATCGTGATTGCGCGGCGAATTTCTTGCCTTTAGTATTGTGAGATTGTCCTATCGTCCGAACGACCAGCTACTGCGATGGTTCGCGCCCTCCCCAAAAACCCCATCTTCGCCATCACCGTCTGCGTGACCGCTCTGTTGAGTCTGGTCGCCGCAGCCGGATCCGCACATGCCGCGGGGAAGGATGAGTGGTCGATCGTCAAGTATCAGGGGCGCGAGTATGTCTCCGACAAAAACGTCCATGAGTTTTACCGCTTTGAGACTTTCAGCCCGAGCGGCAAGGATCGTATCTTTAGATCCAACACGGTGCTGATGCGCTGGCGGATCGGCGCTCAGGACATCTACATCAACAATATTAAGTTCAACCTCTCGTTTCCGGTCGCCGAATCGGGTGGCATGGCGCTGTTGTCGGTCATCGACCTGGCGAAACTTATCGATCCGGTGCTGCGCCCGAAGTACATCAAACGCAAGCAGAAGATCACCACGGTGATTGTCGATCCAGGCCACGGCGCCCACGATTCGGGTGCCAAGGGCGTGCTTGGCTACGAAAAAAACTACGCTCTGAACCTTGGCCTGCGGGTGCGTAAAGAGCTCGAAGCGCGCGGCTTTAAAGTCAAAATGACGCGCACCACAGATACCTTTCTTACTCTCGGCGAGCGGGTCGCCTTCGCCAATAAGGTCGACAACGCCATCTTTGTCAGCGTTCACTTCAACTCATCCGGCAGCCGCAGCGCCAGCGGTATCGAGACTTATGCGCTCGCTCCACAAGGCACTGCGTCGACTAACGGCGGCAACGCCTCCGGATCGTTCAACAATGGCAATGCCCGCGACGCGGAAAACATCGCGCTGGCAACCGCTGTTCACGCAATGGCAATGCACCGCGTCGACGCCATCGATCGGGGCATCAAGCGCGCGCGCTTCAACGTGCTGCGCGGCATCAACAAGCCGGCGATTCTCTTCGAAGGCGGCTTTGTCACCAACAGTGCCGAGGCTCGCAAGATCGACAGTTCCGCCTATCTCGACGAACTCGCCAAAGCCATCAGTGACGCAATCGTCAACTTCCAGAAGGTGCTCGGCGGGAGCTAGGTGTTCAGCCAAGTCCAAACTGGCAAAGCGAATGGCTTGAGGTGTTGGTTCGCTGCAGCAGTAGCGATCACCGTTCGACGCTCGCTTGCAAGGTGGAACTTTGCCCGCGCTTCAACGCGATGAGACCCGCCAGGGTCTGGAGGGGCTCGCTCCTGCGTGCCCGCTCGAAGCCAAATCGTCCTCGAAGCTTTGCTCGCTCGTCAGTAGTCCGCCAGTTTAGTATTGCTCGAACACTAGTAGCTCGTCGAACGTCCTCCGGTCAACGCACTGGCGAAAGTTTGCCAAATTCCCCTACAAGCAACGGGCCTCAGCCCATCAACTCATGCCCGAGCACGCTCAGCGAGTAGATCGCAGCGGTTTCGGAGCGCAGTACGATCGGGCCGAGCGAAAGCGGCAGGTAACCCGCGCTGAACGCGTCGTTGAGTTCGGCGGGTGTGAAGTCGCCCTCCGGACCGATCATGATACTGGCCTTGGTCGGCTTCGACTCGGCCTCGGCGAGGGTTTCTTTCAGCGAACGAGCACGGTCGTCGATGGCGGCGACCAGCAAAATTTCATCACTGCCCGGCTTGCCGGTGCGGCGCAGAAAATCGCTGACGCTGACCGGTACAGCGACTTCAGGTAGCCAATTCTGCCCACACTGCTTGCAGGCCTCGAGTGCCACTCGCTGCCACTTGGCGCGCTTCTTCTCCAACTCGTCGGCTTCCAGTCGAACCACGGTGCGATCCGAGAGCAGCGGCACGATCCGTGATGCGCCCAGTTCGGTCGCTTTCTGGACGATCAAATCCATGTTTTTGCCTTTCGGCACCGCCTGACAAAGTATCAATTCCGCCGGCGGTCGTGCGCTATTCTCCTGGGTCCGGACCGCGACTACGACCTCGCCGCCGTCGGCGCTTTCGATGCTGCCACCGGCCTCACGACCCTGACCGTCGAACACGGCAACTCGATCGCCGACCGAACAGCGAACCACCTGCGTGCAGTGACGGGCTTCATCACCCGTGAGAGTGAGCTTGCCCTCGGTCCATTGCTCAGGGGGCAGAAAAAATCGATGCGAGGCCATATCGGTTACTTATTTAAAAAAGCGTTTCGCCTTTTCGAAAAATGATTCGCGCATCGGCGAGTTCTCTTCGCCAATGCTTTCTGAGAATGCTTGCAGCTTTTCCTCCTGCTCTTTCTTCAAGCGCACCGGAACTTCGATCTGCACGTTGACCAACAGGTCGCCTTTGTGATCGCTGTTCAATTCGGGTAGGCCTTTGTCACGCAGGCGAAAGGTCGTGTTCGGCTGCGTGCCGGCGGGAACTTTGATCGATGCTTTACCTTCGAGAGTCGGCACGATCAGTTCGCCACCAAGCGCGGCCAACGCAAATGGGATCGGCATTTCGCAGTAGAGATCTGCCTCGTCGCGTTCGAACACATCGTGCTCCTCGACGTGAACGACGACATAGAGATCACCCGCCGGTCCGCCGCGCATACCGGCATCACCGTTGCCTGAAATACGAATCTGCGCTCCGTCCGGAACGCCAGCCGGCACTTTGAAGCGCAACTTGGCGGTCGATTCCTGACGACCTTCACCGCTGCAGTCTCCGCAGGGGTTGGCGATCGTCTGCCCTGCACCGTTGCAGGTCGGGCAGGTCTGCTGAACTTGGAAAAAACCACGTGATGTCACTACCTGGCCAGCACCACCGCAGGTGCCGCAAGGGCGTACGTCGCTGCTGTCCTTGGCGCCTTTGCCGTCACAGGTCTTGCAGGCGATGTGTCGGCGCATCTCGACTTCCTGTTCGATACCGGACGCCGCTTCCTCGAGGCTGATCTCCAGATCATGACGCAGATCTGAGCCGCGCTTCGCCATGCCACGCTGACGGCGTCGGCCACCCCCGCCGGCGGCACCAAACAACTCATCGAAGATGCCGCCACCAGCTCCGCCGCCGCCGCCAAAGACGTCTTTAAAAATGTCGAACGGATCGTGAAATCCACCACCGCCACTCGCCGAAGGACCGGTGCCCTGACTG
>JBBKXR010000136.1:0-2914 GCA_037969585.1 Verrucomicrobiales bacterium
ATCAGCTCGCCTCAAACGGCTCAAAATCCGCTTCTTGAAAATCGGTGACTTCTTTCAACCATCGCTCATTGACGAAACTCTGGTGCGCGGGGTGCTCGAGATAAGCGTCGAATTCCGCCTTGGTAGCGAAGTTCATGCTGATGCCGAAGGTGTGAGGATTTTTCGGGCTGGTCTGGCGGCGGACCTGAAAGTTCAGCACGCCGGGAATCGCGAAGAGTTCGCGGGTGGCGGCCAGAAAATCTTCCTCTTCCGCTGAACCGGGCGCATGCTTGAGGACGAAGGTGGCAGTGTGTTCGATCATGGGTAAAGCAGGCTGGATTGATGAAACGCAAAGAGCACGATGGCGCAAGAGGATAGAGAAAATTTTGATCCTAGAAATACCAACCGGATAGATTTATCGGTGAATTGAAAGGAGTGGGATAGGGGGGGATTTGGCGCTTCACAAATAGTTTTCTACGCGACGGGATCGTTCAGTGATGAACCTGGGCAACGAATTCGCTGCGCGCTTTCACTGAGCCTTTGCGTGGGCTGAAGTCGACGGCGTCGAGTCGAATCAGGCAGGCAAACTCTGAGCTGAGTTCGCGATACGGGGCGATGGAATGCCAGCGCTTTTTCGAAACGATGCTGTCGAGCAATCCGTTCATGCGCTGTTCAAAAGCATCGCTTTCGGGGACTCGAAAGCGCAGTTCCTGAAGTCCTTTGAAGAGATGCAATGGAGCGCCCAACGCAATCTGACTGACGAGGTAAGCCGGACCAGTGGCGCGGGCGGCGTAGATGGAAGCAACGGTGCCGCCGCCGGTCATTCCGTAACCGAGATTTACGAACAGGTCGGTTTCATGGTAGTCCGACTGACCGACACCTCGGCCGTAGGCGAACCAGCCGGTGGCGAAATTGAGCACCATCACCGTGATTACAACTGGCATGAGCCAGGGAAGCAGCGCTTCCGTGCCGTATGCGTTGATGAGGAAGCGAAAGGCAAGGTAGAAAAACGCGAAGGTCGCGATTGTCGCCAGTAGGCTGAGGGCGAGATCGTATACCCCCCGGCGAAACTGCAATCGGTTATGGCGTCGGATGAGCTTCACAACAATACAGGTTTCCAGGTGGTCGGGAGATGGTCCTCTGGAACTGGCGAGACGCCGGTTATAGGCAACCGGCCACGGGTCCACCGTCTTGCGACATCGGCTACGGAAAGGGTTGAGTGCGAAAGGAAATGTCAGAGCTACTTCTTGGCGACTGCTGGCTCTGCGCGATTGGGGTCGGCGAAGGTGTGCAGCAGTTTGCGGGTGGCGGCGTCCCAGACACGAAGCGCGCCATCATCGCCGCCGGCGATGGCCACTTTTCCATCGGCGGTAAGTTGAGCCTCATGAACGAAACCAGCGGTCTCGGGTAGGGCGACGTTGTTGACTTTGACGATGGTGTCGCCGGAGGCGGTCAGCAGGGTGTCGCTGGAACCAATGTAATCGACGCTGGTAACTTCTTTGCCAAAGCCTTCGATTTTGGATTTCTGTTCGCCGGATTCGAGGTCCCAGAGTTTGACCTGCTTGTCGCCGCTGCCGCTGGCGATGGTGCGTCCATCCGGACTCCAGTCGATGCACAGGACGTGGCCGCTGTGACCTTCGAAAGTGGTTTCGAGTTCGCCATTGCGTGTCGTCCAGACTTTGACCATGCGATCGGTGGCGGCGCTGGCGAAGCGTTCGCCATCGGGCGAAAAGGCGAAGTCACTGAGCGTATCGGTGTGCGCTTCCGGAGCTTCGAGAATCAGGCTGCCGTCGGCAATATTCCAGAGTTTCCAACCGCCACTGCGCGATGGAACGCCGGATCCGGTGAGCAGTTGAGCGCCCGAGGGATCGAAGGTCAGGGCGCTGACGCGGTCGGGAAAAATTTCTCCATCGACGCCGTCGCCGAGGCGGGTGACGACCTGCCAGGGCTGGCTGAGATTCCATACTTCGATCGGTTTGGCATCGCTGCGCACTAACCAGACTTCGTCGGCGCCGCGCCAGTGAATCGCGGCGGCGTCGGCAACTGCGGTGGAATGCGTCTCCAACCATTGCGGGGTCCCCGCGACGCTGGCGACGGCCCATTGCTCAAGAGCGCCGTCTTTGCGGAGCAGGGCGAGGCGCGTCGAGTCGGGTGAAAACGCCGCGCGGACAACGGGCTGAGCGTCGACTTCGGCCTGTTGTTTTTTGAGAGCTTCGATTTCCGCGGTCAGGGCTGCCTTGGACGACTCGGCGAGCTTGGCGGCGGCGAGCGAGGTCGCCTGTCGTTCGGCGGCGGCGGAACTGAGACGAATGCCGAGGTCGCGGTTGCGCTCGGATCCGGTCAGGGTGCGACGAGCGACAGTGGCTTCATCGGTGGCCTTGGTAAGATCGGCTTCAGCCGCAGCTGGAGTCTGTCGCTGAAGATCGATCAATGCCTGTTCTTTCTCGGCTAGAGTGCGCCGTTCGGTGGCGGCTTTTGCAGCGGCTTCGACAGCTTTGTCGGACTCTGCTTTGACCTCCGTGGCAGCGGCAGTGGCGGCGGCAGTGTGCAAGGTGACAAGTCGGGTATCGACCTCGATCCGGCGTTGGCGGTGATCGATTTCCCGTTGTAGTGCCGGGGAGATGCCGATGTCTGCGATAAGTTTTCCATCGGCGAGGTTCCACAATTTTGCCGGAACTTTGGCACCAACCGTGAGCAACTTGCCGCTGTCAGAGCTAAGCGTGGCAAAGGTGATCGGCGAGCCGTGGGCGATGCGGCGAATTTCCTTTTTTCCAGCGACGCTCCAATGAATGGCAGTGCCGTCTTGATGGATGGCGATCAGTTCAGAGCCATCCGCTTTTGGTGAAAAAAGCGAGACGATCGGCTGAGCGTGGCCCTTGAGTTCGACCGCTACAGGAGCGGTCGGGGCAGCCGGCGCCGGCGCTGGTGCTGGTGC
>JBBKXR010000137.1:0-24984 GCA_037969585.1 Verrucomicrobiales bacterium
GGCATTCTTGTCCGCGATCCTGACGATGCGACAAAGTATCAAGAGCTGGGATTCCACTACATCGCTATCGATTCCGACTTGGCGATCCTCCGGAACGGTTACCAGAGGGCGATGAAAAAATGATCCACAGGTCGACAAACCAGAAAGATTGATCACCATCGAGCTCGGCGGTCGATCATCGGTTCGTTCCGCCACCATCCTGCCTACTCGTCGATCGGCCCGCCGCATGCGCGATAGCCGGAACCCTAACCTCCTCTCCGATGAAACTCCGATCCGGGGCACTTTCTCTCCTTCTCGCAACAATCTGTCTTTGCGAGTCAGCCGCAGGCGCCGAGCTCGGCGACATGGACGTCGTCGGCACAGGCGTCGGGGTGTCCGACAAAGGGCCGCGCCAAATTCAAGGCATGCCGGCAAAGAAAGCGAAAGCCGCTGCCACCAATGCAAAACCAACTCCCACCCCCGCAGCAAAACCCCAACCAGTCGCCATTAATGGCTGGAAGCCCAATCTTCTCCTTATCGTAGCCGATTAGAAGGCAATCCCCCTTGCCCCGGCCTCCAATACTCACGTCACGATCAGGCCTTAGATTCGCAACTGGCGCGCGGTGCTTAGAATCTAACGGCAGTGTAAAATTTAAAATTTTGATGACAGTATCATACTCGTAACTGCCATAATTTTTGTTTGACTAACCGAGATGCATTGCCCATACAGGTCCCGGAACTCGTGCCCGGCTTAATGTCTCTACCGCTACTATGTCTGCCTTGGAAGGCATTCTTGGTTTGGATATTTTTGCCGGCGAATCAGAGCTCATTCGCTACGGCGACCGGGCAGTAGGAATCAAAAAGCGGAGACTCAATGAGCAAGCGAAAGTCGAAAACCAACGTCGATTACGGGGAATTCCCGTTCCCTTTACTGGAAGGTCCGCAGGAGTCGCGGTTTCTCACCTGGATTCGCAACCACTCCGACTATATGGCGTCCCGTGGATTCCTCGACTACCTCCGGTCAGTTGGAGTGTTAGTGCGGGGAATTGTGATCAACTTTCTGATTTTCCTGCCGTGGTTGCTACTTATCTCCGTTCTGCTGGCGCCCTGCCATCATTGGATGCTTGCCCATCCGTACTACCTGACGTTTTGGACCTTGGGAATCGCTGCACTGGGTATCTTTTTGTTCATGGTCCTGTTGCCGCTCTTAAGGGTATTCAACTACCGGAGGAGCATTGAAAAGGGCAGCGAAAGCTCGATCAGGTGGCGAGATCTATGCGAGCGATCTTTTGGTGGCGGTCTCCTGCTGATCGGTGCCGCGGTGACACTGGAAACCCTCCCATGGATGCTGGAATTTCTACGCGATGTCCTGGATGAGGAACGCTTAAATTCAGGGGCAACTCTCACTGCGCTATCCGGGGCGCTTGTTTTGCTTAGTAGCTCCGGCAAAATTCTCTCGAGGTTGGGAGGTTTGACGAGGCAGTTGGCGAAGGGACTGATCGGAATCCTCGGTTTGTTAGTACCGCTGTTCGTAATCCTGTTTGTAAATGACATTCTCGTTTATGGTGCCCCTCCCTCACCGTGGGTGATGATCAGTCCACTGGTTATCCCCGTAGCCGGAGTTATTGTCATCATCATCGCGTTCTCTTTTGGCATTTCGCGGCGGGCCTTCAGCTCCAGGGAATCGACAAGAGTCATCGGTATGCTCGCCGGCGGCCTGCTCCTGATAGGCGGCGCCATCTACGTGGGAGGTACGGCCACCTTCGACAACATTGAGAAAACCGAAGAGAGTCTTGAAAGACTCGTTGCTCCTCTGGACACGGTAGCCAAGGAATTCAGCAATATATCAGCCGAAAAGGAGATCGGCGCCGAGGTCAAAGCTCTGGTCGACCAGTTTGTGAGCGTGCAGCGTAAATACGGACGGGCGCAGGAGGACTTCGGGAGCGTGGCCAAGGAGGACTTTGTGAGCACGCAGAAGGAGGATCCGTCCATAGTGGCTGGAACAGGTGCGGAATCCCCGGTAACCAACGACCTGGACAGCAATCAAGATGGAGAAGATGGGACAGAATTAAACGAAAGTGCGAATCTTTCCGACTTAATGAACCTCTCCAAATGGGAGGAGCTCGACACAACTGCCACGGGACTGAGTGAACAGTTCGCGATCGGACGTGAATTCGTCATTCTGGGAAGTGAGCTTTCCGCGCTACCCCGTGGGAGCCTGGACTCGCTTCGCGACGAGATTGCCAAATTGGCCCACGATCGTCTCGCAAAAAAACTGGAATCTTCCGGAAAAGATCTCACAAAACTTTCCGGGGAATTCAATGAAGGAACTTCTGCGGAAAATAATAAATCTGTCTCCACCAAATTGCGCAAGCAATTTGAAAGAGAGCTCATCGAAGGTGCCGTTCGAAAGTTGGTGAAAGACTTTGGCGAGAGTTACGAACTCACCACCGCCAATGGCGAATCAAAGGGGAAAATGGCAGACGACCCCAACATCGACAAGGTGCTGCAACGGTATACTGCCCTATCCACCGAACCGCGCGAAGCGCTGGGCTACGCGCCCATTTATGGAGAGAAACTACTTCAAGAACGGACCATCGAGGAACTCTCCATTTTGGCGGGCAAGAAAAAAATCGAAGACATCTACTCGAGGAATTTCAACAAGAAGAAAGACGAGGCAAATCCGGGTATCACCAGTGTTGAACCGGGGGACCCGCATTGGGAAAGAAAGAGAGAGCTTTCTAAATTGACCGGGATCGACGAAATCGCCGAACTCGTCAGCAAGCGAGATATCATCGGTGAGATTCTTTCCGATCTACCCAGCCGCGTTTTTCTGGATAAGCCGATCGATGAAGAGATCGGTCAGGAAATCGATAATCTGAAAGGTAAGATAGCGACGAAGAGGACAACGGTGCAGCAGTTGACGACAACGGTAAATAGCCCTCCGACAGAAGCTCAAAAGGAAATTTTACAAACGGCACAAAAAGAACTCGAAGGCCTATGGACCGAAGATCTAAAACTTCAGGAACGTAAACTCGAGCTAATTTCCTTCGAAGATCTTGCTCGAACGTCGCTGGTCAAACTAGCTCTTCCAGGTGAGCGGGAAGGACCGGAAGAAACCGGGCGCTTGACCCCCAAAGAACGGTCACGGGTAGCAAACGAACTCATGATCCTTGCTTCGAGAAAGGATTGGGCCACGGAAAAATATCCCGACTTAGTTCTCGAAGCGGAAAAGGATAAAAGTCTGCTAAAGGAGCAAACGCAGATCTGGGAAAAAGAGCAGAAAGACGGGTTGGCGAAATTAGAAATGGAAGCCGAAAAAGCCCGGGGAGAGGAGTGGGCGAAGGTGGAGAAAGATGAGAATGACAAACTGGAATTGAAGCTGGCAAGCTTGGAGAAGTCCGACCAATCCGAAGCTGAAAAAGTAAAAAGACGAGACCAATTAAAAACAGAAACTGAAGAAACCATTGCGTTACGGAAGGTCCAGGCGCAGGAGAAAGTGGATGATGATTTCGATAAGGCGACGAAGGAATGGAAAATTTATATCGAAGAGAGAAGTGTAAACTTAGATGAATTCCTTAAAGAATACACCATCCACCTTGACCAAATAAGCGAGGCAAAATTGAAAGAGCGGCAAAAAGTTGTCGCATTAATTCCCCGTGTAGCCCGCATGGAACTCGCCGATCTGATTCTAGAGGAGTTGGATACCAATTTTCTCGGAGTGCTGGCGTTGCACCCCGATTTGTATCGAGGCACTTTTGATGACCTTGCCGGTACGTGTCGAATGTTCGACTACCAGCTCGACCGGGCTGAGTTCGATAGCCGGAAGCGAATCGCCGGCTTGGCCACTAAGCCAACCCTCGAGAAACTGGTTAAGCACGCGTTTACTGATTCCAATACAAAAGGAACCGTGGCGGGATCAGCCTCCAATCAAAACACAGGCGGGAGTTCGTTTGCGGACGTAACGAAAATCCTTCTCGCTCAGAGGGCCATCGAAGACGCAGAATTTGATTTCGACATCGGCGAGCTTGACATCAAAGATGATAACGAGAGAAGGGAGCTGGAAGCGAGCTTACGAGGATCGAGTATTGAAAAACTCGGCACTTTGGCTCGTCGGAAACTCGTTGAACGGGCGCTCCATTTCGATCCGCTATCAAAGCCGGAAAGCGACCGCGCCAGAGGAGCTCGGGAGGTTCTTGGAAAACTCTCCGATTTTGAACGTTCGATGAACGCCCGTAAGTTCAGTGATTCTGAACTTACTCGTATCGCAGTCACGAGATTTACCGAGCCGTCATCGGACCGGTCCGATGATTTGATTTCCACCATGATGTTCGGAAGATTCGGACCTTTGGAGAGAGAGACGTTGGGAAGCGTGAAGGCGGAGCTCTCCGGATACGTCATGTGGCCAAAAGTCATCTTCTTCGCTGTCCTCGCGCTTGCGATCGGGTTAATTGGCTGGTTCACGATCGATGTAAACCTGACCTCAATTCACGGTCTCTACAGGGATCGACTGGCTTCCGCTTTTCTCGTTGGTGAGGACAAAAAGGGCGACGTTAACATCGAAGAAGACGTCGATCTCGAGGAGATCTGTCGTCACGAAGCCCGCTCAATCGCGCCCTATCACCTGGTCAACGTGGCGCTCAACCTGCAGGGCAGTGACGACCCGGGCATCCGTGACCGAAACAGCGACTTCTTCATTTTCAGCAAGAAGTTCATTGGAAGCGAACGAACGGGTTACTGCCGAAGTGAGACCATGGAACGGGTCTTTCCTCAGATGAGCTTGTCGACAGCGATGGCGATCTCGGCAGCCGCGGCCTCTCCCAACATGGGACGCGGCACATCGCGGCTCACGGTCGCTTTTATGACTTTGCTCAATATTCGGATGGGCTTTTGGATACCCAACCCTGGCCTACTTGAAGAAAGAAAATTCAACTCCGATTGGATAAGCCGTTACAAGAAATCGAGAATCGAGAAATTTGAGATGCAGGCGAAAATGAATGGTCCGTTTCCGGAATGCCACGATGTCGCAGAGCAGGAAGAGGGAGCTCTCGGGTTCAAGTTTAACGAAGTATTCGCCAGGGAATTGGAAGATATAGAGAAACGCTGGTGCCGTATAGATCCAGCCGGAGTCGCCCGCAACCGCGACAAGGAGAGCCCGGGGCCCACCGTAAAACATGGGCTGGTCGGGATCGCCTTCTCGGGCGGTGGTATTCGCTCAGCGGCCATCAACCTCGGGATCGCCCAGGCGCTGCACAAATGCGGCGTCTTCGGTCACGTCGATTACATGTCGACGGTATCCGGCGGCGGCTATCTGGGATCGAGCATCAGTGCGCTGATGCGCACCCGGACAAAACTCGAAAGCGAAATCGCGGGAACGGTTCATGTGGAATCGGAGGAACGGCTCAGTGAAATCGATGGGATAGTAAAAATCGAACGCGAGGCATGCACGGGCGACCAGATCGTGACAGTGGCGTCGGAGAAGTCACAAAAAGAAAAAGTCCATCGCTTCTCACCGGACGCCCAACTGACAGTCAGCGATGGCGACCTGGTTGCCAAGGCAACTCCGCTGGTCCATTTTCGCGATATCGAAGCCGAGAATGAGTTGGAATCGCCCACGGCCGAAAGAGATGCCGCCGAGGAAAAGGCTTTTGAGCAGATCACGGGTGACCAAGTCGTGATGATCAAGCCAACGGGGCGAGGAGAAGCGAAGAGCTACTGGTTTTCACCGGATGCCCAGTTGGACGTTAAGGATGATGTCAAAGCAGGCAAGCAGTTGCTGAGACCCCGGGGCGCAGAGAATGTCAGCGAGATCTCGGGCTCGGTAGCCGTCTCGCAAATGCCTGATGCGCCGTGGGAGCAGATCGTCACAGTGAATGGGACAGGAGTCGATGGTCAAAAGTCGGTTGTTTACCGGTTTTCGAGGTTTGAGAAGCTCATGGTCGAGACCGGTGAAATGGTTACCGCCGGTCAGGCACTGATCGACCCTTACAACACGCTTGGCGCGCGCTTCCAATGGCGAGTACGGCCGACAGCTCTGTTGCGGGAAATTACCACCAGGCTCGACGAAAAGAGTCGGTGGGTGAACCTCTCGGACGGTGGCCACCTCGAGAATCTGGCAACGATTGAACTGCTGCGCCGGCGTTGCAAGTTCATCATCATCGGTGACGGCGAGGCCGATTTGAAACTTAATTTCAACGGGCTTGCCACTCTCATCCGGACGGCCCAAATCGATCTCGGAATTGAGATCAAAATCAATCTTGACGCGGTTCGCCTGAAGAAAGCCGCGAAGGACGATTTGGTGCGAACCGTCAGCGCAGCGCACTGGGCAGTGGGCACCATCCGCTACCCCAGGATGGTGAAAAAAGGTGAGACCGAGAAAGAAGGCCTGGCCGAAGAGGTCGGACACTTACTTTATCTGAAGTCCTCGTTCACGGGTGACGAGACTGAGGTCGTGCAGGAGTACCGGCGTCGCAATCCGAACTTTCCGCACCAGACAACATCGGACCAGTCCTTTGACGAAGGGCAGTTCGAGGCCTACCGCTCGCTCGGGGAGCATATCGCCTCGAGTGCGCTCGATCCCGCCGCCAAACCGGGGGATGACCCGAATTTATGCAACATTGCCTACGGCGAGTTGGAATCGTGGTTCGATCAGTTAACGAGCGCGCAGAAAGAGTGGCGGGAATCGAAGCGGAAAAGACGGAAGAAGCAGCCCGACGCGCAAAGTCCGCGCAAAGACACCGCTGACGACAAGACAACTGACAACGAGAAGGTCGACGACAAAAAGGCTGACGACTGATCGAAAGTGCCACCGCCTGCGCGAATCCAGTCTTGTCAGGCCTCAATCTCCAGGTATGACTCAGGAATCACCGCCGGTCGCTGCCAATAGCGCTGGTCTGAGGGCTGTCAGCGTCGAGCAATTGCGGTAGGACAGAGGAAGCGGCTGGCAATCTCCTCTCTCAAACAAAGGGAACTCACTCCTCACTTCACCCACCGCAGGTTACGGAACTTCGGCGGAGCGCCCTTCCAAGTCACACCAACCGCTCGCGTTACAGGTTCGTCCCGCGTGCCTCCCCGGAGGTTATCCGTAGCCAGCAGCCGCAACTCCATCAGCTCTTTCCAATCTTCGCGCCCCTCCCCGCTCGCGTCTTTCAAATCCTGCGGCGACAGTTTCATCGTCTGCCACTCCGGCGATCCTTTCAGTTCGATCTCGGCGGCGTGGTCGTCAATGCCAAGCACCAGCTTATTGGGCTCAGCGGACAGGACTTCGAGAGACAACGAGGTTGCCCCGCCCTCCGGCGCCTGCCACATCGGGTGGTAGACTTTGTGAGTTCGGATCGTCCATTCGTTGGGCTTGTAGTTAAACCACTCCCTCTTCCAGTCCTCGCCTTCGAAGCTCTCGATCATCGAACTTGCCGTCAGCGCGGGCTGGACACCCGCTTCCTTCAAAGCCTGCGGATCGATGATCTCGATGAGTGACGAAACATTAAACTTATCGGTGGTGTACTCGCCGTAGTAGTAACCCGCGCCACTAATCGGCTCGTCGAGCGCATAGATCACATTCGCATACACCCACAGCGGCTTATCGACGCTGAACACCGGCAGGCTCGCGTTCCAAACTGACTCCGAACCCGAGTCCCCCGCCGCATCGTTTGCGCACAACGCGGCATGCCAGAATTGATTGATGCGGTTGTGATGATGCTCTTTTCCGACCAAACCCTGTTGCGTGTAGTAAACCTCGACGCCGACGATTTTTCGCGAAGCATCGGCACGAACCGTCAGACGCGGAATCCCATCATCGGTCTTCAAATGCAGAGTCGTTTCCGGCGTCGCGGGCCAGGTAAACTTTTCTTTCAAATGCTGATCGAACCACAGCTGCGTGGCGACTTCACTGGCTGCGTGGTCCTGATGATTGAGGTGGGCGGAACACGTGACACGCCAGTCGACCTTGCCGGTTTCAGTGATCTCGGTAACCGCTTCGACCAGGTGATTGATGTGCCCGTGAAAGTCATTGGCCGGGCTGAGAAAGATAGTCGGACAGTTGATACGTTTCAGTGGAGCGGCATCGCCGATGGTCGCAGGGTGCAACGGGTTGGGGTTAAAACGCTCGCTGATTCCGCCACAGGAAGGCGCAGCCGCCTTTACCCGCGGGTCACTGCCTGCCGTTGCCACAGTCAGCTTACCACCCATGGAATGACCGTATACACCGAGACGACTGGCATCGACTTCCGGCTGTTGTTCGAGAAAAGTCAGCGCCCGGCGCGCACCGAGCGTGCACAAAAACCACGAGCTGTTGCGCGGCGATTCAACGTCATCCAGAGTCCACGACTCGGAGCCATCGCGGATGGTGGCGAAGGCATCCAGGCCGTACCGGCTCGGCGCATGGTAAGCATCCATCGCACCCCAGTCGGTGGTAACCCGGTAGCTAGGATCGTCGGTCTTGCCGTCCCAGAATAGTTTCACCTCGTTCGGACCAACCCGATATTCAGGCGAACTGATCCGTCCCGCCCAGGCGATGGAAATGGTGGCGTAGCCGCGCTTGGCGTTGGTGACCACGGCTTTGGAATCGGCATACTGGCCGCCACCGTGAATCTGCACCAGACCGGGTAGCTTGCTGCCGCCCTTGGGAAATCCGTAGACCGCCGCCATCATCGCCTTTTGCCCTTTGAAGACGCCGATGCGATAGCGCAGCACACGAATCACGACGCCGTCTTGCTCCCATTCCTTGAGAATCTCGACGTCGAGGGGCTCCGCCTGTGGATCGAAGCCGGCCCACATTTCTTCAAAAGTCTGCGGCGCCTTGCCGTTTTCCAGAGGTGGTAAAGTCTCTTCTGCCAGCGCCGGAGTGACAAGACAGCCGAGCAATACGGCGAGAACGAGAGGGGTCAGTGATTTCATCTGCGGTTTCAAATTGGGCAAGCCTACAGGGTGGCGGACGTGCCGACGAGTCCCTGATCGTCGTATCTTTCGTGAAAGCTCAGCTGGAAGGAGGTAGGCAAACGACCTCAGCCAATCCCCATTTTCTATAAGGGCTGTAAGCTGCGTTGGAAATCCGCTTGCCGTGTGCAAAGCGGCGGCTCACTCTTCCTGCGGTAAACACCTACCAATTGAGTAAAGTGTACTGAGTCTCCTATGACCGCAAAATCGATCATCTCGACCATTCTGTTGTCGATAGTTTTGACCGTCTCGCTGTCCGCGAATGACGATTTCGTCGTCGAGGTGTTTCGAAAGAACTGCATCCAGTGCCATGGCAAAGACGGCAAGGTGAAGGGCAAAGTCAATTTGCTGGAAATCGAAAACACCACCGCACTGCTGAGCGATCCCGAGCTGCTCGAGGAGCTGGTCGGGGTCATCGACTACGAGGAAATGCCGCCGGAGGACGAGCCGCAACTCGAACCGGAAACGCGCAGGAAACTTCTGGCGGCTCTCGAAGCACTTCTGAAAAAATCGGTCGCGGAAAATGATGGGTTCCCGCACACGGCGATTCGGCGCATGAATCGCTTTCAATACAACAATGCGGTGGTCGACCTGTTCGCAATGGACCGCAGCGTCTACTCCCTGCCGGAGCGAATGATGCGCGATCACAGTGGCTACTTTCAACCCGCTACCGGAAAAATGCCGGACAACGTCGTTGTCGGCAGCCGCCCGCTCGGCAAGTCGCAAATGATCGAGCCTCGCCTCGATGGAGTGGCGGCCTTTCCGCAAGACCTGCGCGCCGAACACGGCTACGACAATCAGGCCGATCACCTGTCGCTGTCGCCGCTGTTAATGGAGGCCTTTCTCGATCTCGGCCAGTCCATCGTCGACAGCAAAGATTTTACCGCAAAAAGTGTCGGCATTTGGAATTCGTTTTTCCTTCCGCCGGTTGCCAATGCCGATGTCAAAACCGAAGTCCACATGCGGCTGCAACGCTTTCTCGGCAGAGCTTTTCGGCGGCCGGTCGACGAAGTATCGCTGGATCGTTACGTCAGCCACGTTCACCGACAACTCGATGCCGGTATCGATTTTACCGAGGCCATGCAATCGATCGCTGCGGCGGCAATTTCCTCGCCGAAATTTCTCTACATCTACGACACATCCGTGCAGGCGGAAGCAGGTGGTATCGTCGCGCTCGACGACTTCGAACTGGCGTCGCGCTTGTCGTTTTTTCTCTGGGGAAGTATTCCCGATCAAACACTACTGAAGCTGGCAACTGATGGAAAACTGAAAGAACCCGCAGTTTTAGAAACGCAGATCGAGCGCATGCTGAAAGACGAAAAGCTGAAACGCTTCTGCGACAGCTTCCCCTCTCAGTGGCTGCAGCTGGAGCGCATCATTTCCTCGGTTCCGGACCCGCACAAATTTTCTGATTTCTACTTCAGTCCGTACCGCAACAGCATGCACATGATGCTTGAGCCGCTATTGCTGTTCGAGACGGTGTTGATCGAAAATCGACCGATCAGTCAGCTCATCGATTCCGATTTCACCTATCGCTCGTTCGGCCTGGAAGATGCCTATGCCGAACTGAAATCGCCAACCGCAAAGCCCCCCGAAAAGGGCCCGCGTCGTTCCTCAACCAAAATTCGCTTCGATCGGGTCCCGGTCACCGACCGCCGCAGTGGCGGCATCATCACCAACGCCGCTGTCATGACCATGACCTCCGGCCCCGAGCGCACTCAACCGATCACTCGCGGCGCCTGGATCGCTGCCGTCATTTTTAACAATCCGCCCGAACCACCGCCGGCTGACGTTCCGGCTCTCGGCGAAAAACCCGCACAGGGCGAAGAGCATCTCACCCTGCGCGAACGGCTTTCCAAGCATCGCGAGCGCGCCGATTGCAAAGGCTGCCACGAACAAATCGACCCGCTCGGCTTTGCGCTGGAAAATTACGACGCCATCGGCAACTGGCGGGAAAAATACGACAACGACCGCGACGTCGACATGCAGGGAACGCTGTTCCGGAAGCACGACTTCAACAACGTCATCGAGTTTAAAGACGCCATTCTCACCGAAAAAGACCGCTTCGCCCACGGTCTCGCCGGGCACTTGCTGTCGTTCGCTCTGGCCCGCGAACTCGGTCCCGCCGATCAGATCGCGCTCGACAAAATCGCCACAGCGACCGCAGCAGACGACTACAAATTTCAGACCTTGATCAAGCAGGTCATCTTGAGCGAACCGTTTCAGAGCAAGAGCAATCCGAAAACTGAAAAGCCCACCGCCGCGAACCGGTAGCAATGCGCCCTAGCCTTACCGAACTAAGTTCCACGATTCCCTATCCCTCGCCATCCACGAGAAATCGCCCTTTCGTAACGACCACCCTTCTATAAAAGGGCCGGAGGTCCCGCCGGAAGGTAGCCGGTGTTGAAGTGAGCCAAAGCGAACAAGGCACCGGTATTTCCCCCGTAAAACAAGAGCCCCGGCCGGGGCCAAAGAACCGCACCACCATGCCCTCAACCCATTAATCGCCTGCCCTTTTCAAAACTCGCGCCATCCCTCCACACTAGCCGTTCCTAAACGCCCACTTTCCCGTAACGCGCACCATCCCATCTCCGTCGCCCCCCCGAAAAGGGCCGGAGGTCCCGCCGGAAGGTAGCCGGTGTTGAAGTGAGCCAAAGCGAACAAGGCACCGGTATTTCCCCCGTAAAACAAGAGCCCCGGCAGGGGCGAAAGAACCGCACCACCATGCCCTCAACCCATTCATCGCTGCACTACCACATCGTATTCAGCACCAAAAACCGTGAACCTTGGATTGCGGTCGACCACCAACCCGCGCTGCACGCCTATCTCGGCGGCATCATTAATGGCCTGGATGGCCATTCACACATCAATGGCGGCGTCGCCGATCATGTCCATCTGTTGCTGGGACTAAAGCCTACCCACCGTCTCGCCGATGTCATGAGCGAACTGAAATCGGTTTCGTCCGCGTGGGCCAAGGCGAAACTTGAGGTGCCGGATTTCAGTTGGCAGGAAGGCTACGGAGCTTTTACCGTTGGGGCACCGGAAGTAGAAAAGGTGCGAACCTATATTAACAACCAGGCGGAGCATCATCAGAAAAAATCTTTTCAGGAAGAATATGTATCCATGCTAAAAAGGGGAATGGTCGAATACAAAGAGGAATTTCTCTGGTAGGCGAACGGTTCTACCGCCCCTGCCGGGACTTGATTCTATTTGGCTCAATTCCGGTGCCTCGTTCGCCAAGCTCACTTCAACACCGGCTACCTTCCGATCAGGCCTCCGGCCCTTTTATGAAAAATTCCTAATCGAAAATGAAGACCACCACCTCACGAAGAACTTTCCTCCGCGGAATCGGTGGCGCGGCCTTGTCTTTGCCCTGGCTGGAAAGTGTGGCCGCCGCGGCTTCGACAGCGAAACCCATCGCCCAACGGATGGCGCATTTCTATGTGCCGATCGGGGTGGTGCGGCGCGGATTTTTCCCCGGAGAACAAGATCATATCATCCCTAAAGGAAATCTCGGCAAGTTGAGGTCATCGCTCGGCAAACAAGATCCGAACTACTTCGTCAAGCCGCTCGACAACCTCACACCGACAATGCAGCCGCTGGCCGGTTATAAAGATCAGGTCAATCTGATCACCGGTATGGACCGCACCTTTCAGGACGGTACCGACGTTCACGCCCAGTGCGCCTCTTGCTACTTAAGCAGCGCGAAGCCGTACACCATCAAAGGCACGGCGTGGCCGCTGGACCGTACGCTCGATCACCTGGTCGCCGATCAGGCCAGCTCCGGCACGCCGTTTCGCACCTTGGAATTCAGCTGTAACAGTCACAAGGACAACAAGGAATCGATCTACTTCGACAACATTTCCTGGTACGGAACCGGCCACCTCGCGCCGTCGATTCGCGATCCACGAAAGGTGTATCGTCGCTTGTTCTCGACCCAGGAAATCGATCGTTACCGTGACGTCACCGATCTCGTGCTCGAGGACGCCCGCTCGCTGCAACGCGATCTCGGTTATTCCGACGGACAAAAATTTACCGAGTACTTCGATTCCGTCCGTGCCATCGAAAGGCAGATGGACCGGCTCGAAAAAATGAAAGCCGAGCTCGCCAAAATAACGTTCGACGAGCCGGCGGAAGCCTATCTACCCCGCGGCGAGTACATTCGCCTGATGGGTGACCTCATGGTCGTCGCTCTGCAAACCGGCCTCACCAACGTCACCACCTTCATGGTCGGCCCCGAGCGTTGGGATACCCCTTACCTATTCGAAGGACTTTTCGACAAGCCGAAGAGTCATCACCAGATGTCGCACAACCAAACCAAAATGATCGACGACCTGCTCAAGGTGGATCGCTTTCACATGGAACAGTATGTGTATCTGTTAGACAAGATGAGCAAGATCGAGGAGGCCGACGGCACCAGCCTGCTCGACAACACACTGTTCACCTACGGCTCGGGTCTCGGCGACGGCTCCACGCATCAATACAACGACCTGCCGATCATCATGGCCGGCGGCGGCAAGCGCACCAAAACCGGTCAGCACATCAACATGCCCGAAGGCACGCCGCTGGCCAACCTGTGGCTGACGCAGGCGCGAATGATGGGTCTGAAAATGGACAGCTTCGCCGAAAGCTCGGGCGAAATCGGCGCAGTGAAGGCCTGATTTAAAAGACGTTTGCGCTGGCGATCGCACGACCTGCCGACCACCCCAGTCACTTCAACACCGCCCGGAACACCCGCTGGTAATTGCCGCCAAATATTTTCGCCTGATCCTCGTCGGAATAGCCTTTCGCCTTTAGCGCGTCGTACACATGCAACCACCGTTCCTGGCTGTTGAGCTCTGGACAGGTGTAGGCAACCACCTCATCTTCAGGCACCCCATTGCGCTTGATGTCCGACGCAATGCCGACGTGATCAATGCCTGCCACCTTGATGGCATGCTCCAGGTGCTCAATGAAATCGCTCATGCTCGCACCGGGCTTTTTGTCATCGTTGAGCATGAACTTGATCGGCGTGATGCCGAACACGCCGCCGGTTTTCGCAATCGCCCGGATCTCCTCATCGCTCTTGTTTCGACGGGCCGGCGTCACCGCCTCGCAGCCCGAGTGAGTACTGGTGACCGGCATCGTCGACAACTGCGCCGCTTCCAGTGTCGTCTTCCGACTGCAGTGAGAAACATCGACGATGATGCCGAGCCGATTGCACTCAGCGATGACTTCTTTACCTAATTGGGTCAGCCCTCCTGATTCCGAATCATTGCCAGAGCTGCCAGTGCCAAGCTCATCCCCGGCGGCCGGCGGCATCGAGCTCCCGTAGACCAGCAAGAACATCCGTAGTCCGTCGCGATACCATCCTTCGATCGGTTGAATCGAGCCCTGCAGCGGCCACGGAACCTGAGTGTAAAACATCCAGCCGTGTTGCTTGTCGCGTTGCACCGCTTCGACATCGGCAAAGGTCCGGATCACCCGGCCGTTAATAAAAGGTCCCTGATCGACACCCCCGACCATCTTTACCATTTCCTTCTGGTTTCGAATATCCCAAACCGCAATACCAACGCCGGTAGCCGCCCGGTACTCAGCCATGTCGAACTTGCCCTCCGAATTGCGAAAGAAGCGGTGCATGGTCGTCCCCTCCCGATAGAACGGAAAACTAATGCCATCGACCAGCAGCGTTTCCTCGAAGAATGCGTGCGCGTCGTCGCTTTGCGCGAGAGCCTCTTCTGAAAAAGTGCACACTAACAGAGCCAACACTACCGCTCCTCCGATCATCGTGCTCATCACCATGATCAACGATGGCGCAGATCGCGGGATGCTGCAAACCTCAAGCAGTATAGCGTGCTTACGCAGCTACCGCCGTCAGGAGGTGGAGCTTTTGAAGAGCCAAATCCTTCCTGCGCCAACCCACCGGACCACGGCCTGACGGACTGCGGCTACACAAAGCAATTGCACCACAACCCAAGTTCGCCACATTGCCCACATGATAACCGAATCCGACCTCCCCTACAAAGAGCTGCCGAGCGGCCTGAAATATCGCGAACTCACCGCCGGCGACGGTTCCAAAAATCCCAGCGCCAAAAACGTGGTCACCGTTCACTACACCGGCGCGCTCGAGGACGGAGAAGTTTTCGACAGCTCTGTAGAACGCGGCGAGCCAGCCACATTTCCTCTCAGTGGCGTCATCGCCGGCTGGACCGAAGGCGTACAATTGATGAGTCCCGGCGCACGCTTCCAATTCGTCATCCCGCACCGACTTGCCTACGGTGAAGATGGATATGGCGATGTGATTCCGCCGTTGGAGACTTTGAAGTTCGAGATCGAATTGCTCGAGATCAATTAGCAATCCCGCCACATTGCTGCACGGCTACCTTGGCACTAATCCGTGGACCGATACGACAGTCTAACTCGTCCTTGCTGAAGATACGCCGGAAGCACTGGAATTTTCGAAGCGCTTCCGGTCTCCCTCTAGGAGGCTCTATTTTATTCAGGTCCCCGGATTAAACGCCGAAGCTACCTTGCTCGATTCTTTCAGGATCCCCTCTCACTCCAGTCTTCCCAGCCCCTTTTCACACTAGCCTGCAGCGAAGTCGGCCATGGTGCGCAGAATGATCGCCACCGAACAGGCTCCGGCGTCCGGGTGACCGATCGATTTTTCACCGAGCGTTTTGGCCCGGCCCATCGTAGCGATCAGATCAGAGGACGCATCGCGACCGGCTTCCGCCGTCGACGCAACCTGCGCGAGCGATTCAGACACTGGCAGATCAGTGAGTTCAGCGGCCTTTTCAGCCGCGGGAACCAAGGCATCGAGCATGGTCTTGTCGCCGGGCTTGGCGCCACCCCGTTTCATCACAGTTTCGGCGGCACCCGACAAGAGATCGGCAAGCCCCTGGCTGCTAAACTCGTCAGGCGATTCCTTCAACGCCTTCGAACCGGCTTTAAACAAAGATCCAAACACCACACCCGAGGCGCCGCCCATCGAGCTCATCATGGCCGACCCCATGGTGCCGAACAACTTGCCCACCGACGCATCATCAGGCGTTTCAGCGAGTTCTGCTTTGGCAGCTTCCATGCCACGCTGCATGCCAATGCCGTGATCGCCGTCGCCGAGTCGGCGATCGGCTTCGGAGAGTTCCGGCTCAGCGGCAATGATATTGGCGATCACCTGCAGCAGCATGGCGCGGACTTCAGAGGGATTGAGTGTGGCGGTTGACGAGGTCATGATGGTGCGGAGTTTGTATGAAACGCCGGGATCTGAACATGCCGCGAACGGCGTTCATTGTGTCGGATCCGGCAAGTGTTGATTGGCTTTTGATTGCTGGTGTCTGAGAGTTCTAACAAGTGGGATTCCCGAATTCTGATCAGGCGCTGACTTCGACCAGCCTCTCCTGCTGACTCAGCGTGCGCCCTGCGCACATCAAATCGTTGCATGCTTCGATCACGCGCTGACCAAATCCCTGCCCGGCTTTGCGCAGGTAGATCTGCGGATCGTAGGCGGATTTGATTCCCATCTCGCCGTCGAGACGCAACGCTTCGTCGAAGTGTTGAAACAGGTGTTTGGCGATCGGACGGGTAAAGGCGTAGAGCGTGTCGCTATCGAGGTTCATTTTCACCACACCGTAGCCGATTGCTTCGTGCACCAGATTCACCGGCGAACTGGACCCTCCGTGAAACACCATGCCGAAACCGGCGTTCTTACCGAACTTCTTGCGCACCGCTTTCTGTCCGCGGAGGAGAACCTTAGGCTGAATGTCGAGCGCACCGCTCTTGTAACTTCCGTGTAGATTGCCGAACGAAGCGGCGAACAGGTAACGACCCTGTCCGTGCAACTGACGGTAGACCTCGACCATTTCTTCAGGCGTCGTCACTCCACAAGCCGCTTCGGGATCACCTTCGATCTCATTGCCACCGACCACACCGGCTTCGATTTCAAGAATGATCTCGATCTGAGAGCAGCGTCTAAGGAGGCCTTTGGCAATCGCCAGGTTTTCTTCCAACGGCAGACGCGAGCCGTCAAACATGTGCGAATTGAACAGGTTCTGGACGCCAAGACTGCGGCGATGTTCCGACTCCTCGATTAGCGGGATCAGAAAGGTATCCAACTCATCAGGCAAACAGTGATCGGTATGCAGACCGACGAAAATATCATACTGGCGAGCCAGTCGATGAGCGGCTTCAGCAAGCACGATCGCTCCCTGCGCCGGAGTGTCCGAATCCCCCGATGCGAACGCTGCTGCACAGGGAAGTATCTGAATAATGCCATCAGAGTTGGCCTCGGCGAGACCGCGCAAAGCGGCGTTGATGGCGGTCACAGTGGAGACATTGATCGCGGGCAGGGCATAGCCCTCGCGACTGGCGGTATCGAGCATGTTCCGGTATTGCTGCGGTGTTGCGACTGGCATAATATTGTAGAGTTAGCGTTGCTGATGTTCATTATTGAACTGCGCTCAGTTTCGCCGACCAGCGCTTCAGATCCATGCCATCAGCGGAAGGCCTTGTATCGGATTCGGTAATTCACTAAACGCTAAGCTTGAGCTGGCACCTGCTTTCCAGTTCAATACAGGCAGCATGGCCCGCGAGTCCGAAATCATCAGCTTGGTACCGCAAGGCTCGCCGCATCGCGTCGTCGGCGAGCGGATCGTCATGTTACCGAGCGTTACCCTGGAAATACTCAGCACCCGATTGATCGAGCTGGAAACCTGGACGTTGAAAGGACTCAACGATCCATTCTGGCGATTGTATCTTCCGGTGAGCGGCGAAGCTGTGCTCTGGACGCATCACGATCAGCTGGAATCACAGACGCAGTTGCTGCCTGGTCACGCCTACCTGATTCCACCGCGCACCACCATCAACACCAGTAATTCCGTGCCGTTTTCAAAATGGTATGTGCACTTCACCCTCGGCCCAAGTGGCGACCGCGCCACCCCCGGCGTGTTTCCGGTCGAGTTGACAGCCTCGATGCAGGCGACTTTGAAACAACTGCCGCACTTAACTGCCGCACCATTTCCGTGGTCGACCACCAGCCTGGTCGCGGACGCTTTGCAGCAACTTCCGGACGAAGTTTGGACCCAACGTCAGGTCGACGGTCGCGTCGAAAAGGCGATGGACTTCATGCACATCAACCTTACCCGCAAGCTCACCGTCGATGACGTCGCCCGCGCGGCCGGCATGAGCCCGCGCAACTTGAATCATCTTTTCCAACAACATCTCGAGATGTCGCCGATGCGTGTCCTGCTTGACTTCCGTCTCGATAAAGCCTGCCGCTTGTTGCGCCACGACGACGCGTCCATCGAACAGATCGCCGAAGACTGCGGCTTCCCGAATCGCTACTACTTCAGCCGCATGCTCAAACAGCACCGCGGCACGTCGCCCGCCGCGTATCGGCGTTCCGAGGTGTAGGGTTCGGCAGTCTCTGCGCAAAAATATGTAACCTAAAGTGAGTTTCTGGTAATTGCCGGGGAACTCCCTCCAGCAACCATGCACAAACTTTCCCTCTTCCTCAGTCCGCTCATTCTTGCGCTTTCCACGTTGTTCGTGTCAGCCGATGAAAAACCCAACATCCTGTTCATCTTCGCCGATGACTGGGGCTGGGGCGATCTCAGCTGCCACGGACATCCCTACGTCAAGACTCCGAACATCGATCGACTGGCCGCCGAAGGCACCGATTTCCATCGATTCACGGTTGCCAGCGGCGTCTGCTCACCGAGCCGTGCGGCAGTCATCACCGGACACTTTCCGGCCCGCTACAACATCGACGGCCACTTCGCCTGGGTGCCTAGCAATGAAAAGCGCGGCATGCCCGACTGGCTCGCCGTCGACGCTCCCTCGATGCCACGAATGTTGCAGGGCGCAGGCTACCGCACCGCCCACTTCGGCAAGTGGCACCTCGCCAACGACATGATCCCCGACTCGCCGCTGCCGGGTGAATATGGTTACGACGAATATGGGGCCTTCAACTGCGCAGGCGAACAAATGCCAGTCCACGAAGACAGCGAGCACGCCATCGCCTTCATCGAAAAATCGGTCGCCGAGAATAAGCCGTTCTTCATCAATCTGTGGATGCACGAACCGCACACTCCGTTCCATACTGTGCCGAAATACGAATGGCGCTTCCGCGATTTAGAAGATCCGGCCGACGCCATTTACGCCTCGGTTCTTTCGCACGCCGACGATCGCATCGGCGAAATGCTCGACGCTCTCGATCGACTCGAAGTCACCGACAATACTCTGGTGATCTTTTCCTCCGACAACGGCCCTGCCCGCGCCAGCAAGCCCGGCGAACTCGCGCTTCATCACGATACCGCGACCGGCGCTGGCTGGGGAATCAATGCTTCTAAAGGCATCACCGCAGGTCGCAAAGGCTATAAAGCTGCGTTGTTCGAAGGCGGAATCAATGTGCCGTTCATAGCCCGCTGGCCAGGAAAGATCGCTGCCGGAGAAATCGACGATAGTTCACTGATTTCGGCCGTCGATCTGCTGCCGACCTTTTGCGAAATTGCCGGAGTCGAACTGCCCGTAGACTACCAACCAGATGGCATCAGTCAGCTTGAGGTTCTCGAAGGCAAAACCAGCAGCATTCGAGACAAGCCCCTTTTCTGGAAGATCGGTGCGCAATGGCCTCCGCGTGAAAACCAGCCCTTCCACTGGGCCGCCTATTCTATCGTCGATCGGAACTGGAAACTGGTCAGCAATCACGACGCCAGCCATGTAGAACTCTACGACATCGCCAACGATCCGCTGGAGACGGCTGACCTGAATCGATCCAGTCCAGAAATCGTCGCCAGCCTTCTAGGCAAGATCGACGAATGGAGAGCCACCCTTCCCGCAAAACCAAGCGGCGATGTTTTTTCCTCGGAACGATCCCGGTAAGTCCGGTCCACTGCACCCAGCGTACAGTGGTTCTGATTACCTTTGCTCGGCTTCAGTCGCCTTGATCCACAGCGGTCAGAATTGACCAAAGTAGTTGGCGTCGATGTCGAGGCCAGAGTTACCGAATACATCGAAGCTCGAGACTCCCGGGCGATAGTCGCGGCCATACTGATCAGGATTGCTACCGCTACGGCGTTTGGCCTCTTCTTCGTCGTCCTCGCCATCAACCTGGTCATTGAGCGCATCGCTCTTGGCACGGTCGTCGTTGGCACCGAACAGGAAGAAGCCAACGAAGGTTCGGCGCGATCCGTCGAACAGACGATCGCTGCCGAAGAACGGCAGCCCGTCGATAAACAGCACCACCGGATCGACCGGAACTACGTTCGGCACTACAACTGGCGAAGCGCCACCACCGAAGCCAAACGGTGGGACACCGCCCGGCGCACCCGCAGCACCTCCACCTGAACCGCCTGAACCACCGGCTCCGCCGGCACCCGAGCCGCCACCACCCGCAGGCGGAGGGACGGGTGGAGTGAAGCCGTCACCGACGATCGCGTCGTAGTAGAAGCTGAAGCCGCTGGCCGCGTCGTAGTTGCCCATGTCGGTGCCGGCCAGATTACCGTGTTGATTCGCTAGGACCGGTGCACTGCTGCTGGTTGGGTAGCGCAGCACGACGAATTCGTTCGAGGCCTGTGACGAGGGATCGACCTTGGCGCCGGTGAACGCGATGCCGTTCAACTGAGCACCGACTGCAATCTGGTTGTCGCTACGTGACGGAAGATAGAAGCGCAATGCACCCGTTGGGCCTGACGCGAAGACACTACCTGCATCGGCGATTAAGTCGCCACCGCCCGGATGGGGCGACCGCAATCCGGTGATGGGATCACGGTTTGATTCGCCGACCTCGCGGGGACCGCCAAAGTCCGGATCGAAGCTGCCCGCCGAAATCGTGGTGTCGCCGCTGCCGGATTTCGGACCTCCTGCTCCGGCACCGACCAGCGACAGATCGACGTTGCCGATCATACCGCCCGTGGAGTGCAGGGAGTTTACCGCAGTGGCCGTTACATTACCACTGGCGATGCCTGCGCCACCGAGACCGGCGGCCAGGCTGAACAACTGATCACCATTGCCGATCTTCGAGTAAGCGCTCGCGCCGGCTCCGCGGATCAAGTCCAAATCGATCCCCGCCCAGACGTTGACGTCGCCACTCTTGGCGCCGCTTGCGCCCGCACCGCCGAGACCGATCTGGGCGTAGCTGAACATGCCGGCACCACCGGTCACGGTGACGAAGCGCTCGGCGCTAACGTCGGTGTTGCCCTTCATGCCACCCGACGAACTGCGACCGCCGCTGCCGATCTGGGCAAACGTCAGAGCATTTGCGCCACCCGTAAGAAGGACGTCGCGACCTGCAGTGACACGGGTCACCTGCGTGGCACTGCCCAACGGTGCAGTCGAAATTCGACCACCGAGACCGATCTGCGCATTGGCACCGACTCCGGCTCCGGCCGTCAGTTCGACGTTGAGCGGAGCGGAGACAGTGATGTCGCCGGTGATCGTGCTGGGACCGCCAACGGCTCCTCCGCTGCCGGTGCCGCCGTTGCCGATCTGGGCGTAGCTGTCGGCCTGGCCGCCGCCGGTGAGAACCACCGATGCATTGACAACATCGGTTGAAGTCGAGGTCACGGTGACATTTCCGCTCGATGATCTAGCCGAGTTGCGACCGCCATTACCGATCTGGGCATAAGCATTGACGCCATTGGCGGTCAGGGCAACGGATCCGCCGCTGGTCACGTCGACGTTTCCGCTGCGGGCACCGATGGAGGTGCTTCCGCCGTGGCCAATCTGAGTAGCCGCCGCAGTGCCGCTGCCGCTCGCCAGAGTAATGTCGCTGTCGGCGGTGACGCTGATCGCGCCGCTGACTGCGTTGCCCGAACCGGATCCGCCGTGACCGATGTGGGCGGCAGTGCCGGCGTTCGAGCCGCCGGTGAGGATGACTTTGTCGTCGGTGGCATTCGGGTCGGTGCCCGCGGTGACTGTGATCGCACCCGCGATCGCTGCGCCTTGTGCATTTACCCCACCATTGCCGATCTGAGCGATGGCATTGGTGCCGCCGGCGGCGGCGTTCACCAATATGTCGCCGTCGAAGGTGCTGACGGTGATGTCGCCATTGGTAACGCCACCGCTGTAACGGGTGCCGCCGTGACCGATCTGCACCGAACCAACGCCGGAGTTCAGGGCGATGTTGCCGCCTGCGGCACCACCGGTTGCACTGACTACGATGCCCGCTGCGGTGCCGTTGATGGCACCGGTGGCATCAACGCCACCGTGGCCGATCTGGGCTCTGGCTTCGAGGCCACCGCCAGTCAGGGTCACGCGATCGGCGCTGACCTGGATCGCTCCAGTCTTGGTGCCGTCACTGCCGCGACCACCGTTGCCGATGCGTGCGCTGCTGTTGGTACCGGCACCGCCTTGAAGCGTGACGGCACCGGTCGCCGCAAGACTGATACCTCCAGTGATGGCACCGTCGGAGTTGTCACCGCCGTGGCCGATTTGGGCAAAGGCAGCGGATTGACCACCGCCAGTGAGACTGGCGTTGCCTAACGCACCGGTGATCGCAATGTCGCCCGACTTGGCAACCGTGCCGATATTTCCGCCATGGCCGAGCATCGCGTAACTGTTGGCTGCATTGCCACCCGTGAAAGTCAGGTTGCCAGCTTCGCAGAACTCGACGCTGATAGCACCACTCTGGACATTGGCGATGCTGCCGAAGCCACCGTGTCCCACCTGAGCGTAGCTACCGGCGGCGTTGCCTCCGTTGAGCATCAGTCCACCTTCATGAGTGAAAAGGCCAATCGCTCCGGTCGAAGCCTGAGCTGCCGCCGTCGGGCGGAAGCCGATCTGACCGTAGCCGTTGGCGGTGCCTGATCCGCTAACCGAGATGCCATGACCCATGACGTTGGTCGCGCCAGCCAACGAGCCGACCGACACGCCGACCGTCTGGCTGCCATTGCCAACGAAGACAGTTCCCTGATCACCGACGCCGACTGCCGTACTACAGGCGGCCAACACTGCGGCGAAGTTGAAATGCGCTCCTGTGGGCAGCAGGCAGGTCAGTGGATCGATCACGGCCAGACCGGTCACGCGGTCCCAGCCGGCGGCGACGTTGATCGCGCCGCTGCCGAGGTTGCGCACCGAGTTGGCGAAGGTGATATCCTGAGTCGATAGGAAGTTCAGCGTCTCGGCACTGGTGTAGCTAACCAGATCGTCCATCAACAGGTTGCTGTTGGTGGTACCGATCGTAGTTGTGCCACCGAGCATTCCCTGGTTGATGAAGGTGCTGAAGTTGAAGTTGGCGTTGTCGATCGAGCCGGACAGCAGGGTCGTCTGCACCGTGCCGGCGGTCATGCCTTTATTAACAGTGCTGCTCTGGTGACCGATGTGAGCGATGCTGCTCACCGGAGTTCCGGACAACATTGAAGTCTCACCTGCTACATCGATAAAGATGTTACCGGCGCGAGTTCCGGACGTGGTGCCCGTGGCCGAGGCACCGTCACCGTGACCGACAAGAGCGTAGGAGTTGTTGGCGCTACCTCCACGCAGGCGCAAATCACCAGCACCGGTATCGATGATCGTGATGTCGCCGCTGAGGTTGCTCGCACCACTGGCGTTGCCGCCATGACCGATCTGTGCCGACTGATTGTCGCTACCGCCGACGAGACCGCCGAGCAGAGAAATGCCGCCGTTGGCGCCGCTGGTGCCCGACAATATGGTGATGTTGCCGGTCTGGTTGCCAGTGGAGGCGTAGCCGCCATGGCCGATCTGGGTGTTGGTGAACTGAGCGTTGCCCTGGGTCGAGTCGAGCAAGACGTGCTCGCCGACCTTGATCTTGATATCGCCGCTGTGGTTACCATCCGCATCATAACCGCCGTGTCCAACTGCCGCGTAGGCACGGATGAAGGAACCCGCGACGATGTCCAGACTGCCGCCTGCTGCCAATGTGATGTTGCCCGTGTTTCCTCCGATCGTACTGCGCCCGCCGTGACCGATGGTCGCGGAAGAATCGTCGTCGCTGCCGGCGCGCAGCAAGATACCGCCGGTTTTGGCAGTGACGTCGATATTGCCCGTGCTACCGACCGTCGGGTCAGAGTCTGCGGAATCGGCGTCGTAACCGCCGTGGCCGATCTGGGCGTAAGCACGGTCGGTCTGAGCGTATTCGAAATTCGCCACGACATTGGCGACGCCATCGTCAGCGCCCGGATTGATGTCCGCCGTAAAATCTACACGCGAAGTGGTATAGTTCACCGCTCCGACCGCTTCACCGGCCAAGTACTGCACCGGTCCACCGCTAGTCGCTACGGTTTCGGAAAAGTCTGCAACCACGCGCAGTGTGCCGGTGCCATCGTCCTTCACCTCACCGATCTTCACTCCAGCATCGTTGAATATCTCGAAAAGCATGGATCCAGGAGTGATCCTGTTGAACGATCGGAACAGCGCACCGCCCTCCACTTGACCATCTCCAGCTACCAAGTTGGTAGCACGGTCCAAATTGTGACGCACGTTGGTAGTGGTGTTGACGTTATAGAAGTAGCGACCAACGATCCCTGCACCAAGCGCCGGTGACGCCGGGAACTGCGAGGCCAAGACGCTGACATTGTTCTCAGCGAAAACGCTGATGTCGCCTTGATGATCGCCCCGGGCACTCATGCCGCCGTGGCCCACCTGGGCGTAGTTGTCGACGCCATCGCCGGCCTGCAGGGTGATACTGCCGTTGGATTTCAGCGAAACCGTCTCGCCGGCACGGCCCATTTCACCCGCCGAGCTACGATTGCCGTGACCGATCTGGGCGTAGGCCTGACCCGAGTCGTCGTCGGCGCCACTGCGACCGCCGAAGATATTGATGTCGTTGCCACCGGTGCCGGTGAGAATTCCGTCGGCATCGTAGCCGGCGTTGACAGTGATATTGCCAAAGTGATCACCACTGCTGGCATAGCCGCCGTGACCGATCACCGCGAAGTTGAAACGACCGCCGGCGATAGCCTGACCGATACCGATGATGTCGAAAGCACTCGCCGTCGGAGCGATGCTGGGCAGCAGGGCGCGGGTCGCATCCCCTGCCAACACGTTGACTGAACCATCTCGGCTGATCACGCTGATGTCGCCGTTGTGACCGATGCCGGACTCGAGACCGACGACACCGTTAAGCGTCACGTC
>JBBKXR010000138.1:0-8110 GCA_037969585.1 Verrucomicrobiales bacterium
GGTCGACATTGATGTAATCAGTTCCCAGGCCACCGATCACCGTGTTGTTGCCGCCGGCCACATCGATCACATCACTACTGCCGAAGGTCGGATCAATCGTGGTGATTTCACGCAGCACACTCAGCCCTCCGACAATGTCGAAGTCTGCGCGACCGTTATCACCGACCACCACGTCATCGCCTGCTCCCCCGGTGATCGTATCACTGCCGTTACCACCGAGCACTGTATTGGAGCCGACGCCGGTGTTGATTACATCGTCGTAGTCGCCGGGCAATAATGCCGGCACGGTTGCGTCCGTGGTGGTGATCCGAACCAACTCGCCGAGCGCGTTGAAAGTCGCATTACCGTTGTCACCGACTACCACGTCGCGGTTGTCGCCACCGGTAATCTGGTCGCCGCCATAGCCACCCAGCACCGTGTTGTCGCCGTCACCAACCTTGATAAAGTCGACGCCGCCGATGTGCGGTTCCGTCGTGGTGATGTAGGTCAGGATGCCCGCATCGGTGAAGGTCGCGTTGCCGTTGTCACCGATCACCACGTCGCTGTTCTCGCCGCCAATGATAAAATCACCGGCAAAGCCTCCGAGCACAGTGTTGCTTCCCCCTGCTACCTTGATGGTATCAACGCCGCCGATCCCGGGACTGATCGTCGTGATATAGGTCAAAATGCCAGCTGCGTTGAACACCGCGTGACCGTTGTCCCCGACCACCACATCCTCATCGGTACCACCTGTGATCTGATCGGATCCAAAGCCACCAATTACTGTGTTGCGCCCGGCACCCACCTTGATGTTGTCATTACCACCGATGCCGGTGTCGGTGCTGAGGAAATCACGCAACAGGCTTTGTCCCGCGTCGTTGTCGAAAACCGCCACGCCGTTATCGCCGGCAACCACGTCGGTGTCATCGCCGCCAGTGATGGTGTCGACGCCGTTGCCACCGAGCACGGTGTTAAATCCGTTGCCGGTGATGATTGTGTCGTTGTAGTCACCCGGCACCGTCGCATCCGACGTTTGCACCATTCTCAGCACGCCGGTGCTGTCGAAGGTCGCGTTGCCGTTGTCACCGACCACCACATCGCGGTGACCGCCACCCGTGATCCGGTCGCCGCCAAATCCACCCAGCACCGTGTTGGCTCCGTCCCCGGTAAGAATCGTGTCCACCCCGCCCTTGGTCGGATCCGTGGTAGTGATGAAGATCAGCGTTCCCGAAGGATCAAAGGTGGCCACACCATTATCGCCAATCACAGTATCGGCATCGACGCCTCCGGTCACGTGATCCGAACCGAAGCCCGCCAGCACGACATTGCGTCCGTCGCCGGTATCGATCACATCATCACCACCGACCATTGGATCGGAGGTGCCGATTCTGACGATGGAATCCCTGCTTTCGTAGGCGATCCAATCGGCGTCCGCAAAATTCGCGGTGGCGGACCAGATGGTGTGCGAAACCCCGCCGGTCAGGAACTCTATAAAGCCGTTATCGCCGACCACGACATCCGGGTCAGCATCGGAACCCGCGAACAGCAAGTCACCGCTCTCGCCACCGAACACAATGTCAAAGCCAGTGCCCGAATCGACATCGTCCGCACCTTTGCCTGCCACCACCAGATCATCGCCCTGACCGGTGCGAATCATCAGCGGCAGCGTCGACGTTGTCGCGTTGACGAAGTCATCGTCGGCGGCCGTTGGTTGATCGTCATACGAGCCTTGAGTTTCCAACACAAACGCACCGTCCGTCGCGGCATCCAGGTCCACCGTGACGTGATCATTGCCGTAGCCGGTGAACAACGTGGTAATCGTCTCGACACCGCCACGTTTGTGAGTGCCATCAATCAGGAAAGTGTCGGCGCCGCTACCACTGAAGATCGAAATACCGTTGGCAAAGCTGCCGGTGGCGTCCGCCCGGTAGCTCATCGCCGCAGGTGCGAGCCCGGTGATGGTGATCTCGCGATCCGATGCCAGGGTCGCCTCGGCACCCAGTGGCTTGCGATCGGTGATCAGAACATTCGAGTCGCCGACGGCAGTGTCGGCGTCGCCGATCATCAGCGTCTGAACGCCGCTGCCGCCATCCAGATTCAGCGTGCCCTGAATCAGGTCGAGGTTGCCGGCCGGGGTGGTGACGGTATCGGCGGGACCGTAGGCCGCCATCGACGACACATAGAATTGATCGTCTCCAGCGTTGCCATTAATGTTCGTAACCGAGGTGGTGCCCTGGACATTGAAGACATCATCGCCACTGCCAAGTTCGACGTTTAAAGTATCGATCCGATAGTAGTTGATACCCTGCTGACGCGCCGCCACAGCGACGGTGCCGCCTGCCAGATTGCTCACGTCGACAGTGACGAGCGACGCGTTCCGGTGTTCCCCCTGAAAGGAGAGTATGTAGACATCGCCAACTTTGAGGATCGAGAAGTTTCGTGTGTGCGGCAGGCCACCATCGGAGTTGTTGGGATTCAGGATCGGGTGGAGATAGCGGGCCAGCTCATCCGCATCAATACCAACCCCGAGCGCCTGGGTCCGAACGGACGTGCCTGCCACCGAAACAATCGGCTCATAGCCGCCGGCCACATGGGGCAAGCTGTTGGAGATCGCCGCAAGAGCTGCCGGATCCAGTTGGAATTCCAAAGCAAACGTCGTACCGCTGGTCGCGTTCACGGTGAGCGTCTGCACGCTGTTCGTGACCGGTGCGGTGGTTCCGTCGCGACGCGTCGCAATTTCCACGTTCACAGACGCATCAGCGGCTGCCGCCAAGGCGGTGGATTCAGCGGTTTCGTTCCAGGCCAGTTGCTCAACGTCAACTCCGGCCAGGTCCCCGCCAAAGGTGATCGTGTAGGTCGCCAGCTTGAAGCTCTGGCGATATTTTTCTACCTGGATGCCGGTCGAGCCGAGCAGGGTGTTGAGCGCAACCTGGAGATCGCCTGCCGAGATGTCAAAGCTCAACGGACCTGACACCAGCGCACCCCCTGCATCCGGGTAGCTCAGCACGAATTCGCCTGACACCGCCTGCACAACCAGCACCTGCACTTCGCTAACCCCCGGCATGTCGAGACCTGTTAAGGTGGTCTGTGTCAGGACGCCGGTGTTCTGATCGGGATCGCCCGAATCGTCAACCAGCAGCGTATCGCCATCGTCCGCACCTACCACCGTTAGCAATGCTCCAATCTCATTGACCAGCTGATCAACGCTGCCGACATCGATTAAGTCGTTACCCGCCCCCGCATCGATGAAGGTGTGTCCCACCAGGCTCTGCACCCGGATCTCATCGTCGCCGGCACCCGAACGGAGAATCGTGCTGCCTTCGTGAGTCGACACAATGGTGAAGAGGTCATTGCCGAAGCCAAGGCCGATGTCGAGCACCTCGAGGTTTAGATAGGTGATCCCGCCCTGCAGAGTCCTCTCGCCGATCACGGTGTCAGGGCCCATGCCGAGTCCCGACAGCCGCGTCCCGGTAAGCGTGCCGACGTCGAGAGAGGGACTGTCCGTGTTGTCGACAATCAAAGTGTCCACCTGGTCGGCCTCGTTAACCAGCACGTTCGGATTGATCGGTCCATAGTAGTAGGAGTCTCCGGCCTGAGGCACGACACCATCCGGCCAGCCGCCAACGAAGGTGACGGTATTACTAGCCACCTTCACCGTGGCCGTAGCGGATTGTGCCCAGTCGATCCCCGCTACAAGGGTGCGGTCGGTGATGGTGACGATACCGGTCGCCGAATCGAACTGGTAGTTGCCGAGAGCGACCCGGACGCTGGTAGCGCCCTGATGGACGATCAGTCCCGCCACCCGGTGGTCGGACTGCAGCGTGTAGCCTGCCGCGCCGACCAGGTTTAGAGAAGCGGAGGCAGTGGCGCCGGCCGTAACCGGTCGGCCCGACAGGCTCTCCGAATAGACGGAACCAACGCGCAGGATACTTCCCGCAGCCACGCCGTTCAGAATATTGAACTGGTAGTAGTTGCCGTTCATCCGGGGATCGAAACCCGGAACAAGTCCCGCAGCAGGATCCACATGCCGGGAACTGTCATCGGTGAGGAAAGCATTGCCATTGGCATCCGTTCCCGCCACCACCAGCGTGCCGTCGCGCACCGGATTGTTATTCTCACCCGGGAGCATGTAGGGATCGTTGAGCGAACGATCGGCCCCTTCAATCAGGCTGCCGTTGATGGTAAGCGGACCTCGAATGACGTTCACCCGCCCCTCCACTGCGGCCACGACTTTGGCATCGCCGCCATCTACGATGCTGTCGTCCACTGCCGAAACGATCACATTCTGCGGAGTGTCCCAGGTGGCATCCGTGAACACCAGTTGCGGGCGAACGTTAATCGCCGATGCCACCGTAAACGCCACCCTGAAACGATCATCGCGCGTCACCGTCAATGTCACCGGATTCACTCCGCCGCCGCCAACTGACCAGGTGAAGGAGCCCTGGGGAATTGCACCCCCAAGGAGATTCGCAATTTGTGTCAGCGTCTCACCGCTCGCCGCTTCGTGAGTGTAATTGACGCCGTCCAGTCGGAGCGTCCACAGCGTGCCCGCGTGAACCTCGCCTCTCAGTTCGATCGCCACATCGGTCCAGCCGCCAATCACGTTCGACTTGCTGATCCCGGCACCGCCCTCGTTGAGGATCGAAACCTCGGTGGTGAACGCCGTGGCGATCATGCCGTTCGGTCCATTGGTATTCTGGTCCTGATAAACGCTGCTGGTAATGATGAGATTAGTGCCGTCGACGACTGCCACGAATGTCTCCAATGCAGACAACTCCCTGGTATCGATCGCCGCCGCCAGACCGGTCGCCACGTCAATCAGATTCCCACTAGCAGCGATGAAGGTATAGGCAGTGCCATTCAGCTCCACGGTCCACTGCTGTCCCACTACAGGCGTCCCGGCCAGTTCAATCACGACGCGCGGCGTGGCGGCATGGATCTGGCGACCGGCGTTCTCGCCGTAATTGGAATCCGGTTCAAACGCGAGGTCGGCATTGTAAGTGCGCGTAATCTGCGGCAGCACATCGATGGTAACAATGCTGCCGGTCGCGGGCTGGCGGGTCAGCACCATCGAGTAGGAGTCCGTGACCGGCGTGTAACCGCTGAACTCGTCCTGAAGGTGGTACTCGACACGGAACTTGCTGTGCGGATCAATCAATCCGGTCCAGTTCTGGTCGACAGTGTAAGTCTTGTCCTTTGCGTCGTAAGCGAGGATTCTTCCCGCCTGCTCATCGCCGTTGGCGTCGATGATCGTGATCAGCTTGCCAACCAGTTCGACGGCCTCGGGGTTGGTGTCATGATTCTCAATCGATATGCGCAGTTCGTAAGACATGCCTGCCGCGACACCGGACAACCGGTTAACGGCTTCCGGACTACGCGCCACCTGCACGCCACTACCGTTAGGCACCACGCTACTGGTCACGGAGAAAGAGGCATCGAAGGGGTCAGAGGGGTTACCCCAAGAGCCTTGCCTGCTGATACGGAGAGTTTGACCCCCCGCATTCGACCACTGATCAATGTCCAGATTGTCGCTGAACCCTCCATTGTAGTAGCCACTGAACTGGTAACGGAAGAATCTGGCGATGTCATACATGCGCGTGTAACGAGTCGCCGTGAACGTTTGCACCGGTCGCCCGTCCAACGATAGCGACCACATCTCACCTTCCCTCGGCTGCTGCTCCGGGGTCGTGAAGTCGAGGATCAATTCCGTCCACGGCTCGGTCCGGCTGAGCACAGCCGCCACCGATTGATTGCTCAACGCCGGGTCGATGTAGTCCACCCTGGCGCTGAAAGAATTTCCGCGCGTGATGGTGAGCCGATCGGCATCCGCATCGTAGCCAACCGTATACCCAGCCGGGATGTTGGGCATCGTTGCCGTGGGCGCGGCGAATGCATTGCCAACATCATCAATCGTCGGCGCGCCAACGGCGTCCGTGGTGTAGCGATAGGCGATGCCGTCCAGCACCAGCGACCAGATTTGATTATTGATGACGTCGGCCGCCACTCCACTGAGATCGATGGTCTGGGTGTAGTTGACTCCGATGCTGCCGACACCCACGCTGATCTGGCCACCGACCGTAGCCGGGGTGATCGGTAGCAACTCAAGACCGACTTTGCCGTCGGCAATAGTCAATACCTTGCCGTTGCGAGTGGCGCTCAGACCGATCAGGCGACGAAGGCCTTCGGCAGCGTCGGCAGCCGTTAGAATTCCGTCCGCCGTCACGTCACCCGACACCAGGTAGGCATAAGTGGTCTCGGGTCTGCCATCGGTCGGGGTTACTTTCAGCGTCCACGTCTCACCCACGTGAGGGGTCCCCGACAGGTCGATGCTGGTGCTGGTGAAATTGCTGGAAAAGTCGCGATAAGTGCCAACCCTGACGACATACTCGCCGGCCTCGGTGAAATCATAGGCCAACAATGGTTCGAGCCAACTGCTGCTGCCGGCGTCGAGCGGATCGCCTACGCTCACTCCCAGGTTGATGGTGGTGCCGACCATGTCGAGGTCGATGCGCGTTGCTACGCCACCGTCCAATCGATAGAGCTCAAGGAAGAGGCTGTCGGTGTAGAAGTAGCGCGTCTGGTTGTAAGCCGGTCCGAGCAGGACGGATCCCTCGACCACGGTTCCACGATCAATATCGAACAGTGCATTGGCTACTCCGTCGCCCACCGTGACCGACGCGGTCATGCCGGTGAACCAAGCGTCCGAACTCCGGCTCACGATATCACCGACGGTGATAATAATTCTCTCATCGGCGTCGAAATTGTCGGTACTGTAGACACCACTGAAATTGCGGATGGCGGCCTCAAGACCGTTGGCAATCGCAACATACGAATCGGCACGCGCCCCATTGACCTGAGCTGTGTAGGTGAAGTCGTGGCCGTTGAGGGTCAGCGTCCAGACGTCGCCGTCCCTGATCGCCACGGTGGTGTCCAGTTCCAATTCCACAGTGGACCAGTGCGGCCTGCCATCGACCGCGACGATGGACGACACATCGCCCAGCAGCTCTGTTGTGCGATCACGGGTTTGTTGCACCACGAAATTGGAAATCAACCCACCATCCGCGCGGCGGAAGGTCAGGCTACTATCGCCCATCGGATCCGTGACGATGTAATTGTTGAGCGCGGTATTGGCCCGATCCGCATACAGATCCTGCGCCAACTGGGGCAGACCGTCGGCGGTCGCCACCTGGACGATTTCCGGATCGTTACCTATAAGCACCCTCCACGAGTCTCCACTCGTCGAATCGCCACCGGCACCACCAGTGAAATGAATCGTCTGCGACCAACCTGAGACGGGGGTGCCATGGAAGGCCACTGAGCCCTCGAACGGGGCGGGTGTCCGCGCCGGAACCGGAATGCTCACCCTGAGTCCGGCTGCGTAGACGAGCGTGAGCACGTTCGTCGTAGAGTTGTAACCCGCAGTGACACCGAGCGCCCTGCCGTTGATCTCGGTGACGAAGGCCGCGCCGAGGCTGGCGAGAGTGTCGTCGGCAGCGGTGACATCGATGATGAGCGGCGTAGTCGTATCACCGCTGACGTCGCGACGGTTTAGCTGAAGCCGCCAGGTCTCATCCGCCGTGACCGGTCCGGCCAATGTGATTTGTGCAGGATCGTAGTGGCTGGCGGTGCTTTCCGGTTCAGGACGAACGGTGATCGTGCCACCGACATTCGCCGCCTGTCCCACGTTCGGCAGGGTTGCTGCAAATGCCCGCTCATCGAGATGATTCATCGTGAAAAGGGTCGCCGCCGTTTTTGTCGCCGAGAATTGGAATCTTCCAGCAGGCGGGCCCGTGGTGTGAGAATTTACCTCGGCGACGAGACCATCGACGATATCCTCCAAAACCGTATCGGTATTGGTAGCCGTATACTGGTAGACGCGTGCCACCGTCACACCGTCATCAAGTGTTAACGTCCAGACCTGACCCTCGTAAGGAGTCCCTGACAGGGTGATGTTGGCACTCCCGTTGAACTCCACAGCAGGCATTACATTAGTCAACACGGCGCTCGTGGCGCCAAAGTCGTATGAGAAACTGAACACGGTGGGATCGGCGCCAACGACCAACGACAGGGTGTGCGTTCCCGACGTGTAACTCGAGCTGGCATAGTCGTCATCGATGAGGTCGAGCAATGC
>JBBKXR010000139.1:0-9208 GCA_037969585.1 Verrucomicrobiales bacterium
CTTCAGACCCCCAGTGGAGTAGGTATTGTCACTTGGGACTCACTCCTCGATGCCGCAACTAACCCAAGGTGCTAACAAGGCGTCGATCCTAACACCTGACCCGCTGCGAGTTGGAATTCTTATGATCAATCAACCTTCAATCCAGAAGTCGGAGAGCGCCCCCGGTCAGGCGTAGGATGACTCATTCGTTCGGCTAAGAAAACAGATGCCGCAGAAAACAATCAAACAGTGGTGCTCCGAGCACGATATCAATTGGTACGGGCAAGGGAACCATGGTGCGATTAGCTATGATTGGAAACTCGCATTTGGGCACGGTCGTTCAGCCATCTTTTCATCAGGCGTCTCTTCAGCTATGCCAACCGTGCATGAGCTGAACGGCAAACCGATTCTTGTCTTTCCGAATGTGAACAGCTCCAAAAAGAATGGAATGATCAGCGAGGAAGCGTTTCTACGGATCATCAATTGGGTGCAACGATGTCTGGACGGCGAGGTCTCGGACCTTGAGCACGATGAGGAGCCGAACAAGACGAGGCTGTGAAACCTGCTACAATGCCGACTCTTCGACGTTTTTGTGCTTCGTTGGAGCTTGAACTTAACATGAAAGCGTCAGGGTGATGAGCCGCAGGTTCCAGCTCTAACGTTCGGCTCAGAAGATAAAAACGATGGCTTTACTGGAACTTATTGAGGGCATTATTGAGTGGTGGTGCTCATGGCGCTTGTATCTGTGCATTTTGATCTCAGTCTCGTTGGCGATATTCCTTCATAATCAGCTCGGTGACGGAGCTTTGGCCTGGTGTTTTTCTAGCCCCGTAGCCCTTGCGGGCTTTTTCTTTGGCTGGCGTTGGCAAAGCAGGTCGGACAGCAAGGATTAACTTTTGGAATCCTATTGGATAGGGACAAATCATAGAACAGAAACAGAGAGCAAGGCGTTGATCCAAACGTTTGACCCGCCGCGAGTTCGTGCGCCATGTCTGCGCAATCATCAACCCCTCGATTTGAATTCATCACCGGGCAGCAATTCGACACTTCCCGCTCGCGCAACTCACCGTGGTCGCCCACTGGCAAATGAAAAAGTGGCTGCAAAGACTTGGGTTCGTCACGGCCAGCCTTTTGCTTGTTTTTTTTGTGTGGTTCTGGCTCATGCCGAACGCCGGACACCCCCGAACCGTTGACCAGTCCGTTGAGCGGTTACTGGAGACGCTGTCGGGCGATGGGCTTGATGGTATCGCCGGTTGCGAGGAGAGTGACTTGATCGGTTATCACCTGACCCTCGGGAAGCACATTCGGAACGAGCACGGACTGTGGAGTGGAAACCTTCGTTTGGCGATTTCGACAGGTCACCTGAATGCAATCGTTCCCGATTACGCTTCGGGATATATCCTTCACGCACTTTGGAAGGAGCTTCGAAGCGGGAACACATCGAAGTCGGAGGTCGAAGCAGACGAGGCTTTTAATAAGTTGCTTCGCGATGGGCAGTTTGACTCCGCGCTGGCATCGCTCAAACGGTGACGTTGCTGTGGTGGGCGCTTAGCCCTCAGCCGGCAGGCTGTAGTCGGGGTAACTCTGCTTCAACTGAGCGTCGATCTCGTCAGCCTTGGCGGTGTCGCCTCCGGCGCGGTAGGCGCGGGCGGCTTTGGCCATGGCCTGAGGGGTGATCTCGGGATCGCCGACGAAAATCTGGGAGGTGATGAAATACTCGCGCGCGGCGGTGGCGGCATCGCCCTGGGCGAGGGCAACGTCGCCGCGCATAAGGCGGCCGCGGGCATTGAGTTTTCCCTGGTGAACGAGTTTCAGTGCTTCCTGAGCGGCTTCGTCGGCGGCTTGGTATTTTTTCGCGGCGAGAAGGGAGCGGCTTTTGTTGAGGTAGCCTTCGGCGCGATCATTGGGGCTTTGCACGATGCCGAGGTAGTAGTCGAAGGCGATAACGGCACCGCCATAGAGTCCAGTCTGATGGCGGGCGCGGCCGAGGTAGTCCCACACGGCGGACGGAGTCTCACCGGGACGGCTGGGTGTGCTGGAGGCGGAGAAAAATTTCTCGGAGGACTTGTAGTCGGACTTTTGGAAATGCACTTCGCCGAGGTAGTTGAGCACGGGGATCGGGACGGAGATCGGTGGCTTGGTGTTGAGCGCCAGATCGGCTTCGCGGCTGAGCCCTTCGACGTCCTTGAGTCGGAAATAGCAGAGGATGAGGACTTCGGTGGCGCGGGTCGTGAAGGCTTCTTTGTCGAGCTTGCGGGCGGTGAGCAGGGGTTCGGTGGCTTCGGCGTATTGTTTCTGGTCGTAGTGGCCGGCACCGATGTAGTACCAGGCCTCGGCGGCGCCGGCGGTTTCGGGAAATTTTTTGAGAAGGTTTTGGTAAGCGACAACCATCTCGGGGACCTCACGTTGGACGTTGTGGATAAAGGCGATCTGTTCGAGCACAAATTCGCTTTGATCGGACTCGGGATACTTTTCGGCGATCAGCTTAAAATCGGCGAGAGCGTCCTGATGGTTGTCGAGTGCCAGCTGGCTGACGGCGCGTTTGGTCAGGGCGGAGGCAACGAAGGGGTCGTCGGGAAAGCTTTTGATGAATGCGGTCAGGTGGGTGATGCCCGGGGCGATTTCGCCGCTTTCGGTCTCGGCCCAACCCAGTTTGTAGAGGCGCGCGGGATGGTATTTTTCGGGGATGAATTTAACGCGCACGGCGGCGTAAGCGGTCGCGGCGGCTTTCCAGTCGTTGCGCTGGAAATGCCATTCGCCTTGCATCAGCAGGGCGAGATCGATGAACGGGGAATCGGCATCGATCTTTTTCTGGCTGGCGACGAAGCGATCGATCTCGTTGACCAGGTCGAGGTCTTCGATTTGATCTAGGCACTGCAGTTTGCGGAAAATGGCTTCGGCGGCGATGGCGTCTTCGCGATAGTTTTGCTCGATGATGCGATACACGTTGGCAGCGGATTTCAGGTCGCCGACCTGGCGCATCGAGTTGGCGACCATGACCAGCATTTTGGGACGGATGTCGTCGGGCGTGGCGGTGATGCCTCGATTGTAAACGCCGACGACGCGATCGTAATGTTCGGCGGCATAGAGATTAAAGATGAGCGCAACCTGGGCGGTGCCTTTCCATTCGGCGGCGGCTTCGTCATCGCCATCTTCGACGTTGAGCACGGCGTCGAGCAGACGATTGCTTTCTTCGGCCATGCCGAGCTGGGCGGCGAGCAGACCGGCGCGCGCCAGTGACTCCTGTTTGACGGCGGGAATCTTGGCGGTCTTGCTGAGCGCGAGATACTCTTCGTAGGCGGCCTGGGTGTCTTTGTCCTGATTGAGCAGCCGGGCGATCGACAGGGAGGCGCGTTCGGCGAAGGGATTGATGGCGGCCTCCTGGGTGCCATCCGGTTTAGCGTCCGGGTCAGGTTTCTTGTTGGTATCCGCGGGCTTGGTGGCGAGGACTTTGCGATAGGCGGCGATGGCTTCCTCGTTGCGCTTCAGCAATTCGAGGCAACGGGCTCCGTAATAGCTGGCTTGCAGCTGCAACTCGGCGGCGGGCGCTTCACTTGAGGCGATGGTGAAATATTGAAGCGCAGTCTCATGGTCACCGGCTGTGAATTTGGTGGTGGCGATGCGATAGGCGGCGGCGCCGACGAAGTCGCCCTTTTTGAAACGATTAACCAGATAGCTGAAACTGGTCAGGGCATCTTCTTTCTGCTCCGCTGCGAGGTAACATTCACCGAGTCGGAACCAGGCGCTGGGCACGTTCGGGCTCTCAGGGTGTTCTTTTAGAAAGATCTGATACTGCGCGGCAGCGAGGCCCCACTTTTCCCGGCTGAATAGCAAGTCGGCGTAGGCGATGAGATCTTCGCGGGCTTCCTTAATTTCCGGAGCTACTGGAACTTTCGGGTCTTCGAGGGCCTTCGGATCGACGGGCTTCGCGACGACGCGACCGGTCGGCGGAGGTGGGATCGGCACGGGCACCGCCTTGACTGGCACCGGGCGGGCGATGGCGGGCTTGTCTTTGGCTCCGCCCGGCTTAACGGGCACAGCTCGGGGTGCGGCTGGTGGGTCGGCTTCCGTTTGAGCGTGGACCGAAGAAAGTGGACTGAGGCCTGAAGCGAACAACGACAACAGCAGCACTACTGCGCCACCGCCGGCGATCCATGCGCTGGGGTGGTTGGGAAGCGTGCGGCTGGTATCGGCTGCCGTCATTTCATTGGGGCGTGGTCGGTGGTGGGGCGTCCTCGGCGCGAATGGTGGCAAAGGCGACGTTCCAGATTTTTGCTTTGCGACAGGTATCGAGCACGGCGGCGACGTCCTGCCAGTCGGCGGCGCCATCGCCACGCAGGATAACGGCCTGGTTCGGGTAGAGTTCGGAGATCGATTTGAGTCGGGCGAGGAGGTCGTCGTGAGTAACGGTGACGCTGTTAACGACGATGGTGCCGTCGCCGCGGACGTTGACGATGATCTCGCCGATCAGCTGTTCGGGATCGGCGCCTTCTTCGGCGATCGGTACCGCGACGTCGAGGTCACGTTCGCGGGCGGCGAAGTTCCAGGTGACGATGAAAAAGATCAGCAACAGGAACACCACGTCGATCATCGGCGCGAGGTCGACTTCGGCGACTTGGGTGTTAGTGAAATCGCGAAATTTCATCGATCAGGAAGGCGGCTGGGAAAAGGCGTGAGAAAATAGGAGTGTCGACCTCAGTCTTCGCCAGCGTCGCGGCGGCTGGCGCGATAGTTGGCGCGTTTGTATTGCGCGGCGAGCAGGGCCATAATGTGGGTGGTGGCGGCTTCCATCTCGGCGATGAGTTTTTGCACGCGGCCACGGAACAGTGAATAGAAAATCAATGCGGGAATGCCGATCATCAATCCGCTGGCGGTAGTGATCAGGGCCTGCGCGACGCCGGGGGCGAGCTCCATTTGTTTGACGCCGGAGCTGATGCCGATGTCGTTGAAGGCGCGGATCATACCGATGACGGTACCGAGCAGCCCGACCATGGGGGCGATGCGGCCGATGTCGGCGAGGTAGGTGATGCGGTTGTGCAGGATGCTGGCCTGACGGGTGCCTTCGGCTTCGGTAACTTCGCGGACTTCGTCAAAGCTGGCGGTCGGATTCTTGGTGGCGAAGTCGAGGGTCTTATAAACGATGCGTGCGATGCACTCGTTCTCGCGATTGCAGACGGCGATCAGGCCGAGGTAGTCCTGTTTGCGGATCAACGCGTCGGCGGCGTTCATGAATTTATCGCTGACGACGGTGCCCTGACGGATGGTCAGGAAGTAGAAGATGATCAGCAGCACGGCGATGAACGACAGCACCGCCAGAGGAATCATGATCAACGCGCCACCTTCGGTGAGGGTGTCGAGTAGACTCTTGGCCGTGGCGGCGGCCGTTTCCGCGGCGCCGGCGTTGACAGGTTGAGCCGGGGCTGTTGGATCAGCGCTGACCGCCGGAGCGGGCGTTGATCCAGGCGCCGGTGCGTTCTGAGCGGTCGAGGTGCCGATGCCGGTGATGATCAAAAACGCCAGGGAAACGACCAGGGCGGCAAGTTTTGAAAACACTCGATACGGGTGAGAGAGGAGGCGATCTTTATCGCTGACCTGGAACATGATGGGGCGTCTGGGCATGTCAAAGGCTGCGCTGCGGCGCTGGCCGGAAAATTACGAATGTCGGGCGAATTACGACGGTCGGAGAATGGGTTTCATTGACGGTTCGATGAACTTTTGGCCGATCAAAATAAACCGGCGCTAAAGCCACAACGAAAGTCAGGCCAAGTGTAGCAACATGTTGACCGGTTGCAACCGCAGGTTGAATCAGCACGCCTCTCCGTATGAGGCCCGCCGTTGCAAGCATCGACCGCTTGTGGTATCGGTGATCGCGATGACTAAAACGGGATTATCAGGCACTGCAATGGAGAGTCTGGGCCTACTTGTGGCACTGATTCTGGCATTGATCGCCGTGACTTCCTGTGAACGACCCGGAGGCGGCGCAGGAGTACGGGATTCCAGTGCGGAAAATTCTACTTCCGCGCCAGGCGAAAAAACCGGGCCGATGCTTGCTGACGAGCCGGATACGGTGCCACCGCCACCGCCCGACCTTGAGCCGGTAAAAATGGTCGCGACGCCAGTGGTCAACAAGGATGCCGAGGTGTCGATCCTCGGCTATCACGATTTCAGCGATGGCGACCGCCGACTATCTGAGATGGTCATGCACGTCGACGATCTTCGCGAGCAGATGCAGCAGATCAAAGACGCCGAGCTGCCTGTCATCAGTATGCAGGAATACCTCGCCTGGCGACGTGGAGAGGGCACCGTTCCGGAACGCTGTGTGATGATCACTATCGATGATGGCTGGAAGGCGACGCATACCCTGGCGCTGCCGGTGTTGCGCGAGTTCGGCTATCCGTTCACCGTTTTCCTTTATAAAAAATACGTCGGCATCGGCGGACGTTCGCTGACCCACGACGAAGTGCGCGAGATTATGGCCGGCGGCGGCACGGTCGGCAGCCACAGTGTCAGCCACGAGAGCATGATTTCAAAAAAAGGACGCGGCGAGGAGGAGTATGACGAGTGGTTGCGTGTCGAGCTGGAGGAGTCGTTCGAATTCCTGGTCGATAACTTCGGCAAGGACGGTGAGGTGCTCAAGGTGTTCGCTTATCCATTCGGCATCTACAGCGATCAAGTAGTCGAAAAGGCGGTTGAGTACGGCTACGAGGCGGCCTTCACGGTCAACGGCAAAAAGACCCACTGGGACACTCATCCGCTCGAAGTGGGTCGCTACATCGTCTACGGAAAAGGCGATCAGAATTTTGCGGCAGCGATGGCTTTCCGTGGCGGCGAACTGCTCACCGCGGGCAAAAAACTTATGGAAGCTTCCGAAGGCGAAGGCGACAACGAAGCGCCGCGCGGTCCGTTGGTCGTACCTTACCCCAAGGATGGCGATGAAATCACCGAGCGACGACCGGTGATCAGCCTCGACGTGTCCAAGCTGGAAGACGTTGACGCCTCGAGCATTCGAATGCGCGTCGCCGGCTTTGGTGAGGTTCAGCATTACTACGATGAGGTCACCGGCATCATTCGGTATCAGGTGCCGATGAGTCTGCGCTCGACTCAGTGCGGGGTCTCGGTCCGACTGCGTCACGCCGGCAATGAGAACGTCGAGGAGATTGCGTGGAATTTTTCCCTCAATCGGATCGGTAGTTACCTCGATGGCATCGACCCTTCGCTCTTGTCGGATGGCGAGCCTGAGGTGGCGCCCAAGCTCACGCCGAAGCCGAAGCCAAAGCCGGTTGTAGCATCACCTGAAAATCCAGCGACCGCGCAGCGGTAGGCTCCGATGATCGGGGGCAGAAATCCCGAAGCGACATGATCTTGAGACATGGAAACCTGGATGATTGTCGCGAGCGGTCTCGGGGTGGTGATCCTTTTTGTCGCCTTCTGGTGTGTGACCTGTTCGCTGATCTCAAGATCTGGCTGGGCGGGATTGGCGAAGGAATTTGCGACGACCCTCTCACCCGCGGGTAAGCGGTTTCGTTTCGTTAGCGCTCTTTTTCGACCGCTCACCTCCTACAAGAACAGTATCAGGGTCACTTTGACTGACGCGGGAATCCACCTTGCAGTGATGCCGCTGTTTCGGGTCGGCCATCCACCACTGCTGATTCCGTGGCAGCATGTAGAGCGCTACGAAGAACACAAAGTTTTGGCATACTCGAAGCTGCGCATCGAGATCAACGCTGCGGGTATCGCTTTCGACATCATGCTGCCGGCCGGGAGCAAGGCGGATGTTGATGCCTACCTGGCGAAGCGGGGATTGTAAGATATACTCCGTTTCATCTCAGCCTCGTGATCGCTCGGGTTGCTCTCCGACGTTCTGCCGCTAGACTGTGAGCGATCCGCTATATCATCATGTTCGACCAACTCTCCGACAACCTTCAGGGCGTATTTAAAAAGCTGCGCGGCCAGGGCAAGCTCAGCGAAAAGAATGTCTCCGACGCTATGCGTGAGGTGAGGCTGGCGCTGCTTGAGGCCGATGTAGAATTTTCCGTGGCGCGCAATTTTATCGCGTCGGTTAAGGAAAAAGCCCTCGGCGACGAAGTCCTGCTCAGTGTCACGCCCGGCCAGCAGTTGGTGAAGATCTTTCACGACGAGCTGACCGAACTACTCGGCGGTGATGCCGAAGAGCTCGATCTCAATCCACCGGCGCGGATCCTTATGGTCGGGCTCAACGGTGCTGGTAAAACCACCACCTCGGCGAAACTGGCGGCGCTTTTGAAAAAGCAGGGACGCCGCCCCGTGCTGATCGCCTGTGACTTGTATCGACCTGCCGCCGTCGAGCAGTTGGCGACGCTGGCGCGCGAAATTGATGTTCCCATCTTCACCCCCGAACCGGGCGAAAAAGACGTCATCAAAGTTGCCAAGAAAGCGCGCAAGTTTATCGAAGAGCAGAATGCTACCGTGGCGATTTACGACACCGCCGGTCGGCAGGAGATCGATGAAAATTTGATCGCTGAGCTCAAAAAGCTGCACAAATTTCTCGATCCGAAGGAAACTCTGCTGGTTGCCGACTCGGCGACCGGTCAGCAGGCGACCAGCGTCGCCAAGCATTTCGACGAAGCGATCGGTATCACTGGCCTGGTTTTGACCAAGCTCGACGGTGATGCCCGCGGTGGTGCCGCGCTGTCGATGCGTTCGGTGACCAAAAAGCCGATCAAGTTTGCCGGTACCGGTGAGAGAATGGATCAGCTCGAGGCTTTCGTGCCCGACCGCATGGCGCAGCGCATCCTCGGCATGGGTGACGTCGTCGGCCTGGTCGAGAAGGCCGCGGAAGTGATCGACGAAAAAGACGCCGAGCGCCTCGCCAAGCGCATGAAGCGCAACAAGTTCGACTTCAACGATTTCCTCGATCAGATGAAAATGATGAAGAAGATGGGATCGATGTCCGATTTGCTCGGCATGATCCCAGGCATGAGCTCAAAGCTCAAGGACATGCCGGTCGATGACCGCAAAATGAAGCAGGTCGAAGCTATCGTGCTGTCGATGACGCCTAAGGAGCGCGCGCATCCCCAGATCATCAAGGGCACCCGCCGCAAACGTATCGCCAACGGCAGCGGTACCAGCATCATGCAGGTCAATCAGCTCCTCAAACAGTTCAGCATGATGCGCAAGATGATGCGCAGCAAAGGCAAGATGAAACAGATGATGTCACAGTTCGGCGGCGGCCCCGGAGGTGGTGGTGGCG
>JBBKXR010000140.1:0-26522 GCA_037969585.1 Verrucomicrobiales bacterium
CGTCGCTGCCGACAACCCGCTACCACCTCGCGTTCTCGCCAATCGCGCCTGGCATTACCTGTTCGGCACCGGCATCGTCAGCACGCCGAGCGATTTCGGCTACATGGGCGGAAAACCCAGCCACCCCGAACTGCTCAATTACCTCGCCCATCGTCTGCAACGAGTGCACGGTTGGCGCCTCAAACCGCTGATCCGCGAGATCCTGCTTTCGCAGACCTATCGCCAGTCCGCCCAGCACCGCCCCGCCGCTGCCGCCATCGATGGCGACTCACGCCTGCTCTGGCGTTTTCCTCCGCGCCGACTCGATGCCGAAGAAATCCGCGACACGATGCTCACGGTCGCTGGAAAACTCGACACCACCATGGGTGGTCCCGGGTTTCGGCTCTACCAGTACACCCGCGACAACGTTTCCACGTTTCACCCGCTGGACGAACACGGTCCCGAGACTTTCCGTCGCGCCGTTTATCATCAGAATCCACGCGCGGCAAAGATGGACCTGCTGACCGAGTTCGACTGCCCTGACGCCGCTGCCGTTGCCCCCCGTCGGACCGCGACCACCACGCCCCTCCAAGCGCTGACTTTGATGAATCACCAATTCACCATCGATATGGCAAACTTCTTCGCCGAACGAATCACCGCCGAAACCGATCCAAAAAATCCCACCGCGCAGGTCAAGCGTGCCTTCGTGCTAGCCTTCGGACGCTCACCGGAAAACGACGAACTCGCCAGCAGTCTCGCCCTGGTCAAAGAGCACGGCCTGGATGCCTTCTGTCGTGCATTGCTAAATGCCAACGAACTAATCCATGTCAACTGAGTCCAAATCACCGTTTCCGGCAGCACCGCGCCGCCAGTTCTTCGGGCACATGCTCTCAGGACTCGCCGGGGTTGGCCTGACCCACTTGTTGGGTCGAGAATCATTCGCCAACATGGCCAGCGCATTGCCAGTCAACGGCCTTCCGCATTCGCCACCCAAAGCAAAGCGCGTGCTGCAGATTTTCTGTCCTGGCGCCGCTTCCCACATGGATCTGTGGGAACACAAACCAGCGCTCGAAAAATACCACGGCCAGCCGCTGCCCGGTGAAGAGGATTTTCTCTCCTTCCAAGGCAAAAACGGAAACCTGATGCGCTCGCCGTGGGACTTCGCGCCCGCCGGTCAGAGTGGCAAAATGATGTCTTCTCTGCTGCCACACATGGCGCAGCATGTCGATGACATCGCCTTCCTCCACGGCATGCACTCCAAGTCCAACACCCACGGACCCGGCTGCATCTTCATGAACACCGGCTTCACCGAAGAGGGCTACCCGGCCGCCGGTGCCTGGGTCAGTCACGCGCTCGGCAGCCTCAACGAAAACCTGCCCGCCTACGTCGCCCTCACCGACGTGCGCGGCGAACCACCTAACGGTAAAACCAACTGGGGCTCCGGATTTTTGCCCGCCCAGCATCAAGGCATCCCGATGAACGCGCAGACGCCGATTCGAAATCTCGCCTTGCCGAAGTCCGTCGATGATCACGAAGAAAAAGCCACCCGCAGTTTTCTCGAAAAACTCAACCAGAGCCACGCCGAGCGATATCCCGAAAACACCGAACTGCAGGCACGCATCGCCGCTTACCAACTCGCGGCACGCATGCAACTCAGCGCTCCCGAAGTCTCCGACCTCGACGGTGAACCGTCCCACCTTCATCAGCTTTACGGCACCGGCGACAGCAATCACCTCAAGGCAGCTTACGCCCGCAACTGCCTTCTCGCCCGCCGCCTGCTCGAGCGCGGCGTCCGCTGCGTCAATCTGTACTGCGCCTCGCGCGCCTCCGGCGTTGATGGCTTACTTAACTGGGATGCCCACAAGACTCTGCGCCCCGACTACGAACGCCACGCGCCGATATTCGATCAACCGACCGCCGCCCTGCTCAGCGACATGAAACAGCGCGGCCTGCTCGACGACACACTCGTCCTCTGGGCCACCGAATTCGGACGCATGCCCACCCATCAGGCCGGTACCGCCGGTCGCGATCACAACCCTGACGGTTTCACCACCTGGATGATGGGTGCCGGTGTTCGCGGCGGCACCAGCTACGGCGCCACCGATGAATTTGGCCGCCGCGCCGAACTAAATCCGACCAGCGTCTACGACTACTACGCCACCGTTCTGCATCTGCTGGGCCTAGACCACGAACGCCTCAGTCATTATCACAACGGCATCGACCGTCGGCTGACCGACGTACATGGCAAGGTCGTGAAGGCAGTGCTCGCGTGAAATGCGATTAGCGATTAGCGATTAGCGATGTGCGATGTGCGATGTGCGGTTAGCGGTTAGCGGTTAGCGGTTAGCGGTTGATCACCAAACCCGCATCCCGGATGGGATGCCAGCTATTAGCCGGTGGTTGAGCGAACGCGATACCACCGAAAATCCCGACGTATCCGCAGCGCAGCCCGGAGGGAAGCCAGACAGCTTACCGCGCCCCCATCAACGTGGGTCTACTCCCAACGGCAAAGCTAAGATCCGGCATCCCACCCTCACGTCGCATCCTGGAACGCCGCTTCCGGCTCCGCCAGTTCGATGCCGAACAGTGCTGACAGATCCTCCGCCGCAAGCACTTCATCGCTCGCGGCATCGCTGACCTCGCAGGCCAGGTCTCCGGCTCGCTCACCTGCCGCGCCGATCAATTCGCGGTGATCAACTTTCCGTAATTTGAAAAAAAGCTCAGGTGCCGTGTCAAGTTTAACGCCGACGCCATACAGCACCGCCGCGACGTGCTTGCACATATCCGCGTAGTCAGGGCAGGAGCAGTCGAAGCGTATCCGTTTCGGCTCGGGAAACAATCCATCATGCGGATCCGTGATGGCACGCAGCACCCCCTCGCCCATCTGCCCTCCTAACAGATCCACCAAATTCGATATTTTTCCGGCGACCGTATTCTTCAGCCCTTCCCACCGATCGCTCTCCAACGGTTCAATAAAAATACTCACCTCATAGAGCCCAGTCCCCGCGACGTAGGCAAAAATCTCGCCCTCCATCACATCCAGATCCATCACCTTGCCGCCGCGCAAATATGACCGGCCTCGCGGTAAGCGATTCCCGTAATCGCTGTACGCTTCGAGGTTATCGCACCACGCCTTACCCCAGAAAGTCGAGCACGGCGCTCCCCGCGCCACTTCGCAGTCCAAAGGCACCATCGGCTCACCACGCTTCTTGCGTTTGACGATTTCTTTCGCCACCCGTTCCTCCGCCTCGAAGCGGTCTCCATTGTCATACCAAGGCATACAGTCCTACGTGAGAATCGGTTTTACGATCTGTCCATGCACATCCGTCAGTCGAAAGTCGCGCCCTTGAAAACGAAACACCAGCTTCTTGTGATCTATACCCAGCAAGTGCAGCAAGGTCGCATGGAGATCGTGAACACTGACCACATCCTCCACCGCGTGATAACCCAACTCATCGGTCGCCCCGTGGGTGACCCCACCCTTGACCCCACCGCCACACAGAAACATCGACATCGCCTTGATGTGATGATCACGCCCCGAACCCTGCGCCATGGGAGTCCGTCCGAACTCACCGCCGAAAATAATCAGCGTATCATCGAGCATGCCCCGTGCCTTGAGGTCGCGAATCAATGCTCCCGTCCCCTGATCGACCAGTTCCGCCGTCTTCTTTACGGCCTCCTTGATCCCACCGTGATGATCCCAACCGCGATGGTAGAGCTGTATGAAGCGCACATCGCGCTCCGCCAAGCGGCGCGCCAACAAACAGTTTGAGGCGAAGGTGCCATCGCCCGGCGTGCAGCCATACATTTCCAAAGTCTCCTTCGACTCACCGCTGACATCCATCAGCCCCGGCACGGATGCCTGCATGCGAAACGCCATCTCATACTGCGCGATGCGGCCCGCAATTTCCGGGTCGTATCGTCGATCCGCGAGCAACGAGTTCAGTTTGTTTACCGCACCGATCACCCCACCCTGCGCCTCACGCGTGACCCCCGCCGGACTGTTGACGTAGTGAACCGCGTCGCCCTTGGAGTTAAACTGCACCCCCTGATATTTGCTCGGCAAAAATCCACTATTCCACTGTCGGGACGAGATGGGCTGCCCCTGACCGCCGCCCTCACTGGTCAACACGACAAATCCCGGTAAGTCCTGCGACTCACTACCGATGCCGTAGTTCACCCAGGAGCCCATGCTCGGTCGCCCCGGGATGACTGATCCCGTATTCATAAAGGTGTGCGCTGGATCGTGATTGATCTGCTCCGTATGCATCGAACGAACGATGGCAATCTCGTCTGCCACCGAACCAATGTGAGGGAAAATTTCGCAAATCTCCTGCCCGCTGTTACCAAACTTCTGGAACGGATGCGTCGGGCCCATGCATTTCAGCTCGTTCTTCCGCTTCTGAAGCTGAGCAATCTGCTGCCCCTTGGTGAATGATTCAGGCATCGGCTTGCCATCCAGTTCCGCCAGCTTCGGCTTGTAATCAAACGTCTCTAAGTGTGATGGCCCGCCTGCCATGCACAAATGGATCACCCGCTTCACCTTCGGAACCGCATGCCGAGTTGCGCCGAGAATGCCCGCCTCCGTTCCGGTTGGCGTCGCAGCCCCCGCATCACGCCCTAACATAGACGCCAACGCGAGGCCACCGAAGCCGGACATCGAATGACCAAGAAAGGTGCGGCGTTTAAGGGAGTTTTTGAGAAATTCAGAGTCCATGGTCCCGGTTAGCGGTTAGCGGTTAGCGGTTAGCGGTTAGCGGTTGATCACAAAATTGCACCACGGGGTGAGCCGCGAGCAAAAACTCGCATCCCGGATGGGATGCCAGCGATTAGCCGGTGGTTGAGCGAAAGCGACACCACCGGAAAACCCAACGATATTACAGAGCATCCCGGAGGGATGCCAGACAGCTTGCAGCGTTCCGATCACCATCAATCCAAATACTTCGGTTCAAATTTAATCCCTGCCTGCTCCAAAAATCAGTATCTCGTGATCGTTTCATGCAGATTCAAAATCACTCGAGCCACCGCCGTCATCGCTGCAAGTTCCGCCGAGACATTTTCCGCTTCTTTCAACCCCACATCCAGCAGTGCCGTTGTCGCCTTCGCATCGTCGCCCAACCGCGTTTTCTCATCAGCCAACAACTGCTCAAGCACCGCCTTCTCCTCCGTAGTTGGCGTTCGCGCCAATACCCGCTCGAAGGCTTCACTAACACTCTTACTGTTCTCAGCCAACGCGCGTGCCGCCTCAACGTAACTCGGGTCATTCAGCAAAGTCAGCGCCTGCAGCGGCGTATTTGAATACGGCCGATCCATCGTGCACTCGTCACGCGCCGGCGCGTCGAACGCCATCATTGCCGGATGCAAAAAGGTTCGCTGCCAATGGGTGTAAACGCCACGCCGATACTGGTTCGCATTCATGTCCGGCTGATACTCACGCCGCGGAAAATTCAGATGCTGGTAGTATCCCGCCGGCTGATACGGTCTGGCACTGCGCCCACCGATTTGCGGATTTAACAAACCGCTCACTGCGAGTGCATTGTCACGAATCAATTCCGCCGGCAAACGGATCTGCGACTGATGAGCCAGCAGTCGATTGTAAGGGTCGACCTCGTCCAACTCGGGCGAGCTTCGCGAACTCTGCCGATAGGTTTCCGACAGAACGATGGTGCGCATCAGATGCTTCACATCCCAACCGCTTTCCATGAAGTCCGCCGCCAGCCAGTCGAGCAATTGCGGGTGAGTCGGCCACTCCCCCTGCGAGCCGAGATCGTTGAGGACACCGGAAAGGCCACTGCCAAAGAATCGTGCCCAGATTCGATTCACAAAGGTGCGCGCCGTCAGCGGATTGTCGCGCGCCACCATCCACTTGGCTAGATCGAGCCTCGATGCACCGATACCGTTGGCTTGCGGTAAAAAATGGGGTGGTGCCGCCGCGACCACAGCGCCACTCTTGTCCATCCAGTTGCCACGTGGCAAAACACGAATCTCGCGCGGCTTCGCCGAAATAGTTGCCGGCACCGTGCGCACACCCGCCTTTGCCGAATCTAGCTGTCCCTCCAATTTTGCCACCTCATCGCGCAGCGGCTTCAACTCCGCTGCCGTACTTTGATAGTGTTCGAGAATCAATTTTTGATCCGCCGCCGAACGATCGGCATCCGCCTCTGTCACTGCGGCGATCATCTTGTCGCTGAGTCCATCGGCGCGGTACTTCTCGTTACCGGTGTGAACTCCGGATTCATCCCAATAAGCGAGTCCGCCAAACTGGGTAAACGCAAAATTTGTGACCTTGTCGCCCCCCTTCAAGCCGACGTCAGCGATCGGCACCTCCAAGCGAACCCAATCACCGGTCTTCGGCAATTCACCACGCTTGCGATGCGCCTCGCTGTCCGCCCCTTTGCCGAACGGGATGTCATCAGCCCCCCAGTAGGCCCGATGGCTCCAACTCTTTCCGTCCGGATTAAACTGCAGCATGACCTGCGTCGGCGGGTTCTTCGGATCCAGCCAAACGTAGGTAAAAAATACGTCGCCCTCGACCAATTCGAGAGGCTTTTTACTGGCGTCAGCCAAGTGTTGAACCAGCTCCTTCGCCTGTTGCTGCCGCGCCACACTACCTTGGTGGACCTTGCCTTTTCCGCCGTCGACGAAATTCCACCCATTGGTGCCGACCTCATTTTTTTCGCCCTTCTCCGTGATGTAGACAAAATCTCGCGGCGCGTCGGAGCTCAACATTGCACGTTGGTCGGCCGCCCACTTGGCAGCTCCCGCTTCGAGTTCCGGCGTGGTTTTTTTCAATTGCTCGCGCTGCTCGTTGAGACGGTGAGACAGATGTTGGATCCGCTCCGTTTCTTCAGCAGTCGGCACCTCCAACTTGGGCCCGATCGTGTCGAACACGATGCCGTTACCAGCATACTGGCTCTCATCCTCCTGAAAGCTGCCGTCACCATTCCAAGCGCCCTTTTCGAGAATGTCAGCGAAGAAAGCCGCGAAGCTGTAAAAGTCCTTGGTCGAAAACGGATCGAACTTGTGATCGTGACATTCTGCACAGGCCAGCGTTACCCCCATCCACGCGCTGGTCGTAGTCCGCACCCGCTCGGCCTGGTATTTAGCTAGATACTCCGCGTCCTGGATTCCCCCTTCGCGACTGATCTGGTTGAGCCGATTGTAACCGGCTGCCACTTTCTGCCAGAGGGTTGCATCCGGCAAAAGATCGCCGGCGATTTGTTCGATGGTGAACTGGTCGAAAGGTTTGTTGTCGTTAAACGAATTGATGACGTAGTCGCGAAACGGCGATGCCTCGCGCTCCTGATCACCGTGATAACCGACGCTGTCCGCGTAGCGTACCGCATCCAGCCACTCGATCGCCATGCGCTCACCAAAATGCGGCGATGCCAACAGCTCATCGACATAAGCCTCGATACCCTTCTCCTGAAGCCGTACGACATCACCCGGCGTTGGCGGTAAACCAGTGAGATCGAAATTCAGCCGCCGCGCCAAAGTCACCGCATCCGCTTCGGGCGAACGCGTGAGCTTTTTCTCAGTCAGACGCTCATCGACGAAATGATCAATCGCTGCTGCACCCTCGATCGCACCCGCGATCGCTGGTTTTTCCACCGGCAAAAATGACCAGTGGTCTTGGTATTCGCCCCCCTGCGCGATCCATCGCTTCAGCAGGTCGCGCTCTTTGGCTGTCAGCTGCCGGTTCTCTTTCGGCGGCGGCATGACGTCATCTTCTTCATCGCTGAAAATTCGAAATACCAACTCGCTCTTGTCGGCATCACCAGGCACGAAAGCCTCAGAAGCCAACGCATCAGCGCGAATATCGAGGCGTAATTTTGCCTCGCGTGTGTTGTTGTCAGGGCCGTGACAAGCGAAACATTTGTCCGAAAGAATCGGACGAATGTCGCGATTGTATTCGACCTTCTCTTCCGCCGAGGACGACGCGGCAGCCAGAGCAAAGAACAACGAGAATTGAAGGAGACGATGTATCACAACCCGGCAAATCTATCGGGTCGCGCACCAAAACGCAACGTAGCTGAAGGTGCGTTGATCCGTCAGCCAGTATAGCGAAAATTTACCGGAGTTTCGATCCCCGCCGCGAGGCTCTCGTGCACCGGACAAGTCATGGCAATTTTTTCCAGCGCCGCCCGCTGCGGGTGATCTTCGGCGATCGGAATCTCGAGATCGACTTCGATTTTGGAAATCCGTCGCGGCAGATCCTCGCTCATGTGTTTTTTCACACTCACCTTCAGGCCGGCAAGATCGATATCGTGCCGCTCAGCAAAGATCCCCATCACCGTCGGCATGCAAACGCCTAATGCTGTTGCACATAGATCGGTCGGTGAAAAACTCTCGCCTTTACCGTGATTGTCGACCGGTGCGTCAGTGATCAATTTTTCCCCGGAAGGCCCATGAGTGGCTTCGCAGCGAAGGCCACCCTGATAAACGATTTCGATTTCAACCATGGGCGAACCGTAGGAGCGAGATCCTGCCAAGGCAAGATCCGGATTACATCCGAAGCTTCACATCAACCGCGCACCCGCCTCCGCCAACACGCTGCGTTCGCCACGTTCAAGCGTGACGTGGGCGGAACAGCGTTCGTTTTTCAAGCGATCACGTGTGTAGACGAGACCATTGCTGCGGCGGTCGACGTAGGGATTGTCGATCTGCTCGGGATCACCTACCAGAATCAGTTTTGACCCCTTAGCCATGCGCGTGACGATCGTCTTTGCTTCAAGCGGGGTAAGTTGCTGGGCTTCATCGAGGATGAAAAAACGCTTGGGAATCGAGCGGCCGCGGATATAGCAAAGCGCTTCGATTTCGATCATGCCGGAGTCGAGGAACGGCTGATAAATCTTCGGCGCTGCGCCTCCTGGCAAGGTCGACGCGCTGTTCGGCTGGCGACGCGGTTTTTTCTGCCGCTCGTTCGGCTCGGAAGGTGCGAGCACAAACTCGAGCGCGTCGAACACCGGCTTCAGCCACGGGTTGAGCTTCTCGTCCAGGCTGCCGGGCAAAAAGCCGAGCGTATCGCCGAGCGGAATTACCGGTCGACTGACGGTGACGCCGGAATAATTTCTCGCCAGCGTTTCGTTGAGCGCACAAGCGACCGCGAGCAGGGTTTTTCCGGTGCCAGCCTGGCCGTAGCAAGTAACTAACGACAGCTTTGGGTTGAGCAAAGCATCCATGAAACACTGCTGTCCAAGATTGAGCGGTCGAATCGGCGTGCCCTTTTGGATGCGAATCGAATCCGGCAATCGCAGGCGCTCAAAATTTCCGCTGCCTACAAAGCGCGCCGGCATGGTCCGCTTGTCACCCGCTGCGAGTAGGACGTAGTCATTCATCGACAGATCGGATGCCATTGATCGGTCAAGCTCCAGATTTCCGCTGGAAGCGAAGCGCTGCAGCTCGTTGGCTTCGACTTCGAGCCTGACCGTGCTGTGCATCGCCGCCTCGTCGCTGCCCACCTTGTCGTTGAGATAATCATCACAGGGCAAGCCAAGCGTGTAGGCCTTCAACTGGAGATTCAGATCTTTGGTGACCAGCACAGCAGGCGCCGAGTTGACCGCACCGACGACGCAAGCGCAGAGCAAAATGCGATGATCGATGGCATCGAGATCGGGTAACACGTGACTTAAGCTGTCGACCGCGCTTTTGATGCGTCGATCTTCGGCCCGGCAAATCACCAGTCGCACCGTGCCCCCTCCGGGCGTCGGAATGCCGCGCACTGCTGCTTCCGGATGTGATGAAAAACGCTCGGCAAGATCGCGATGAACTTGGCGAGCATTGGCACCGCGCTCGGACTGTTCGTTCTTAAAGCGGTCGAGTTCGCACAGAACCTCGAAGGGAATGCATACGTGATTTTCGGCGAAGGTATCGATGCAGCCCGGATCGTGGATCAGGACATTGGTGTCGAGAATGAAATTCTTGCCAACCGGTGAGGGGGCTTTCAGTCCGTTGCGAAGGCGGGGCCGCTTTCGACTGGCACCGTTGTCCGCGGCGTGATGATCGCGGACCTGAAAAAAGTCAGCTTGAGTTCCAGTCGCCGGGCGACTCGTGGAGGTGGGGGACGAGACTCGATTCATAGAAGGTTGGGCAATGGTCGTTCAGACTTGAGGGCTAAGTCCGAATACGAAAATTACGGACTGAACATCTCAAGCCGAAGCCTGACCCAATGACTATTTAAGAAATGTTAAGTTTTTGATGCAATCAAAAAACGCTATAATTTCGAGAAAAAGCCGGAAACGGCGACTTTCGGCGGTCGAAAACGTGAAACTAACGTCCCGGCTCGTCCCCGGTAGACGGGTCAGTTGTATTTATCGTCCAGCTCGAACCGGCGAGACGCCGGTATCACACTCGAACGCAACGCAAGTCAGACAGACTAACAGCAGATTCTATTCCTGCTCGTCCGCAGCCTTCTTCTTTCCCTTGCCCATCCTGGCTGCCGGATCGTTAGCAACATTGACCGCCGGCAGCCATTTCGCCAAGCCAGCCTTCACCTCAACGATCTCTTCGTCACCGGTCAAATTGCGATGCTCCATCGGATCAGTCTTGTGGTCGTAAAGTTCCTCGCTCCCGTCCGCATAACGAATGTAGCGATAACGATCGCTGCGAATCGAGTGATTGTTGCGGCCGTGAGTGGTCAGCGTCGGCCGATCCCAAACGGCGTTCGGGTCAGCCAGTAAGGGACGCAAACTGTCTCCCTCTGTCACAGGATTCTTCTTTACCCCCGCCAGATCCACCAGCGTCGGATAAATGTCGAGCAGGTTCACCGGTGCCGCGCATTTTCCTCCGGCTTCAGTAACACCGGGCACACGCCACATCATCTGCACGCGGGTCGCTTCCTCCCACAGCGAAAACTTTCGCCAATGTTTTTTCTCACCGAGATGCCAACCGTGATCCGACCACAACACTACGATGGTGTTGTCGGCATGAGCGCTGCTCTCCAGGGCATCGAGCACTTTGCCGAGACAGGCATCGACGAAATGGGTGTTCGCCAGGTAGGCCTGCACCGCCTGCTTCCACTGATCGTGCTCTACCACTTTAGCGTGATCCCCCTCCGGCTTGGCCATTTTCACACCGGCAGGCGGCACATCGTCGAGATCGTCATCGGGCACCACCGGCAGATCGATCGAATCGAGCGGAAATTTGTCGAAATATTTCTGCGGCGCAAACCACGGCAAGTGCGGACGATAAAAACCGCAGGCGAGAAAGAACGGCTGAGCGTCGGCTTTTTCTTCCAGCAGTCGCCCGCTGATCCACTCCGCCACTTGCCAGTCGCCCATCTCTTCGTCGGGCGCATCCACCGGTCCCCAGTCGAAATGCGAGGTCTTCGGGATGCCATTCGCCGGTAGGTTTTTCGGCGAGGGATCGCCGGGCTTGTTCTTCTCCTGCGACGGCCAATACTCCTGCCAACTGGCCGCGTCGGGAAACGATCCGTGATAAATTTTTCCACTCGCCCGCGCACTGTAGCCGCCGTGCTTCATCAACCACTGCGGCAAAGTCTGCGCATCCTTCAGCACCTCACTCTTTCGCCACGGCTGCTCGTTGTAATACACACCCGAGGTCGACGGGCGGATGCCAGTCATCAGCGCCGCCCGAGAAGGATTGCAAGCCGGCGCAGCACAGTGCGCATTGGTGAACAGCACCCCGCTCGCGGCGAGACGGTCGAGGTTCGGCGTCACCGATTGAGCATTCCCCCCCATCGACCCCGTCCAGTCGTTGAGATCATCGATGGCGATGAACAGTATGTTGGGTTTCTCAGCGGCGTTTGCCCTGACCGGGAAAAAGCCTACCGAAAGCAGAAGCGCCAGGAGTATCCGAATGTTCATGTCGATATTTCAGCGCAGCCGCCGTCGCAGTGCAACGCCACAATGATGGGAAATGGTCACCTATTTGGACCGCCTGATTACTCCACGACCCGCACCATTCTCGCCGATTTCCACTCGCGCCCATAGGCATCGGTCGCTTCGACGCGGATCAGTTGAGAGCCCGGCGTCAGGCCTGCGGGTAACTTGGTCTTCCACAGATGGGCGGAATCAACGGGTTCGTTGAGAGCCGGCGCTTTCGGATCCGCGTTCATCTCGCGTTCGCGAACCGCAACGTAGTAGGGATCTTTTTCGAGGACTTTCTTTAACGTGATCCATTTGCCGTCCTCGCCGACGCGCATTTTCACTTCGGATTTTTCCGAGCCGTTGAACACATTCACATAGATCTGCGTTTCCGCCGCGGTCGCCGCCTTCACCTCATCCGGCGCGAAGATGCTCATCTGGTAGTCGGCCGGTTCACGGGCAGATTTGAAATCCAGAGTATGTGTCACACCGTCGAAGGTGATGATCGAATAGCCGTTCGGTGCGCCGTCACGCATGGTCGCGTGCGGGATTCCCTGCTCGTCCTTGCTGCCTTTCCACCAGCTGCCCGACACGGTGACGTTGACGATGTGATGATGCGGCTCTTTGCCGCGCCAGTCCGATTCTTCGCCGAGATACTGATGCGCATGCCAGTGGGTATGACCGGAAATTGACAGAGTATGCGGACGGTTTTCGATGAGTCGGAACAGCTTACCGCGCGGCCCATCTTCGATCGTGCCGAGCGGGATGTGCATCATCAGCATAACCAGCTTTTCCTCCGGCACTCGCGCCAAATCGTTCTTTACGAAAGCCAACTGCTCATCGCTGAGTCCACCTTGGTAACTGATGTGACCATTTCGCTTGAGGTCGCCCCACTCGACGTCGTCGAGCACGATGAAATGCACCGGTCCGTAGTCGAAGCTGTAGTAGCTCGGACCGAAATAGCGATGAAACGTTTCGTCCGAATCGCCGTCTTCGGTAGCCTCACGATTGATGTCGTGATTGCCGATGACGTTGTACCAAGGAATGCCGATCGCTGCGACATTCGCATTCGACGGCTCGAACAACTCGAGCTTGTCGAACATAATGTCGCCGAGGGTCACGCCGAATTTGGCATCGGTGCCATCGGCGATCAATTCGGCCAGAACGTCGTGGGCGATGTAGTCCACCTGATCGATCGTCGATGGTTGAGGATCACCGAAAAAGATCGCTTTGAAGGTCTTCGGCTCGTCGCTTTTTCGCAGCGCGAAATCGATCGACTCCGGAAGCGCTCCAGTTGGCTCAACTCCGGCGTAGCGCGCGCCCTTCGGCGATCCTGCGGGTTTATGAATGTAGTAAAACTGTGGCAACTGATTCTCGTTCACCGGCACCGCCCAGCCGGCGGGTTTAACAACGAAGAAGATCGTGTCGTCATCATGCGGCAGGGTCCACTTACCATCGGCGTCAGTGGCAACCACCTCGCGACCGTTAGAGACAGAAATTTCAGCGATACCGGGCTCACCCTCGTCACGCGTGCCGTTGGCGTTTCTGTCGTCGAAGACGATGCCGGTGGCAGTGGCGGAGTAGGCGGCGGCAGGCAGGGCCAGCGCGACCAGCGACGGAAGCAGAATGGATTTCATGAGATAAACGGGAAGTCGAGGCGAGGGTCTGACGCCTCGACTCGAAATGCCAGTCAAAATACGTCACGCAGCCGACGCGAAGACGCTCAAAAACCTTGCCCTTACCACTGCTCACTGCAGAAACGGCTTGCTCTCGATGATCAGCAGCAGCAGATCGCGGAAGCCCCAGCCTTTTTGCTCGAGATCGCGCACGATGCGATCGACGTGTGGTCGGTCGGTCGGTGACAGGGTGCGTCCGGTTGCGTAGATGAGCAGTTTCTCCGTGAGACATCGGGCGAACTGCGATTTGCGTTCGAGCAATTGCTGCTTGAGCTCGACCACGTCAGCGAAACCGTCGCCATCCGGAAACTGACCGGTTGCGTCGACGACCGGTTTTTTGTCGGTGTTCATGTAACGAATACGCCAGCCACCGATTGGGTCGAAATTTTCCAACGCAAAACCGAGTGGATCGAGCTTCGCGTGGCACTCGGCGCAAGTGGCGACCTCGCGATGTTTTTGCAACTGCTCGCGGATGGTGGTCACGCCGCGAATGTCGGGCTCGATTGGTTCGATGTCCGGTGGCGGTGGATTTGGTGGCGTGCCGAGCAGATTTTCCAACACCCAGATGCCGCGGATCACCGGCGACGTATCGATGCCGTTCGCAGACGCGGTCAGAACGGCAGCCTGACCGAGCAACCCACCACGGCGGCGATCGTAGACTTTCTCTTCGCGAAGATGATGACCGACGACGTGATCGATGTCGTAATGGCGGGCGAGGTTGCCATTTAAAAAGGTGAACTCGGAATCGATGAAATTCGTGATCGGCAGATTCTCGACCATCAGATGTCGGAAAAACTGGCGTGTCTCTTCGATCATCGACGACTCCAGCGAGTGAGTGAAATACTCGGGATAAGTCGTATGACTCGGCGGTTGAGTGCCAACCTTATCGAGCTGCAACCAGGAGTCGGTGAAGGACTCGACAAAATCCTGCGAGCGTCCGTCTTTGATCAGGCGCACCGCGTGCTCGCGCAGAACTTCGGTATTGCGCAACTTTTTCTCGGTCGCCGTTTTGCGCAAAACGTAGTCCGGTTGATCGGACCAGAGGAAATACGACAGTCGAGCGGCGAGCGCATGATCGTCGGCATCCTTCGAGCCCTCGCCATCACCTTTTTCCAGATACAAAAATGACGGCGAACAGAGGATCGCCTGCAGACCGGCCTGGATCGCTTCGAGATCGGAGCTTCCGGCAGCGGCCTGCGCTTCGACGAGTTTTACCAGCACCTCGATTTCCTCCTTCGAGGCCGATCGACGAAACGCCCGGTAGGCGAAGTGGCTGAGAATCTTCTCCGCATTTTTTAACTCAATTGCATTGTCACCATACAACTCATGATGACTCGCCCGCGGCCACTCGTCGTAAAACGGCCCTTCCAGACTCACCTCGAACAGACGAACCCGCGGCCCTTTGAATGCGCGGGTCCAAGCCGACCATCCCTGATTTGAATTCTTGTTGGTGTAAAATTTGGACGAGTCGAATTTCTTGCCTTCGTTGCCCTTGCCCGCGACCGGATGCCTGGCCTTGTTTGCGGCCTCGATAAATTCTGGTGGCAAACTGCGAAACTCAGGATCTTTCGGCCCCAGAAATTTGATAAACTCGGTGAAACGTTCGGGATACTCCGCCACGGTGTAACTACGCAGCGGCTTGGTGCGGTTCGGTCCATTGGGAAAGGTGAAACGCGGCTGGTAACCTTTATCGAGCCAGATTCGCTCCTCATAAATTTTTGGCTCATCGTCCGGGAGATCGAACTCCAGCAGTGGTCGGTCAGAGCCATTGCCCGACTTTAGATCACCGTAGTCCGGATGCCCGGCGACCACTCCGACGCGCAGACGCTCCATCTTATTCACCCCGACGCGATCTTCATCGTAGGGGTATTTCCGATTGATCCCCTGGGCCTTAAATTTGAGCGTGTAGTAGCCATCGTGTGGCACGCCCTCGACGAATTTATCGAACCACAGGTAGCCATCTTCGTAATGGGGGTTCTTGCGAATGTGCTGATACTTGCCCGGCTCATCGAGGCCGTCCGGTCGCTGCGGCAGCTTAGAAAACGGCGCTGTAAATGTCCACGTCTGCACCTTCGGCGGCTCCGCCTCAAGACAGGTCGCCCGCTGAATGAGCATCCGCGCCGAGTTGAGGTAGCTTTCCAAAAGAAAGTCCGAAGTCACCAGCGCCGCACCAACGGTATCGATGTGACCGACCGAGATATCCGGTGGGAACGACTCGGTCGGATCGGCGAGCATCGGCTGCAACTTGAGCATCGTGCGCACCGTATTGTCATACTGACGACGATTGAGACGACGCACCACCGGTTCACCGAGTTCGCCCTCCATTGCAGCGAGTGCTTTGGCAAGATTCGCAGTGATACCCGCGACCATTTTCTGCACCTCATCGTCGCCCGGATGGTGCTCTGCCTTTTCGGGCGGCATCTCACCGAGATTGAGTTGGTCAAGAATCTCCTGCCATGCCGTCAGCGTATCGAGATCACCGAGTTCGGCACCAAGCGAATCAAACCGGCGATCCCCTTTCTGCTTTTCCTCGCCGTGACAGCTGATGCAGTAGCGATCGAGAAACGCACGATGATCCGGGATTTCCGCGTGAGCAGAATTTCCTGACAAAGCCAGAAAACAAAAACCACCAAATGTTAAACTCAACTTCATACTATGAAATGGACCGCTGATTCACGCTAATGGCCGCTGATTTTTTTATTAGTCGCGATGGCCATCCAATGGACGATCACTATCAGCAAATATCAGCGTCCATTTGCCGTCGCCGCCGCTCCGCCCTTCGGGTGGCCTTTGGCCAGCTATATCACTACGTGCCATTGCGATTCTAAAATCTTACACCAACTCATTCATCGTCCCACTGGCCTTATTAAAGGTCTCCACCTCAGCACCGAAATCCTGCAACAGGGTGGTGAACAGATTGCACAGCGGTTTGCGCTTCGACGATTCTTTCGGTGATACGACATGCGTGCCGTGGCTTTTCCATCCACCTCCGGCGATCAAGATCGGCAAGTCCTTGTTAGAATGTGACGAACCATTGCCCATGCCGGAGCCGAACATCACCGTGGTCGAATCGAACAGGCGCGCGCCGTTGGCATCGGTCAAGGTCTTCAGTTTTTCGAGAAAGCGAGCCAGCTCGGCCATCTGAAAAGTCTCGATCACCGCCAGACCGTTCTTTAATTCCGTCGCCTGCCCATGATGCGAGAAGCCGTGATAACTACCGCCGAGATCGAGATCGCCGGTGCGCAACGTGCTCGGAATGCCCAGCGTCGCCACCCGTGTTGAATCGGTTTGCAGCGCCAATGCGATCAGATCGAGGAACGCCGGCAGCGTCTCGGTGATCGCCTTATCCTGCGGCATCGGTACGCCCGGCTCGGGTTTCGGTTGATGCACCCACTTCTCTGACATCTCGAGCTTTTTCTCCACCGAACGCACCGAAGTAAAGTACTCGTCGAGTTTGTCGCGATCGGTCTGCCCGAGGCGCTTTTCCAAAAGGCGCGCATGATCAGTCACCGCATCGAGCACGCTGGCGTGACGGGAAAATGATTCCGATCGGGCCTTTTGCTGAGCCGGATCGTCGGCTTTGAACAAGGCCTCGAAAAGATCCCGCGTGCTGGAAATCGGCGGAATATTGACCCCGTTGCGCGTCCACGATAACCTCAGCTCCTGCTCACCTCGGCCCACCGGCCCGGCACTCATCACCAGCGAGGGAAAACGCGTGTCCGCACCGACGTGTTCCGCCGCCCGCTGATCGATCGATACATTGCGGTCCGCCCAATTGCCCGCCTCAACATCGCGCATCCCGGAGAGGAACGAATGGCAGCCGATGTGCCCACCGGAAACCCCATGATCGAGGTTTGAAAACACCGTGAAGTCCTGCCGATGCGCCGCCATCGGTTTGAGCAAATAGGGCAAGTCCGCCTCCGCCAAGGGCCCGGCATTTTTCGGAAAAAATCCATCGGGCAATAAGCCGTAGGGATTTGCCAGCGTCACCATCCGCCGAGTCGCAACCGATGCCGAACTCGAAACAGCAGGCGCGGCAAACAACTCCAGCGAGGGCAGGCAAAGGCTGACGCCAGCGGCGCGAAGAAAGTGTCGGCGTTTCATGGATGAGGGGTGAGAACGCCCCAATTTACCGCACCGCGCTAACAAAAGCAGCCCGCAATTGTGTGCCTCCCGCACTCATGGCCAGGATGCCCATGTTCTGGACGAGAGTGTGATACCGCCGTCTCGGCGGTCCCGTTGGACGAGCCGTGGAATGAACTGCCAGCCACCCCTCCCGTCTTGCACATCCGCCGGCTTTCCCTCACGATAAGCGACCATACTAAACTGCCACTGCGTCCATGCCCGCCCATCGCTCCCTACTCATCCACGCCATCGCCGCCGCGATCGCCTGCCTTTTTTCAATCAGCGAAAGCCACGCCGCCGACAAGCCCAACATCATCGTCATCATGGCGGACGACATGGGCTACGGCGATCTGTCCTGCTACGGCGCGACCGCGTTCAAGACGCCGCACATCGATCGCCTCGCCAGCGAAGGTCAGCGCTTCACCAGCGGCTACTGCTCGGCGTCGACCTGCACGCCTACGCGCTACTCGATGCTCACCGGCACCTACGCCTTTCGCCGGCCCAACACCGGGATCGCTCCACCAGAGAGTCCGCTGATCATTCCCGCCGAGACTTTCACGCTCCCCGATCTGATGAAAAAAGCCGGCTATGCCACCGCCGTCATCGGCAAATGGCACCTCGGTCTCGGCGGCGAGGACGGCCCGCAGTGGAATGACGAACTCAAACCCGGACCGCTCGAAATCGGCTTCGATTACAGCTTTCTGCTGCCGACAACCAACGATCGCGTGCCGCAGGTCTACGTCGAAAATCACCGCGTGCTCAACCTCGGCCCGAAAGATCCGCTGTGGGTGGGCAAGAAAGCCCCAAGCCCGGATCACCCCACCGGCATCAACCAGCGCGACACCTTGAAGATGGATTGGTCGCACGGCCACAACGGCACCATCCACAACGGCATCAGTCGCATCGGATTTTACACCGGAGGAATGGCCGCTCGCTTCCGTGACGAAGATCTTGCCGACAAATGGGTCGAAAAATCCAACCAATGGATGACCGAACAGGCCAAGACCGACGAACCGTTTTTCCTCTTTTTCGCGTCACACGACCTGCACGTGCCGCGTATTCCGCACGAGCGCTTTCAGGGGAAAACGCCGCTCGGCTTTCGCGGCGACTCCATCGTGCAACTCGACTGGTGCGTCGGCGAACTGATGAAAAAAACTGCCGAGCTCGGCATCGATGACAACACCTTGTTCGTGTTCTGCTCCGACAACGGCCCGGTGCTTGACGACGGCTACCAGGATTTTGCCATCGAGAAAAACGGCGACCATCGCTCCGCTGGACCCTACTCGGGCGGCAAATACAGCATTTACGAAGGCGGCACCCGCACGCCCTTTATCACCCGATGGGCCGGTCGCATCCCCGCCGGCGAAAGCGACAAAATGGTCTGCACTATCGATCTCGCCACCAGCTTCGCGGCTCTCACCGAGACTGAATTGCCCGCTGATGCTTGCCTCGACAGCCTCAATATCATCGACGCCCTGCTCGGCAAAACCGACGCTAAAGGCCGCGCACATCTAATCGAACAAGACAACGGCAAAGGTGGCAACTACGGCTACCGCGTCGGCAGCTGGAAGCTGCAGCGTCACGACAAAAAGACCGCCCGCAACATCGTCGTCGAAGGTGACCTCGCCAACACCCCGGTTCCGATCTACCAACTGTTCGATCTCGAAGCCGACCCAGCGGAAACAAAAAACGTCATCGACCAGCATGCGGACGTTGCCGAAAAGATGAAGTCCGAATTGCAAAAACTACTCGATGACGGTCGCAGTCGTCCCTGAGGCAAATGGCCGTTTCCAGCATGATCGCCGATTTCGGCAAGGAAGTTCTCAGCAGAAAAGGCACCGAAACGGGAATCGGCATTCTCCGCCATTCTAGATCCACAGTTGCGCCGAACGACGGCCGGTAGAAGACGCGAGCGGAAACGAAGTGCTTAGTGGAGAAAAGGCACTTTCCAAGAGTCTCATCCTATCGCTCGCACCTATTCTTTTTCCCGAAAGCTGCGCAGGACTTTCATTAGTTCCTCCTTTTCCGGGGCCCCGCCGCCTTCTGCGATCACCCCGACAAAAAGGTAGTAAGCTTTCTTCCCCTCGATGGCCATACAGATCAGTTCACCGGTGACTTTATCAACAGTGCCTGGCCCCTGAAAGAAGGCCGCGTTTAGACTTCCGATACTACCGTGCGTCGGTTCTGACGGTTCGAAATCAGCCAGCCCCTCTTTCATCATCTCGCGCTTGAATCCGAAATACTCTGCGAATGAATCGACCTCCAGTTCAACTGGATCTTCTTTGAGTACCGAGACTCCGATATTCTTTCGACTCGATCTCAAAGCCATTTGGATCGGCGGATCCAATCCCCTCGTAATCGTCCAGCCCGAGGGAATCTGAATCGCCGCTTCAGCTCGATCTCCAATCATCCAATATTTTTCGGTTCTGGTGACCTCACTGTTATCTCCAGATTGAATTTTCTCCGCGGTTGATTGAACCGACTGCATTTGCTCGTCGGTTGCTTCCGCCACGAAGTAGTAAATTTTTACGACACTGATTTTCCCGTCAGCACTAAAATTTTGCGTTTCCCCCTCGGTCGTAACCCTTAGATGATGGACCTCATCCCGCCGATCAAGCGCCGAAAAGAAGCCACGAACCTCCGCATTTTCCCCCGTGAGCTCACCGTCTTTAGTGGCGAGGTAGCACATCGAGCCCTTTGGCCCCTTGAATCGATGTTTCACACTGAGCAGCAATTCCTCTGCCTCTGCAGCCCCCGTGAACAAAAGAGTCACCAATAGCGCAGTCAATAGAACGAAAGGACTTTTGCGAATCATGTAGAATTCCTGGCACAATTCGCAACTCAACAAAAGCCAAAACCCCACGTCGATTTCGAGTAGGCACCGCGCTGATCCACTAGCCTCAACAAGCAAACTTGTCGCAGGCTAATGGCTCTGCCACCCTAAAGATATGTCCGCACCTCCTCGGTCCAACCAAACACCTGGCATTCAGATCGCTGCTACACTGATACTGATCGCCAGTCTCTGGCTCGCGACGCAAGGCACTGCTGAGCCCGACAAAAACCCCAACGTCATCCTGTTCATGGCCGACGACATGGGCATGGGTGACACCAGCGCCTGTCAGGACATCACCGGCAACTCCGACGAGCTGCAACTACATACGCCGAACATGCAGCGTCTCGCCAACATGGGCGTGCGCTTTACCGATGCCCACACGCCCGCCTCACGCTGCACGCCGACTCGCTACGGGCTGCTCACCGGTCGCTATCCCTGGCGCAGCCGCCTGAAATACTGGGTGCTGTTTGGTTCGCAGGGAGATCCGCTGATCGAGCCAGAACGACCGACGCTCGGCACGCTGTTTCGCGATCAGGGTTACGCCACCGCGATCACCGGTAAATGGCATGTCGGCCTGCGCTATCGAAACGCCGACGGCAAGCCCGCCGCCGAATTTCTCGATGCGGACCTAACCCAGCCGATGCACACCACGCCGCTCGACTACGGTTTCGATTTCGTTCGCATCACATCGCGTTCGCACGGCACCTCGGGGCCCGACGCCGGAGCCAAGGGAAAAGGCAGGAAACTCAATTCACCTGATCAGAACATTGGCCCCGGACACATTCACGGACGCAACATTGTCGGAGCAACAGACGACGGAAGAAAGTTAGTCAGCGAAGGTCCCAACGCCTATGTGCTGACCGAACTCGGCAGTCGTCACTCGGACGACGCTGTCGAGTTTCTTGAGCATCACCAGAGTGGCGGAAAAAACGCACAACAGCCGTTCTTTCTCTACTACCCCTCAAACTCCAACCACAGCCCCTACACCACCGATCGCGCGATCGACGGCGTGCCGGTCTCAGGCGCGGGACTCAGCGTATCCGGCAAGCCAATGCCCAATCCCGACCGGGGCGATTACATTTACGAGAACGACGTCGCCCTCGGTCGCCTCATCAACTGGCTCGAAGCCAACGACGATCCACGCAGCCCCGGACATAAACTGATCGACAACACCGTGGTCATTTTCACCAGCGACAACGGCGCCGAGATCAAAGACAAATACGCCACCGGTCCGGTTCGCAGCCATAAAGGCTCCTGCTACGAGGGCGGTCACCGCGTTCCCTTTCTGGTCAGCTGGCCCGTAGGCAGAATCGGAGACGGAGATCCCGAAACTCCCGGCCGTGATCAGGCAACGCCGCTGATACTAACGGATCTATTCGCCACTTTCGCCGAAATTCTCAACGTCCGCCTGCCCGACCTACGCCAAGGCGAGCGCGGCGCCGAGGACAGCATCGGTGCGCTGGCGGCGATGCAGGGCGGCCCGAAAATCGCGCCGCGGCCGCCGATGTTTTTTGCCGACCACAGCGAAGCCAAGGAGGATAAGGCCGTTGCCGCAATGACGATGATCGATCCAGTGATCGACAAAATCGTGATCTCAGGACAGTGGAAAGCACTGTTCACGCCCGCTCTAATTCGCGCCGGCAACGCCGAAGTCTACGAGCTCTACGAACTGACCCGTGATCCAAAAGAAACGACCAATCTCGTCGACGAAGCTGATTTGACCGGACTGCTCAAACATCTGCAATCTACCGCCGAAACCATTCGCAACACTGGCGGCCACCGATTGGCGAAATTTGCTCCGCCAGAACGACACGTATTCAACTTCACAGACAAAGCTCTCCATGGAAAATCTGCATCCGGGAGCGAAGTCACCTGCAACGGGCTGACACTACGGCTCAGTGCCGACCGAGTCGGAGACAACGATCAAAGCTTCGACATCAACCCACGCGGCCTCGGCGTTACCGGCGGCGAATTCCAACAAGTCGACAACGGCGAAGCACTACAGCTAAGCTTCGATCGCGACGTGCTCATCGAGTCCGTCTCCATCGTCGCCGGCAACGGCATCTGCGGTGGCTCCCTCACGGTCGGCGATCACGCCCCGCTCGCCATTTACTGCATCGATGCTGACAACGACGCGAAGGATCAGCAAGGCATCATGAGCGATCTCGGGGTTCTCAAAAAAGGCCAGCATCTCACTCTCGACAGCAGCCCACACCTCGGCGTCGAAGCGCCAGGCCAATGGCGGCTGCAACGACTGATAGTTCGACCATTGTCGGATTAGGTGAAAATTGTCAGTGACCGGATTCGCTTACGCATTCCGCTGCGGATAGGTTGTTCGTTGCGCACCCATGATGCCGCCCGTTAAAGTTTGCAACCACCGCCCCGCTTTCCGGTTTAGTCGCGGGTGATGCGGAATTTTCAGCCTTCGCCGCCTATCCATGAAATCTGTCTTATCGATCATCGTTGCCTTCCTCACTTGCCACGCAACCTACCTCCACGCTCAGGCGCACGGTGACGGCGCCGTCAAAATCACCGGCGAACTGATGACCTGGCACAAGGTCACACTGACCCTCGACGGTCCATTGGCCAAAGAAACCGACGACGCGCCCAATCCTTTTACCGACTACCGCATGGACGTGACTTTCGCGCACGAGTCTGGCGACCTGAGCTACACGGTGCCCGGCTATTTTGCCGCCGATGGTGATGCGCGCAACAGCTCTGCCAAGGCGGGGACAAAATGGCGTGCGCACCTCTCTCCCGACAAGCCAGGAGTGTGGAAGTACTCGATCGCTTTCCACCAGGCCAAAGGCATCGCCGTCGACGAGAACAAGGAAGCCGCGACCGCCATCAGTAAATATGACCAGCTCTCCGGCGAGTTCGAAATCGCCGCCTCGGACAAAGCCGGCCGCGACTTTCGCAGCGCAGACCACGGTCGTTTGCAATATGTCGGCGAACATTACCTACGCTTCGCCGGCAGTGGTCGCCCCTTCATCAAAGCCGGCCCGGACGCTCCTGAGACGCTGCTCGCCTACGCCGACTTCGACGACACCGTCGCGCCGAAGAGCAACTCTCCGCTAAAGACTTGGAAAGCGCATTTGCAGGACTGGCGCGACGGCGATCCAACCTGGAAAGACGGCAAGGGAAAGGCTTTGATTGGCGCTCTCAACTACCTTTCCGAAAAGGGCCTCAACTCGTTCAGCTTTTTGCCCTACAACGGCGGCGGCGACGGCAGCAACGTCTGGCCCTTCGTCGCCAGCAACGACAAGCGGCACTACGATTGCTCAAAGCTGGACCAGTGGGCAACGGTCTTCGATCATGCGACCGCACGCGGCCTGCATCTGCATTTTAAACTGCAGGAAAACGAAAACGACGACAACCGACGTGGCCACAAAAAAGACGTCGGAAAACCGATCCTCGAATCGCTCGACGGTGGCAAGCTCGGCCCGGAGCGCAAACTTTACTGCCGCGAATTGATCGCCCGCTTCGGTCACAATATGGCGCTCAACTGGAACATTGGCGAGGAAAACACGCAGAGCACTGAAGAGATTCTCGCCATGGCAAACTACTTGCGCGACACCGATCCCTACGACCACCACATCGTCATTCACACATTCCCCGATCAGCAGGACACAGTTTACCCGCCGCTGCTCGGCAAGGACTCCCCCATGACCGGTGCGTCCCTGCAAAATTCGTGGGACCAGGCCCACCAGCGCACCTTGAAGTGGCTCAATGAATCCGCCAGAGCTGGCAAGCCTTGGGTGATCGCCAACGACGAGCAGAATCCCGCCGACATGGGCGTGCCACCCGATCCCGGCTACCAGGGGCACAACGGCAAGGCCAGCATGGACACTGGCGACAGGAAGCGCAGCTACGACCTGCACGACATTCGCAAAAATACACTATGGGGCACGCTCATGGCTGGTGGCGCTGGCGTAGAGTATTATTTCGGCTACAAACTACCGGAGAACGACCTGCAATGTCAGGATTTCCGCAGCCGCGACCGATCCTGGGACTACTGTCGCATCGCCATCGATTTCTTTGCCGAGCAGAATTTTCCGCTGTCCGAAATGCGCAACGTCGATGAGCTAGTCGGCAACACCAAGCACGACAATTCGAGCTACTGTCTCGCCAAGCCCGGCGAAATCTACCTCGTCTATCTACCGGTGGGCGGCTCGTGCCACATCGATCTAACCGATGTGGAAGGTGATTTTTCCGTCGCCTGGTTTGATCCGCGCAATGGCGGTGAGCTCAAGGCCGCTGAGACAAGTTCGATAACCGCCGGTGCACCAAATGAGCTGAAAAGCCCGGCAACAATGGCGGGCGACGACTGGCTCGCCGTGATTAGGAAGAGATAGTTGGGAATAAACCCGGGCACGGTCAGCTCTCACCATCAGCCGGGATTCGCTCTCCGGCGTTAACGCCTGCAGACGAGTCTCCGGACTCTCGAGCTGCCACGCTTATGAAACTCACTTCAAAAGAGATCGAGAACTTGGTCTCCACGCACCATGCCAAGCTCTACCGCTTCGCATTCAGCTTGGCGCGTAACGAGGCTGAGGCAGCTGACCTGACCCAACAAACCTATTTCAAACTCGCCACCAAAGGCAGCCAGATCCGCGAAGCCAGCAAAGCTAAGTCGTGGCTGTTCACTACTCTCTATCGAGAATTCCTGGCACTGAAACGCCACTCCAACCGCTTCGTTTCCATCGATGCCGACAGCGACGGCGATTCGCATTCGACATCGGTCCCCGTCGCGATCGTCGAAGCCGATGCGGTGAGCAAAGCCGACGCCGGCATCGTCATGGATGCACTCAGTCAGGTTCGCGAGATCTATCGAGCACCGCTGGCGCTTTTTTACATCGATGACCTCAGCTACCGCGAAATCGCCGAGATCCTCGATGTGCCGATGGGCACCGTGATGTCCCGACTGGCCCGTGGAAAAGAAGACCTCCGAGGGCGGCTGACACCGGCCCTCCAAGTTCGCCCATCAACGGACAACATCATTCCGATCCGCAAGGCCAACAACGAATGAATCATTCCGGCTCCCCTGGTCTTCGTCTTTATTTTAAATTTTCCCTTTTCCCAACTTTTCCTTCATCGATCTGCCATGAAACCTGAAGAAGCACGCTTCATTCTCGCCGCCGTCCGTCCACCTTCGGACGCAGCCGACCCAACTCCGTCCACACCGCAAGATCCCAATGTCGCTGAAGCGGTCCGCGTCATGGAAAGCGATTCCGAACTGAAGACCTGGTATGCGGAGCACTGTCACTTCGACCGAGCCGTTGCTGACCAGGTCAGCGCCATTGAGCCGCCGTCCGATCTCGAATCAAATATTCTCGCCGGCCTCAAAGTCTCGGGGCTGATTCCGTGGTGGCAGCGCGGCACGTTTCGCGTACTCGCGGTAGCGGCCAGCGTTATGCTGATCGCGGCCGTCACTTACACAGCACGGCAAGGTTTAGCGCCTGGCACCGAGAAAGGAATTGTCGCGGAGAATGCCAACGACTTCCGGCGCTCCGTCGTCGGCGAAATAAAGAATCTGCAGAGTTTCGATTATATGTCTGACCAGTCGGGTCAGCTCGTCGCTTGGTTGAGTCAGCAGGGATCGCCGACACTCGCCAATCTCGATCTTCCCTCCAATATCGGCGACGCCAAAGTCGCCGGCTGTAAACTGCTTGAGTGGAAAGGTCACCGCGTCTCCCTTATGTGTTTTCTCGTGCCCGACGCTGTCGGCGACGAGCGCTCTTTCCACTTAGTCGTCGTCGACGGAAAAGCTTTCCCCGGCGTCAGAGGTGACCATCCCTTGATCGTCAGCGAAGATGGTTGGTCGACTGCATTGTGGCGCCAAGGTTCCAAGATCGTCCTGATCGCTACCGACAATCCGAATCCTGACGAATTGCGTAACCAACGACAGCAGATTCCCTTTACCGAGATGGGTGGTCGAATCGAGAAACCTTTTTTTATTGGGAATAAACCACCGATCCCGCCACTCCTACTGGTGAAGCGAAGTGTAGCAACCTGATCCTCTGCTTGGCACAGCGCTCATTCAACGAACTCAACGGATCGCTTATACCAATGAAATCAGAATCC
>JBBKXR010000141.1:0-15487 GCA_037969585.1 Verrucomicrobiales bacterium
CTTCCTTCTCCGTCTCGCTCGCTTCCTTGAGCCGCTGAATTTCACGCGTGCGCTGCTCTTCCAACTGGCCGAGCTCCTGAAAGTTCGCCTGCGCTTTTGCCTCGTCGATCAGGCCACCGAGAAAGACTTCTTTCTCGGCGATTTTGCCTTTGTATTTCTGATCGATCTCGGCCAACTGCGAACGCTGGTCATCAGTCAGTTCGACTATTTCCTCGCCCGATTGATCGAGCCGCTCCATGGCGAGTTCGTAGGCACTTTTCATGTCAAATTCAGATCGTAAATCAAGCGGTCGCCGGAGCCAGCGTCACGCGTTCGTCGTTCTCCAAAATATCGGTGATTTCCGGCCAGCCTTCGCTGCGCTGCATCTGGAACACGTGCAAGTACAGAGCCACCTCTTCGGACGGGTGGGCCGCGAGCAAAGCTTCGACTGCAGCCTTCACTTTATCGGCGTCGAGCTCTTCGGGAAGATCGTCGACCCCACCTTCGCCGTCGTGCTCGACACCGGCTTCATCGAGAAAGGTCACCAGCATTTCCTGGCGAGCTTTCAGCAGCCACATTTGCAGAATATTTTCGTCGATGCCATCAGCGTATTTCATCTGCGCGCACTTGTGCAGCCAGGCATACTGATCCTCGGGACGCTTCTTGGTGACAAACACCGGGCGCAATTTTCGCTGCGCGGCGAGCGCGCCGATGGCCGTATGGTAAACGTCCTTCTGCTCGGTTCGCATGTAGTGAAAAATATCCCTCGCCATTCCGGGAGACATTTCTTGAAACATTTGGTGGGCTCGCTTCATCTCTATAAAAAGTAAGGCACTACCAAACGCGAAGCCTGCCGATTGTCCAGCGCGATCGGTGCCTTGTCTCGCAATTGCGCAGCTTGCCGCCGCTCGAAAAAACTGTTTCACTCGCCGCCATGAAAATCTCCTGCCGCCTTATCTTTTCGGTCATCGCGCTCGGTGCTGTCGCCCTTCTCACCCACAGTTCGCTCGCCGATAAGAGCGAGGGTTTTGCTTCGCTTTTTAACGGCAAAGATTTCGCTGGTTGGAAAATCCCGGAAGGCGACAACGGTCATTGGAAAATTGTCGACGGCGTGATCGATTACGACGCCCAGAGCGAGGCCGAAGGCGACAAGAACTTGTGGACCGAGAAGAGCTACAAAGACTTCACGCTGAAAATCGACTGGCGCATCAAGGAGACTACTGGCTTTTACGACGTGCCCTATGTCTTGCCGGACGGCAGTTACGTGCTCGATGCGGATGGCAAAAAGGTCACCCACAAAATCAAAAACGCCGACTCGGGCATCTACTTGCGCGGCACCAACAAGGCGCAGTTGAATATCTGGTGCTGGCCGATCGGCTCCGGCGAAGTCTACGGCTACCGCAACAATCCGAAAGTGTCTGCCGAAGTACGCGCTGGTGTCACTCCCAAGCTGAATCCCGACAACCCGGTTGGCGAGTGGAACCACTTCGAGATCACCATGAAAGGCGATCGCTTGACGGTGGTCAGCAACGGCCACCTGATCATCGACAACGCGCAGTTGCCGGAGATTCCGGAGCAGGGTCCGATCGCGCTGCAACATCACGGCGGCAAAAAGAACGGCGAATTTTCGCCCGCTTCCAGTTTGGTCCAGTTCCGTAATATCGAGATCAAGGAACTCTAAGCCAAGCCCGTCACGGCTCAGATTTTCCAAGCCCAGGGAACATCCGCGCGTTCGTCAGTGAGCGCGGCTCGCAAGTCACGCGCCAGTTCACTGGCGGTCTGGTGACGGATATCCGGATCGACCGCCATCGCTTTCAAACAGATCGCCTCAAGTGATTTGGGAATGCGGCGGCGGATTTTTCGCGGCGGTAGCAAGATACCAAGCTGTACGCGTTCAGCCCAGTCGTCGGGACGCTCGTCGACGCCATCGCGAGCCCACTCGCGCGGCGAACGACCGGTCAACGTTTCGTAGAGAATCGCACCGAGGCAATAGACATCACTACGGATGTCGGCAAGTCCGTCGATCTGTTCCGGAGCCATGTACTCCGGCGTGCCGACCAGGCGTCGAGCGCGCGGCTTGCGTTTTTTGCCGTTCTTGTCATCGATGCGAACCGCTGTGCCCCAGTCGATCACACCGATGTCACCGTTGGCGTTACTGACGACATTTTCCGGCTTCAAATCGCAGTGCAGCACTCCATGAAAATGCGCATACTCGATCGCATCACAGACTTGCGCGACGGCTTTCAGAAGATCTTGAAGACAAGGATTGCCGGAGGAAGCTTTTCGCTTCGTCGCGAGTCGCTGATGGCATTCGTGAATGCGATCGCCAAGCGTCTGCCGACCGGCCATGCGCATCACGTAAAATGACGACTGTCCCTCGCCCTTTTCACCACGAGTCACCTCGACCATGCTGACGATTCCCGGATGATCGAGGCGCGCCGTTATCTTCGCCTCGTGGGCCGATGCTTTTAGCGCCTTCGAGTCGCCGTGCAAATGAGCGAGCGGCTCCTTGATCGCCACCGCCCGACAGGCGCCGCGATCAAATCCTTCCCAGACGATGCCGACTGAACCCACTCCGATCCGATGCAGCTTCACGTAGCGGCCGTCGTCCAAACAGCGCGAGCGCAGTCGATCGACGATATCGGTACGGTCGGGATAGACCTTTTGGTAACTGTCGATAGATGGAATATCGCCGTGGGGCAGCTGATGCCGCGCCAGGAATTCATCTTCGATCAAATCGACCGGCACTCGCTCGAGTTGGCGCAAAGTTTCAATCTCGGCAAAGTAATCGAATAGCACCTTGCCCATGCCCTCCGCCCAAGACAGCTGCAGGTGAGCCGCGACCAAGTCCTGCATCGCATCGACGCGATGTTTCTGAGGAAGCTCCTCGATGTAGTCTTCCAGATCATCGATCTGCGGCTGGGCCTGGCGAAGAAAATCCGCTTTCAGCCGAAGCATCGCGTTTGTCCAGTCGACATAGCGGGTCGGTGGCAAGATCGGTGCGGTCTTGCCCTTTAGCCGTTTGACGAGAGAAACGATAGCCATAGCGCTACGCCATCTCCTTCCCATGTGCTTCGACCGATTCCATCCGCTCGGTGCGAATATCGGCGACGATGCAGTTTACCAGCCGAAGGCCCGTCTCAAGTCCTTCGGAAATCGCTCGATTGCCAAAGCCGCGCAAACGAAGCAACACGATCTCTTCGGCCAGTGGATCGATGGCGCACAAATGGCGGTGCCACACGCCCAACCAATCACCGAGCAGCGCTTCCATCGAAGCCATGGTCAGTAGATCGGCGTCCGCTGCTGGCTCCGAATCAAACAATGCCGCCACCCGTTCCCCGGTCACTTCTTCGTCAAGAGCTGCGACGATCATCGAGTCAAGGGCACCGGCAACCTCCGCCGAGCACCACCACGCGTCAGCTTCGAGATCCGGATTCTCTGTAAGAAAGTCTCGCCAGGCAGCGCGTGCCACATCCGCGATGTCGAGCTTAGCCAGCTGATCGAGTTTTCGCGCCGTACAGATCGGCGCAAGCACTTCCTGTAGAAGATCTCGCACACGCTCAGTCTGTTCGCTCGGGAGAAAGGTCATCACGAAATTTCCAGCGATCTCAGCTGGAACAACTACGATCCGAAAGTGCCAGTCGGATCGCGACGAGAGTAAGGTATCGCAGAGCGAGCGGAGACGCCAACTCAACGGCACAAGTTTGCCAAAAAAATCACCCTCAGCCGAATCTCCGGGTAGGCGATTGCGGCGGCTGTGCTTTTGCCAAGTCCGGCGCTCCTCTGATAGAATTCATCAATGAGCGCTCGACTGACACTGCCCCGTTTCCTAATCACCCTTGCGCTCAGTCTGGCGACAGTCGCCATCCATACCCATGCCGAGTCCGGTCAGGCGTTGGCGGGTTTCGCCGAGCGCGACATTACTCCCGATATCGGCATGGAGCGCCCTGGCGGCTACGGCAAAACTTTTCACACCAGCCTTCACGATCCTTGCAAATCCCGCGCTGCCGTGTTCGGCGACGGCGAACATCGCGTCGCCCTGGTGTCGGTCGACGCGATGATGATCGGAAGAGCACAGGCCGACGAGATTCGCCAGGCAGTCCATGAACAAACTGGCATCGCCATCGAAGCGATCATGATTTCCGCGACCCACTCGCACTCCTCCGGCCCAACCGGACAAGTCTTCGCCGGTGACTACGATCACGCCGACGAAGTCGTCCAAAAGCTCGCCTACGAAGACACCCCGGGAGCCGACCCGGCGTACCTGAATTACTTTGTCGCGCAAACCATCGATGCCATCGTCGCCGCTAACGTTGCGCTCGCACCGGTCGAGATTGGCTTCGGTTCCGGCGAGAAAAAAGGCGTCGCCTTTAACCGGCGCTTCCGCATGAAAAACGGTCAGACCTACACCAATCCGCGCCAGAGTAATCCTGATATCGTCGAACCCGCCGGACCGGTAGATCCCGAGGTCGGAGTGATTGCCGTCTGGGACGATCGCGGCAAGGAGCACAGCGAAGACCGTATGCTCGGTTGTGTAGTCAATTTTTCCTGCCATGCCACCGCCAACCCGCAGGCGATCTCCGCGAACTTCATCTGCTACGTCGAACGCGCCATCCGCGCCGTGATGGGTGAAAAGGTCATCGTCGTTTTTCTCGCCGGTGCTTCCGGCGACATCAATACTCTCGATAGCGAAAGTCCGTTTGCGACGATCAGCGGATTGCAGGCCGCCAAATTGGTCGGTGGACAAGTCGGATCGGCGGCCAACGAAGTGATGCTGCGCATGGGCGCGACCAACGAGCTTACGGTCGACTTCCGACAAGAAATGCTGCACATCCCGCGCCGCAAACCCAGTGCCGTGCGGGTCGCCGCCGCTCGACAGCTGATCTCCCAAAACAAAGCGCGCGAGCTGAAACGCACGGAGTGGATCTTTGCCAAAGAGGCGCTGATGCTCGAAGCCGTAATCGACAGGGAACCGGTCGCACCGGTCGAGATCCTCGCCCTGCAAGTTGGCCCGGTCGTTTTACTCAGCACACCAGCCGAGTACTTCTGCCAGTTTGGCCTCGACCAGAAAACTGCCAGCCCCTTCCCGCTGACGTTTCCCGTCAGCCTCGTCAACGACTACGTCGGCTACGTCCCCACCGCCGAAGCATTCAGCAAGACCGGCGGCGGCTACGAAACCCGGCTGACCAGTTGCAGCAACCTCATACCCAGTGCCGGACGTCAGATGGCCAACGCCGGGATCGCCCTCGCCAAACAGCTCATTCCCGACGCCCTACCGCCGCAGCCGTCCGCCTACCCCTTCAAAGGCTCCTGGGAATTTGGCAATGTGCCGCCGGAGTTGGAATGATCGCTGATCAAGCACCAAACGCCTGCCATTTCTTCAACACCGCCGTCGCGCCACCTGAATCGATCGCCCGCTCAGCCATCGCCGCACCGTCGCCGACGTTTTCAGCGAGGCCCGCGACGACCAGAGCCGCCGCTGAATTAGCGATGACAATGTCGCGCTTCGGTCCGATCACTTCACCGTCCAAAATACCCACCAATCTTTCCGCGTTGGTTTGCGCATCACCGCCGGAGAGTTCTTCGATCATAGCGAGCGCTCCGCTGATGCCAAAATCGCCCCGGCTCAACTGCATTTCTAAAAGCTCTCCATCACGCGTTTCCGAAACTTGTGTCGGTCCCAGAATCGACACCTCGTCCATGCCGCAATCTCCGTTCGGCACGCTGCCGTGCACCGCCCAAGCTCGCTTGCGGCCCAAACGACCGAGGATGTCCGCGAATACCGGCGGCAGCGCCGGATCAAATACACCGATTAGTTGATAAGCTGGTCGCACCGGATTGAGCAGCGGTCCGAGAATGTTAAAAACCGTCCGTTGTCCGCGCTCGGCGAGCATTTTGCGCACCGGCGCCACCGCCTTGAACGCCGGGTGATACAGCGGCGCGAATAAAAATCCCGCGCCCACCTCGCGGACGCAATTAACAAAATCAGCCGGAGGCAGATCGATGCGAATGCCCAGCGCCTCAAGCACATCTGCTCCACCACTCTTCGAAGTGATCCCGCGATTGCCATGCTTCACCACCTTTGCGCCGCAGGCCGCGAGCACGAAAACCGCCGTCGTCGAGACATTGAACATACCGAGTTTGTCACCGCCGGTTCCGCAGACATCGATCAACGGTCCATCGACCGATGCAGCGTCCAATCCCGGGTCGACGGCATGCTCGAGGAAGGCCTTCACGAAACCAGCGATCTCACCCGGCGTCTCGCCTTTCTCTGCCAACGCAGACAAAAAATCCGCCTTGGATTCTGCATCGATGGATTCATCGAGCAAGGCCGCAGTCGACGTATCGATTTGAGTTTCGTCAAGCGCAGCACCGCCGCGAAGGTGTTCAGTCAGATCGTTCATCAGCAGGTTTTTGGTTCCGGAAAAAAATACTCCATACGAAGGAAAGGATAAATGCGAGCGAGAGCTTGTCATTATCCGATTTCGGAAACACACTCACTTGCTGCCGATGCCTGACGAAGACAACACCACTCCCCAAACTTCGGAAACACTAAAGGGCACCCTCATACTCGCCGACCCGAGTCTGCAGGAACCGACCTTTCGTCACAGCGTGCTACTGTTGACCGAGCACAGCCTCGATCTGGGTGCACACGGTTACATTCTCAACCGGCCGATGAAAAAAGCGGTCGGCGAGTTGCTGCCCGCGCCCGAGTTCGAGGCGCTTGCCGAGATCCCCGTATTCGTCGGTGGCCCGGTCAGCACCGAACACCTGACTTTTGCCTCACTGGGCTGGTCGGAGGCCGATGGCACCTTGCAGTTCACCACTCACCTGTCTGCTAAACAGGCGCTCATGCACCAGATGGAAGGCTACTCGATTCGGGCCTTCGTCGGTTACGCCGGCTGGTCGGAAGGCCAGCTTGAAGAGGAACTGCAACGCAAAGCGTGGATCACCCACCAGCCCGAGCGGCAAATGCTCGACGTCGACCAAGTCGAAAATCTGTGGAAACGCCTGCTGCGCCCGCTCAGCCCGTGGCATGCCCTGCAAGCCGATGAGCCGGACGACCTGTCGTTGAACTGACTGGCGCAATCAATTCTGCAGTGGCCGCGTCAGGCGCCGCCAGAACGGATCCATCCGCCGCGCGACAAAGCGCACCGTGCCTTCAAATCTATCGGTGCCGACGGCCTCACGGATCATGTCGTCACCGGCGTAGAGAAGCGCCAAGTCATCATTATGCAGCACCACCGTGTCGACTAAGCTTGCCGCCTCTTCGACCGACAAAACGTTCAGCCATTTGGCTCGATCGAGCGGTGATAACGCAGAAGTAAACACCACCACTTTGACTCCTCGTGGACCAAATTTGTTTGAGGTAAAGGCCTGCAAGTCAGCCGCGCGTTTAAGCAGACGCCGCCAGAAACCATCGTCTTCAGGAGCACCGAATCCTAGTAATACCGCGCGGTCGCGAACGGTCCAGCGGGTAAATTCACTGGCTCCGGCGAGCGCGATACTCTGACCGACCGCAGGAAAATTCGCGCCCACCTGATTAACCAGGCGTTCGAGCTTAGCCACCAGCCACGGTAGCGTCTGACCGCGTTCGCGTTTCTCCGCAACCCGGCGACGCAACTCAGCTTCGTAAGGCGAAAGGTTCGTCGACGCTTTCGCCTTGGTAGGCGGCGCAGTCGCCGTTGCGGTCGATGCAGAAGAGGCAGTGGAAGCCATTGCTGCAACCGCCACGCCACCCGCAGCAGCCGTAGGCGTAGGCGTAGGCGTAGGCGTTGGCGTTGGCGTAGGCGTTGGCGTTGGCGAATCATGAGCGATTTTTCCACCAACACCGGCAGACGCCGAAGTAGTCGCCGCCGATCCCATCGACGTCGAAGTATGGCCGTGCCCGTTGTGATGGCCATTGGTCGCCGGAGAAATAGGCCGCTGACCGGTGACGGCACCTGACGGTCCTTCACTGACAGCGCGCGCGCCACCGGATCGGATGTCGTTGACGATGGCTTCGAGATCCGTCATGCGATCGCCTGCATGCGCCATCGCAGGTGGCATGTTTGCTTTCGCTGCGTTGCCGATTGTTACGCCACTCGGCACAGCAGGCGCAAAATTCCGCGCCACAGCAGCAGCCGGTTTCGCTTTAGTCGCCGACGCACCACTCGCTTCGACACTTTCGACAATACGCTCCCAGACATGGCTCGCGCGCCGCAGGACCGCTCTCGGATACATCGCCCCGCTCGGCGCGTCGGGGCCTTGCCAACCTTCGCGTTTGGCCAGCATCTGTAGAAAATCATTCGACTTCGCAGCATCGATTCCGGCAGCATGCAGACGCGATTGCACCAAGTCAGCCGCCTGCGCGACGCTCATCGTTCCCAATGGAGCAGACTCGCCACTGAGCCGATCGATCAGCGCCGACGGCACATTGCCTTCGAACACCGACTCCCAAACGTCCTGATTGAGACACAGCAAGGTCACGCCGCGACGCAGCATATTGCGCAGCGAAGCGATGATGTTCGCCAACGGCATTCCGACATCGTCGCGACCAAAAAATCCATCCAGGTGATCGACCACCAACACCAACGGTCGACAGGTCGCCGCCATGCGCAGCAACTCACCGAGTCGCGCTTTGGCCATCGCCTCCCCATGGGGACCGTCAGCCGGAATCAGCGAACGCAAAATCGCCGCTCGCTCATCGCCCGGCGCCGCTTCCAGCGTCGATCGTTTAAAGGCATCAACCCACGTCGCCAGCGCCTGGCTATCGACCCGCCAGCGCACGCTCAACTGCGGAGCCGCCGCCTCGCCAAGGTGATAACTATTTTCCAAAACCCAGTCGCGTAGCTTCGAAGCCGTCTCCGGTGCAAGCGCCCGCACATATTCACGACGCAAAACCTCTCCATCAATCATCGGCGCACCACCATCGAGCCCTTCATCAGCCTCGACCGCGAGATAAGCCTCGGCAAAAAAGCGCCGTCCCGTCTCCTGCCAGAGCGAATGCTCCGCACCGACCCCACCGCGGGCGGATAGCGGCATCGCCGCCGTATCAAAATGCCGCAGCACTCGTCGCAAAAGGCCTCGCCACGACACCGGCTCAGCGACGTCAAATTCGACCGGCACCACGGTCACCGCACCCTGAGTCGCCTCGCGCAGCCGCGCCACTAAATGAGTTTTCCCGTAACCTGCCCGCGGCGACGCCACCATCATGGTCCGCCCCGAACTCCCCCATTCATCCGACTCGCCAGCCGCTTGCGTCTCCGTGCTGCGCAACAAAGCATCGATGGCGCGCATACAACGCGAAAGCGGCACCGCATTCACCTCTGCCACGCCCGGCAACACCGCTGAACCTCCTTCCAACACGTCAGATGCTGGCAGAACTTCGCGCACAAAGGGGTTGGCCGTCCGACAAACCCACTGGAAAGAAGTTTCACTGGTCATAAAAGCGAGGTTTTTTACCATTCTACACGCAAAAATGCAAACTTATTATAATTTTGAGAATTACTTTTGATATCCGAACTATTTGGCTTTGCAAAACCGCACGCCAACCATCGGCAAGCCGAACGACCACACTTCTGCCTTAGAATTACCTAGAAATTTATGATTTTTACGAAATTGCCCCTCGCCACCACTCGCACCGTCAACGATTGCGCGTATAGTTAGCGAATTATGGATCAATCCAGCCTTTCAGACAGCCCATTCCTTTGGGGACTCGCCACCGGATTCGGACTCGGAGCGATTTTTTGCTGCATGTCATTGATCGCGCACTGGAAGACCAAACGCGAATTGAAACGCTACCAGCAGCACCTCAGTGACAAGCTCCAGATCGAAGCCGAACAATTTTCCTCTCTCAAAAGGGCAAGCGAAGGCCTCAAGACCGAAAACGAAAACTTGCGCCTTAAAATCGGCGCCGGAAAGACCAGCGACAGCGTCGAGTCCCTCGACCGCGAACTGGAAATTTTCGCCCGCGCCGAACGCCGCATGGTGGTCAATGCTCCGGGCTTTGCAGGTGCCTGGGAAACCGCTAAAACCGCAGCCCACGAAGAAATTCAAGAAGAAGAGCGCGGAAAAAGCCTTCCGAGACGTATCTTTAAGAAATTCTTTCCAGGTTCAACGGGCGAGCATGACAAACACACCCCCGCTCGCATCACCACTTCTAAAACTATCGAAACCGAAATCCCCGAAGGTGAAGAAGAACATCACAGAGATTCCGACACTGTCGTCGAAGAAGCTGAGTCCAAGTGAATGCGCGACGATTGAACCAAATCGTCGCCGACACTGTCTAAACCCTACTCACGCAGACACCGCAGCTTCGTGCTTCGGTCCCATCTCGTAGTCCCCCGCCATGCATCCTCCAAAGGCGATCCATCTCGATATTCCCCGCCGGGATTTCGGCGCCTACATCTTCGATTGTGACGGCACCTTGGTGGACTCCATGCCTCTGCACTTCCGTGCGTGGACCGCCGCATTTGAGGCGTGTGGAGCCGAGTTCGAGTTCAGCGAAGCAGAATTTTATGCCAACGCCGGCGTGCCCGATCACGAGATCGTCGCGAAAATGAACGCCAAACACGGCACCTCGCTCGACGCCGCCACCGTCCACGAGCACAAGCGCGACTGGTTCGTGCTGCACCTCTCCGAGCTGGAGGCCGTCCCCGAAGTCGCCGCAGTGGTGCGCGAGCTGCACGGCAAAAAGCCGATCGCCGTCGCCACCGGCAGCGAGCTCAGCATCGTCGACCCAGAGCTCAAGCACGTCGAATTGCGCGACTACTTCGAAGTCATCATCACCCCTGCCGATGTCGAACGCGGCAAGCCCGCCCCCGACATGTTCCTGCTCGCCGCAGAACGACTCGGCGTCCCGCCCGAAGACTGCCTCGTTTTTGAAGACGGTCAGGCCGGCATCGAAGCCGCCAACGCCGCCGGCATGGCCTCCGTCTTCGTCGCCAGCGCCCCAGTGGTCGATTCCTCGCCGACGATCTAAACGTCGTCGAGTCGCCAGACGCGCACCGTCTCGCCCGCCTCGACCTTCCCCTCGGCATCGAGCCGCAGCATCGCCGACGCCCGGCTCATGCCGAAAATCGCGTGCGACTGTTGCATGCCTACCGGCGAAAAGCGCCCCTCGGCATCGATCCGGCCGCGGACGTAGTGCGGACGATCACCCCGATTCTCGATCATCTCCCCGGCGATCGCGGTCATCGATATTAGCGGTAGCTCGCGATCGTCGCCGCGAGCGCATCCCCTCCACTTTTCCAAAGCCGGAGCCACGAACAGTAAAAAAGTCGTGAACGCCGAGACTGGATTTCCAGGCAATCCAAAAACCAACTGATCCTCGCCGCGCCGGCCAAATAGAAACGGCTTACCTGGCTTCACCTTCACCCGCCAGAAATCCGACTCAACACCGAGCCCGGCCAGCTCATCCTTCACCAGATCTCGCTCACCGACCGACACCCCGCCGGCGACGATGACCACGTCCGCCGCTTCGAGTGCGCCCCGCAACTCGGCACGCAGCACGTCGACCTCGTCCGTCGCATGACGACGCTCCACCACCTGCGCACCGAATCGTTCAGCCAAAGCAGCCAGCATCGCACCGTTGCTGTTAAAAATTTCACCCGCCTCCAGTTGCACATTTTCACCAGCATCACGCAACTCATCGCCCGTCGTCACCACTACCACCCGCGGCGCCGTAAACACATCCACCTCAGCGATTCCCTGCGATGCCAATAAGGCCACCCGCGCCGCGCCGACGCGATCACCGACTGCCATCAATTTTTGCCCGACACAGACATCCGCGCCACGCCGCCGCACGAACTCCCCCGGTTCCACAGCCTCACCGATGACGATTTCGTCGCCGTCCCGTTCGACATCCTCCTGCATTACCACCGCATCCGCCCCCTTCGGCATCGGTGCTCCGGTGAAAATGCGAATCGCTTCACCATCACCAAGCTCCAAGCCCAGATCCCGGCCCGCCGCCTGCTCGCCGCTCACTTTTAAGCGCGCTCCATGCCCGGCCTGCGCAGCTTTGACCGCATAGCCATCCATCGCTGAATTGTCAAAACCCGGTAGATCTACCCGCCCGATCAGTGCCTGCGCCACGGATCGACCACGGGCCGATAGCAAGGGCACCCGTTCACAGGCACCACGCGGCGTTGCTTCCAGCACGCGTCGCCGCGCCTCAAATTCATCGATCATGGCAAAGGCCCATTCAAACTCACTCCAGGATCTGCACCTCGTCATCGACGATCGGTACCACCGCGCCCGTCTGCGCATCCGAAGCACCGACCAGCTTCACCTGATCGCCGACATCGGGACTTCCCTTGATGATGTCTGCCACGAGAAACGCACCCTTGCGCTCCGGGCTTAATTTCAATTCCGCCGACTGTTTGCCGTTCGGACTTTGCGAAATCAGCGGCGTGCCATACTGAATGGTCGTGTTGCGAGACGACCGGATCAGCAAAAAGTCGTGCGTATGATCAACCATGTGAACGATTCCGACCGATGCACTGTCCGGGCGCGGCCCGGTGATCTTCGCAGCAGCTGCAGCCTCTTCGGCCGCTTTCTGTTCTGCCTCGTCGTCGCCGAACCAGTTCAGTGGATTGGCCACTTCCGCCGCCTTCTTTGTCACTTTCTTGGTGGTCGATGCCGCCTTTTTGCTCGTCGACGCCACCGTACTGACGCCCGGCACGTTGGAAATCATGCCACAGCTGCTCAATGCGAAAACCAAAACCGCAGACAGCACTGCCGCTTGCGAGTATTTCATGCGATGCTCCATTGCAAAGAATTAGCCCGAGCAGCGCACCGATGCAAAACAAAGTCACCAACAACGGTTCACGCCCACGCATCGCTGTCACCATGGGCGATCCCGCCGGCGTCGGGCCCGAGATCTGTCTCGACCTGCTCAACAATGCCGAGATCACCGCGCAATGCACGCCGATCATCTTCGGTAGCGCAGCCGTGCTCAAGAAATGCGCCGATGCCACCGGGCGACCCCGTCCGCAGACGATCATCGACCGGGACGCCCTAAAGACGACCGACACGCCCGCCGTGTTGGATTTTAAAAACCTCAATCTCGACAACTTCACTCCTGGAGAGGTCAGCCGCGCCACCGGCCAGGCCAGCTACGACTACATCATCGCCGCCATCGATACCGCACTTGCCGACGAAGTCGATGCCGTTGCCACCGCGCCGATCCACAAGGAAGCGCTCAACAGTGCCGGCATCACTCACCCCGGCCATACCGAAATATTCGCCGAACGGACCAACGCCGACCGCTCGTGCATGATGCTCACCTCTGAGCAATTGACCTGCAGCCTGGTCACGGTCCACGTTGGATACGGCGAAGTGCCCGGCCTGCTCAGCATCGATCGCATCGTCGAAGTCATCGACCTGACCCGCACAGCGATGCGCCGCATTCGCAACCTGCCCGACGGGCAGGAACCCCGCCTCATCGTCTGCGGCCTCAACCCCCACGCTGGCGAAGGCGGGTTGTTCGGCAATAACGAGGAAGAAAATTTCATCCTACCCGCCATCGAACGCGCTCGCGCCGACGGAGCCATTATCGAAGGCCCGCTGCCGCCCGACACCGCCTTTATCGACTGGCGCCGCGAGCAGACCGACGCCCACATCTGCATGTACCACGATCAGGGCTTGATCCCGTTAAAAACGCTCGCCTTCGACCGCGCCATCAACATCACCCTCGGTCTGCCCATCGTCCGCACCTCGGTCGACCACGGCACCGCCCTCGACATCGCCTGGCAAAATAAAGCCAACCCACGCAGCCTCTTCGAAGCGGTGAGTCTCGCGGCGCGACTGAGTCTCCACTGACTTGTCAGGTGATGGGTTTGGTCCTGCGATTCAGGTTACATCATGAAGCGGAGCATCTCGGAAGCTCGCTTCTCCCTCGGATCATCTTCGATCGTTCCCAGCAACTCATCGAAGCCATACATCGTTTTTACGCGATGCGTAAGCAGTGCGCGGTCGTAGGGTACCTTGCCCGACGTCCAGTAAGCAGCCGTGTACGGGCTGTGTAGTGCATATGGCGACGGACCAAGTTCATCGAACAGATTCGGCAAATTCCGCCAAAGACGCATGTGCCGGTGGTGGGACTTGATCGCCCTGGGAACTAGCTCGCCATAGCCATATTTAGCGAGCTCGGCAATCGCTGCGGCGTGGTTGTTGACGTGCACCAGGCTTCCGAAGCCTTCGCGGTTGTGACTGGGATCCTGGTTGATGATCTCATCAAGCACCGCTCTCGCCATACCCTCCATGTCAGTGTAAGGCGGCGTCCCATCCTCTTCCGGGAGAGTGATCTGGTTGCCACGAATTCGCCCCTTCGCCTTCCCGTAGTTGCCGCTTCCGGGATGGGAGTTGTTAAAGAGGTTCATCAACTTGCGGATACCATCGACGATCGAAGGGGTGGCAAATTCAGGGTGCTCTTTGAGCGCACGAATGGCGATGGAGGCGAAAATGACATTGTGTCCGGATTCGCGAGGCTCATCGATGCTCTTCTCCAGGGCCTCGGCGATACCATCGATCAGGCTCTCATCAGGCTCTTGTTTTGGAAAGGCCTCGAACAGTTCTGAGTCGGTGATCTTCGCGTTCTTCGTCATCCTCTTGCCGAAGACCGACTCGCCACGCATGACCCGGCCCAAGTCATCGTCAATTCCCCGGCAAACTTCAGCGTCGAGATCAGGGCGTTGTTCACCGACGAAGTAGCCTGCCACGACCGCTGCCCCGAGATGTCCGGCCATGGAACTCATCTGGTGTGCGCGCGCCATCGCATTGAGCCCCTTGGATAGGTAGGTAAAGTCGATCATCGCTGAGCAGGATAGCAATTATCCGCTGGAAGCACCAATCACATAACCGGCCTTTCTGACGCTCCACCGTTTTTTCTACCTATCGAAAATGATCCGAACCCACCTCAATGTCAGTTAGTCAAGATGGTAGCCTCGCAAGGATTCGAACCTTGGCAAACAGAATCAGAATCTGTCGTGCTACCGTTACACCACGAGGCTGTGGTTGATCGCCACGAGTGTGGCTGACCGGGGCGAACCATTGCGCAAGTTTTGCTGAGATTCAAGTGATTTGGCATGTCGCCCGATCCGCCTCAGCCGAACACCATCCGGCAGATTGCCACGGCGGCGATGACGCCCGCTGCGTCGGCGCACAGCCCAGCCAGCAAGGCGTGCCGCGTGCGCCTTACCGCCACCGATCCAAAGTACACGGCGAGAACGTAAAACGTTGTCTCAGTCGAGCCGAACATGGTTGCCGCCGCATATTTAACGGTGTCGCTGATGCCGTCATTAGCCAATATTTCGACCAGGACCGCCTGACTGCCGCTGCCACTGAGCGGTCGCATCAGCGCCATCGGCACCAGTTCGACCGGAAATCCCACCCAACTCAACAACGGTCGCATCCATTCCTGCAGAAGATAGAGACAGCCCGAATTGCGAAAAATCGCCAGCGCCACAAGCATCGCCACCAGAAAGGGCATGATTCGCACCGCCACACCGAAGCCCTCCTTGGCCCC
>JBBKXR010000142.1:0-32300 GCA_037969585.1 Verrucomicrobiales bacterium
CGCGCCGGTAGGTGACGGGCACGAACCACGGTGAAGGATCGCGACGAAGGTGCGCGACCGGGCGGGAGCCTCCCGACGCTCGCTGGCAACGTGGAACTCGCCCCTCCAGACAACGCGCCACGGCGCAAGGCATCACCGATCGGGACGGCCATGCCTGCGTGGTATGGGTTGACTGACTGGCGGCAGCTTTTCACACTCTGTCGCATGGAGTCGAAAGACCATTCCAACGATCGTCCGGACCGAAACTACCCGGCACGCCAACCGTGGAGATTTCACGGCAATCGCTCGGTCATGGTGTTTGTCACTGTCTGCACGAAGAATCGTCGACGACTACTTGCCAACGAAATCACTCACGCGGCGCTGTTGAATGCATGGACGAAAGCGGACGCGTGGATGGTCGGACGTTACGTGATTCTCCCTGATCACATCCATCTGTTTTGTTGTCCGGCGACGCTCGAGGCACCGAATGTCAAAAAATGGGTCGCCTTCTGGAAATCAGAAATTTCCCGACATTGGCAGTTTCCCGAGCAGAAGCCGATTTGGCAACGCGATAGCTGGGACCGGCAATTGCGAAGCGGCGAGTCTTTTTCGGAAAAATGGAATTACGTTCGCAATAACCCGGTACGACATGGCTTGGTAACAAATGCCGCGGATTGGATCTATCAAGGCGAGCTGAACGCGCTGACATGGCACGATGAATGATCCGTCGAGCGATGTGATGCAACGTCTGGATAACGCAACACCTGCACGGAGACCCACCAGGGTCTGGAGGGGCTCGCTCCCGCGTGCCCGCGCCGGTAGGTGCAGACCGCGAGCCACGGTGAAGGGCCGCAGCGGAGGGGCGCGACCGGGCCGGGCACCAAGAAAGGAAAAGAGCCCCTGCCTACATCGCCACCGCCGGACGACGCACCGGAAGCGCGCGCGTCTCTTTCGAACGAGATTCAATCCGTCGCGCGTGTTCCCCCATCGGCACGACTTCGAACTGGTCGCAGTAAATATCCAGCATCGCTTCAGCGAGCTTCGTTTTCCAGGCACCGCCACGATTCATCGCCGGGAAAAAACCGAGCTCTGGAACATCGTCGGCACCGAGAAAATCGAGCGGGTGAAGCAACAACGAAGGCTCAACGCCAGCGACTTTGCAGGCAGCTAAAGCGGTGCGAAAATACAGCCTCGCCACCAATGGCGAAAACGTCGCGAGAAAAAGCAGGTAGCTGAGGTGAAACGGAGCCTTCAAACCCGGCATCGTGGTCACCGGAATCTCCAGAAGTCGACCTTCGCTGGTTTCCCAGTAGTAAGGCTTGAGCCGCTTGAAACCTTCCCGAAACTTGCCGAACAGCTGCTTGCGATCGTCGCGGTCCTTTTTACCCAGTCCACTGGTCATAAAATAGTAGGCGCGAGCCAGAGGTCCAAGATAGGTCGGAAAAGTCGACGCGTCGTAGCGATAACCACGACTGGCGAGCGTTTTCAAAACTGTCGGCGAGTAGGAAAATCCCGGACCACGCCAGCCGTCAGGAAGCACTCCGGTAGCCACTTCGATCGCGTCTTCGGCTTTGGTGATCTCCTCGATTAGTTGCTCTTCGCTGTAGAGGTGTAGCCATGGCTCGTGATTGAACGAGTGATTGCCTACTTCGTGTCCCGCTTCGGGAATCAATTTTAAAGCGGCGTGGTTCTTCTCCAGCACTGCATCCTGACCAACCACGAACACCGTCATCTTCACGTCGAACTGGTCGATCAGTCCCAAAAACCGGGGAATGACGGTATCAAGATAGCTGGGAAACTTTTCCCAGCCGGCATCGCCGTGGGTTTTCATATACGACCACTGGTTGTCGAGGTCGAGTGAAAGACTGGCGGTAGGTTTCATAACTATAACTGAGACAAAAGTTAGGAGACAGAAGCTTCAACGCTGGCGCAGTTGGCCACCTTTTTCCGGATATCGGAAAGATCGGTAGCAGCCGATTTACTGCCGACAGGGTTGGCAGCGATGTCGTCAATCAGGGCACCGATGCGTTTTCGGGTTCGCCAATACACATCCTCCATAAACATGTGGGAGAATTCACCATTGCGACCAACGCTGAGCAGGTTTTCTACCGGCAACCCATCCATCAATCGCCTGCGCGCGACCTCATACTTGTTGAGAAAAACCGGATAGGCGATCGGAGTTCTCAGCACATTGCAGCCGAGAAACCGCTCTCTTACATCGGGAATCAATGATTCCAGAGAAGTGAGACACAGCTCAGCAAGTTGCTCCTCATCCATCTTCCAGATGTCATCCCCAGTCTGGCAACCGATGTCCGCCGTCAATATGGTTTTCCCCTCAGGGGCGAGCCACGGCATCGACAAGGGCGCTTCGGTGAGACGGAAAAAGGGAAACTTTCCTTCGGGATACCAGACCACCACATTCGGCAGAAGACTCCTCCCGCGAAGGCGGAGATTCACAAATGTCATCGGTCGGTAGCGAAACTCTGCGAGTTCATCCAGAGCTCGGGTTCCCGAAACCAGTTTCGGCAGCACATGAACAGGAGCCGTGCTGATAACTGCCGATGCGGGGTGAAACTCCCCTCCTGCGCGAACGCCGACTGCGCGACCGTTTTCGACCGCGATGGTCTCGACGGGTGTACTCAGCTGAACCCGGTCCTGGATGTTCTCGGCCAGCTTTTCGCAAAGCGTAGCGACACCATTTTCAGGATATACGTGCCAAACGTTGGGCGATTCCGGCAGCTCACTACTGTAGCCACAGGCGACAGCCCGCTTCATCAATTTACCAGCGACTTTCAGGTAGAGCGTTTGCATTACACTACCTGGCAACGAATCGCCGACGGCAGGCGATAATTGATCGGACTCGACGCCCGACCAGTTCTCGATCAGCGGCAACGCAACTTGATCGGCAAGAGCTGAACCATACTGCCTGCGAAACCATTCTGCAGCGTTGGCGGGTGATGACTTTTCAGAAAACATCGCGCCCACGCGCGCCGCGAGTGCGCTGGCCGCCATCTTCGGTTGAACCGCGAGTCCAAATGGATACGAGTGCGTCCGGTTACGCAATACCACCGATTCACCGTAGCGGCGAACCGTTCGACATTGACCGCTGACTCCAACTGCCGCTGCGAGCCGATTAGTGACAAAATGAGCCCCGAAATCGTAGCTGAATCCGTCGGCATCCTTGAAGCTTCGGCACAGCCCGGCAATCTCGGAATTCGCTTCGAACAGGGTAAATGGGACATTTCTGCTGTGCAGGTATTCGGCTGCCGTCAGACCGGCGATGCCACCACCGACAATGGCAACAGGCTTAGATTTGATTTGGCGAGTGGATGCAGTCATGATTTTTTCGAACGAGTTCTATTGAGATGCCTCCGGGCGATGCGAATGGCCCGCGACCGGCTTCGGCTTTTGCAAGATGGCATGCAGGATTGACCCGCGTCCGAATGCGTTTAACAAGCCGTCAAACACGCTGAACAAACTCAGTGAAACGAATGAGCGCAGCGTAAATCGATTGATCAGCCACGAGGGCGCTTTAAAACTGACCAGGAAATTGTGAATCGAATAAACCCAGTTCACGGGGCTCATCGCAGTCGTCAATGACGCGACCTCGAACCCCGACTTCTCTGCCAAACGAGTCAAAGACGCAGAATCAAAAAGATTCCAATGCCGAGGAAAATGATAGCCTCCCCAGTAGCCGTCTTTAAACCATTGGGCGTCCACCGCGGCACTGTTGTCGGTAACGATCACAAGCCGCCCACCGGGCTTCAAAAGTTGGCGTGCGGTGGCCAGTAATTCATCAGGTCGCGCAACGTGCTCGATGGTCATGATCAGCAAAATCAGATCAAATTCCGATGCATTGGTTGCTGCCATCGACGCGGCATCCCCGCAGCGAACCTCCAGCGACTTAGTCTTCGCAGCTTCCACTGCGTCTCGATTAGTATCGACGCCGAATAGCTTCCAATCCGGATTTCCATATCGACGCAGCAGATCCAGGTGAAAGCCGTCGCCGCAACCAATATCGAGGACACTCGAATCTTCACGCAAATGTGTACACCAACGCAATAGCCTACGGGCTTCCAGGCGACTCCTAATTCGGTGAATCAGCCCGAAGTCCTGTTCGGAAAAATTGAAAGCGTGATAATCCGCGGGATAGATACGGTCGAGTTCATCGTCCGCAGGCCGTGGATCAAGGTAGACCAGACCGCAGCCAGCACAGCGCATAGCCACGAAACTTTCCGTGCAAGTGTCGTACTCAAAATCGGTACCAACTCCCACCGGAACAGCATCTCGACCCGTGCAAACACAACATTGAGTTCGAGTCAGAGCTAGAGGCAATGGAGCAACAACTGGCATAAAATTTAATAACCGTTACGGATTTGCTTCGGTTTTTATCGGTCGATGTCCGCAACCGCATTTTTCGACAAATCCCGAGCCGCATTCTCCGCCAGTTGGATGCATTCGTTGACGTTGAGCGTGCCATTGGCGATGTGCGCGGAATTGACGATGTGCAAGCCTGACACCGAAGTGTTCATCGGCGGCAGATCGCCAGAGTAACCGAGAGTCGCCAGCGCCAACACATTGCGCACGCGGGAGATTTTAAAATCGAGAATCTCGTCGGCCTTAAGTCCGGGGATCATGCGCCCGAGCGCCGTACAAAACTCAGCCTTAATCTCTGCGTCGCTCTTTTCGAAAATCGGATCATCGGGCGTCACGTATTTCGGCAAATAGGCGAGGTAGTTGCCGCCGAAATTCTTCGGGTCTACCAAAGTGCTCATTTCGATAATCGCGGTGAACGGCACCCAATCGTCAGTGATGTTGGCGACGTAGTAGCCCGCCAAGGGACGCTTCAGCAGCACCGACGCGCAGACGATGCCCTGATATTCGATCGCACCGTGCTGCGCCTGCTCTTCAGCTGAAAGGTCGGGACACAATTTTAGCGCCAAGCTCGACGGTGTGGTCACTGCCACCTGATCAAAGCGCTCGACTACACCACCAGGCAAACGCACCCGCAAACCGTCCTCGTCGCGGATCGATTCGATCGGCGTGCCAGCCTGAATGTCGACGCCTTCGGTTTCAAGACGTTTCGAAAAAGTCTTCAGCATCCGCGCGTAGCCTCCCTCGAGGTAGCCAAACATTTCCTTCTTCAGACCGCTATGCCGCGCGGCATACATGCGCGCGATGATCGCCCAAATGAATGAAGCCGATGCTTTCTTGTAGTTTTCGCCGAGCTTGGCTTTGAGCAGCGGCAGCCAGATCTTTTCGAAGACCCGTTTACCGGAGAGTTTGGTCAGCCATTCGGTAACCGGGATGCGTTCAAGGCGTTTCCAGTCTTTGATTTTTGAGGCGTAAAAAATCGTTGCTCCGAGACGGAATTTATCGACCAGATTAAGCGGCGGAAATTTCAAGAACTCGAGCGAGTTCGACATCGAATACCACTTGTTGTCGGTATAAAAGCCGGTCTTGGTCTCAACCCAGTTCATGTCGTCATCGAGATCAAGTTCGCGCAGCAGATTGCGCAGATGACCGTCGGACAAAAGTGTGACGTGGTAGTGGCGATCCCACTCGATGCCGCCAAACTCCCAGGCGTCAGCGAGCCCGCCGAGGTGATCGGCGGCTTCGTAGAGCGTCACCGCTTTCCCCTGCTGGCGAAGGCGCAGAGCCAGCGTCATACCGAGAATGCCACCACCGACGACCGCCCAGCGCTCTGGCATTTCGCCGTTGCTGCGCGCGGCCGCGTGCCGGTTCAACTCACTATCTCGGTGATCGTGGTGTGTTTGCGCTGATACTGATTTGTGCAGTGTTTGCATGTCAAAATTTCCTCTTCAGGTGAATCGTTGTTCCAATCTCCAATCTTCTGTCCGCATCGGCAGACGAAGCCGACCAGACGCGCTGGATGACCGATGACCAGATGAAAATCGTCGACGCTTTTGGTGATCACCGAGGCCATGCCGACCATCGCAAAACGACCGATCTCAAGATCGCAGCCGATGACACAGCCGGCGCCGATGGTTGCCCCTTCGCGCACCAAAGTCGGCAGCGTTTCTTCGTCGGGATCCGATGAGCGCAGCTCGCTTAGATCGGGTGTCGTCGCGCGGGGAAAGCGGTCGTTGGTAAAGATCGTCCCGGCACTGATCATAACTCCGGTCTCGATGGTGACTGCGGTGCAGATGTAGACGAAGGAATTGATCTTTACCCGGTCAGCGATCGATACCTCGTAGGCGATACAACTTTTTTCACCGACGATGCATTGCTCACCGATCTTCGTGTCATGACGAATGTGGACGCTGTCCCAAACCGAGCTGCCGGCACCGATCGAGACACCGTCTTCGACGATGGCGGTCGGGTGCACGCGCGCCTGCGGGTGGATACCCGGAGAAGCTTGCTTGGCAACTGGAACGACGACAGGCATGACACAGTTTACGAATGCAGTGTTGTCCGAACGTCGACGGGGAACGGGCGTTCGATCGATTTCACCGAGATCCATGGATTCTGCGCCAGCGAAGCGTAAGCCGCCTCAACCGCACGCACCGATGCGAGACCATCCTTGACGGTGATCACCAGTGGCTCATCACCACTGATGCCGCGCGCGAAGTTTTCGAGCTGATTGCGAAACGCTTCGACTTTGTCGTAGCCTTTACCGAAATTCTGCCACTCGCCGCCATGCTTTTTCCACTTCGACTCGCGCCATCCAAGAGCGATCGTTCCTTCTGAACCGTGCAACGTAATGTAGGTCGGCAGCTCTTTGTTGATCGTCCAACTTAGGTCGATGTTGCCCATCACGCCGTCGCGACTGCGCAGATTGATGGTTACCGTTTCTTCGACCGCAAGCTCCTGAGTGCGCTTGCCTTCTACGACCTGGACGTCATCGATCGGGCCGAGAAAATAGCGAGCCAGATCGAGCGAGTGAGTGCCGTTGTCGATCAGCACACCGCCACCACTGATGGCTGGATTGGAATTCCAACGCGACGACATGTCGACGAATCCGGTAAAGCTGTTTTCGAAAAGCACGACATCGCCGATCTCGCCCTGTTCGAGCAGCTCCTTGGCGAGGCGCACGTCGTCGACGTAGCGGAATTTCGACGCCATGGTCAGGATCGATCCGCCGCGCTCAGCGGACTCGAGCATTTCCAAAGCACCCTCCATGTCGATACTCATCGGTTTTTCGCAGAGCACATGAATTTTGGCATCGAGCAACTGGCAGCAAACTTCCGGATGTGTCGACGGAGGCGTTGCGACCATCGCCGCATCGAACTGAACATCGCTGGCCAACAAGCGGTCAACCGACTCGAACGCCTTGGCGTTCCTGGCCGCGCCTGCCATCGCAATTGCGGCTGGTAAATTGACGTCAACGACTGCCGCGAGTTCAACTTCTTTGGTCGTTTCGATTGCCTGGGCGTAGGCTTGGGCGATACCACCCGCTCCGACGATTGCGAGACGTAATGGTCCGTCGCCAGCTTGATTCTTTTTGCTTTTTACCATGGGTCGATAGGTGAAATGTTAGGAGATATTCTTAAAGTTGTTCGACGCCTTTGATGACGGCATTGGCGATGTAGTCGACGTGCTCATCCGTGTATTTTTCATTCCACGGCAGCACCAACACCCGCTCGAGGCCTTGGTAGGTTCCGGCGAACAGTTCCCGGCTGTAGTCGACCGCTTCGGGACGCGCCAGATCGAACGGGAAGCGACTGTTGCCGAGCGTCTTCTGCTCCGAGAACACCTGGCAATGAAACGCCGGCTTCTGAATGTAACGCGGAGCGCTCATGATGCCGCGATCCTTTAGGAATCCCGCCAGACGAACCGTGCCGTTTCCGTGAACTGACGTGTCGACATTCAAGCAATACTTCCAGTAAGTATGCGTCGCGCCCGGCGTGGTCTTCGGTGCGCTGACTCCAGGCAAACCGGCAATTTTATCCGTCATTCGTGCAGCAGTTTCCTGACGACTTTCGACGATGCCTTCGAGCTTTGCCATCTGCGCGACTGCCACCGCACCCTGAAGTTCGGTGAGGCGATAGTTGAGCGCTGAGTAGTAGTGATCCGGCTGGCTGTCGCCATAGCCCCAGGCCTTGTTGACGAACAGGAACAGTTCGCGTTGCAGGGCCTCGTCGTTAGTGACGGCGATACCGCCTTCACCCGTGGTGATGTGTTTGCCTTGTTGAAAGCTGAAACAACCGATGTCACCGATCGCACCGACATTTTTGCCGTCGATGGTCGCGAGGAATGCCTGCGCACAATCTTCGATGACCGGGATACCGTGCTTTTTCGCCAGCGCCATGATGCCGACCATTTCGCAGGGATTACCGAATAGATGCGTGACAATGATTCCCTTCGTGCGCTCGCTGATGCGCGCCTCGATGGATTCTGGAGTGACGTTCAGCGTGATCGGGTCGACATCCGCAAAAACCGGTATGCCACCCTGAAAAAGAATCGGCGAAAGTGCGCCCATGTCGGTGACCGACGTGGTGATAAACTCATCACCTGGCTCCGGCTTGAGTGCAGCCACGGCGATGTGGATCGCGCTACTTCCTGACGAACAGGCGTGTGCGTACTCGCTGCCGAGCAACTTGGCAAAGTCAACCTCGAGCTGTTTGACGAACTTGCCCTTGGTGCTGGTCAGCGTTCCGGAACGGATCGCTTCGGTGACAAGAGCGATTTCTTCATCACCGAGCGTGCGGCCCGATGCCTCTTGATCAGAGGGCAGGGTCATGATCGGTGGTACGATGGGTAGATTAACGGCTGGCATGGTTTTTGTTGTGTATGTGTTAGTCTAAATTCTTCTTCTCCAGCTGGCGGCGGTGAACGCTGGTGCCGAGATGGAAAATTTCTTCAAAGTAGCGTTTACTCTGCATCGACAGGAATCCGAGGCTGAGCAGCTGGATTGCCATGACGGTCAAAAGCGCGGTGGTGAAATAGGCGTAGCTGTGTTCCTCGAACGTGCCGGTGAATGACCACCACAATCGGCCAAGAAATGAACCACCAGTCGCCTCCAAAGCGTGGCCGACCATGTGTGCAACGGTCATTGCTGCAGCGACCAAGGCGGTAATGCCCAGCGCTACTCCGGGAACGAAAAAGAAAATGAACGGACGAAATACAAAGCCCGAAAACAGGATCGCCAGCGTGTGCCACGGAACGGCAAAACTGGTCCGCCGCGGTGCGCCATCTTCACCGACCAGTTCAGTCCAATCGAGGCGTGCCGGTATTTCCTCGACTCTCCCCCGCAGCAGTAAGGTCTTGTAAATGAGCTCCGGATTGACGTCCATGCCCTTCGACTTGAGATCGAGCGACTTTAGAAAATTCACGTCGTAAGCGCGAACCATGCCGGTGAAGGTCGACAAATTTTCCGGCGAAACTTTCGACAAAAACCAGTTCGCCCAGCGACTCGCACGCAACCGATCCTTGGGCACGTTGATCGACTCGCCGCCTTTCATGTAAGGCGAGGCCAGCACTACTTCGGCGCCGGTTTTGACGATGTGATCGAGCAGCCGCCCGATATGATCCGGCGAATAGCTCAGATCCGAATCGATCGTCACTGCATAGGTTCCCCGGCAATTGGCGAAGCCGGTTTTCATGCCTTCGCACAAACCGCGATTGCGATTGTGATGAATCACCCGCACCCGTTCATCGACTTGCTCGAGGCGTTCGAGGATTCGTGGCGAATCGTCGGAACTACCGTCGTTCACAAACAACACCTCGCAGTGATAGCGATCATCGATGCTCTCAAGGTAGGTCAGCAGCCGTTCCGAATTGCGCTGCAGATGATCCTGCTCGTTGAACACCGGTACGATCACCGTCACCAGCGGACGCACGTATGCCGTGCCGCGTGGCGATGCCAGATGTGCCCGATCGGGCGTGCTGTGAGTGAGTGCGGTCATGCAATCAGACCGATACGGAAAGCTTCGCGGATGAATAAGTTTTTATCGCCTCGACGATGCGACGCGCTGCGCAGCCGTCGCCAAATGGATTGGTCATGGTTGCCACTTCGCGGGCCCATCGGTCGTCTTGCCACAGAGATTCGAGTTCAGAAGACAGACCCTCAGCCGATCCACCGATCAGGCGCGCAGCACCGCACTCGACCGCTTCAGGGCGCTCCGTGTTTTCTCGCAGAATAAGCAGCGGCTTGCCCAACGTCGGAGCCTCTTCCTGCAGCCCTCCCGAATCGGACACCAACAACCAGGCACGTGACAGCACCTGCAAAAAGTCTTCGTATTGCAACGGCTCAACCAAATGAATGCGCGGATGATCCGCCAACTTTTCCTCGGCAACTGCCAGCACCGCGGGATTGGGATGAACCGGAAAAATCAACGCCACATCGTCGTGCGCATCAACAAAGGCGCGGATCGCGTCGAGGTTCGCGCCCATCGCTTCGCCAAAACTTTCCCGCCGATGTGTCGTCAGCACCAACAAACGTCGATCGCCAACCGCATCGATTAATTCATTCACCCGACTCGACACCCGGCCACGAGCCAAAGTCAGCTCGAGTGCATCAATGACTGGATTGCCGGTGACCACGATTGAATCGGGATCCGCACCCTCGGCGAGCAACGCATCGCGATTGCTCTCCGTCGCGGCGAAATGGAGTGATGCTACCTGCGAGATCAATCGACGATTCATCTCTTCCGGAAACGGACTGTGGCGATTCCCAGAACGCAGGCCAGCTTCGATGTGGCCAACCGGGATGCCACGGTTCCAGGCAGCGAGTGCTCCGGCCATGGCGGTCGTAGTATCGCCCTGGACCAGCACCATGTCCGGCGACTTGTCATTTAAAATCGGGTCGAGCGCCTCAGTGACGCGCGCCGATACGCCGTTCAGCGATTGCCCCGGGCGCATCACTTCCAAATCGTGATCGATACGCAGATCAAAATACGAAATCAGCGGGTAGAGCAGGTCGCGGTGCTGGGCGGACGTGACATTCACCGTCGACACCTCCTGGCGCTCCAACTCGTGAATCACCGGCGCAAATTTGATCGCCTCCGGGCGCGTGCCAAACAGCGACAACACCACCGGCCCGCGCCCTTTCTTGGATGCGGCTCTGGTCACGTTCTGGTGAACGATCGGCGGATGGATGCTTACGGAAGGCATGAATTTTTAGATTCTGAGTGAATCCCGCCAGTCGACGGAAATGGCTCTTTCACACCTATAATTATAATTTTCATAGAAAATAAGGCAATCATTATCTTAGAAAATATGGTAATTATTATTATAATGTAAATTCCGGCGTCTGCGCGACTGGATTTTCGGCGATGAAACCCTTACTCTCATCGCCTTTCCGCCCTTCCCCTGCGAAGTATGGCGGACTTACCTACCCGCCGCTCGTTCAGACCAGTTCCGTCCACCGCCCGATCCATGCAAGCCGAAGAAATCGCCGCCCAATTCGATGTCGCCGGTCGCGTTGTCGCCCTTGAATCGATCACCACCGGTAACGTCAACGACACCTACTGCGTGATCTCGCGGACCACTTTCTCTGAAGAAAAATTTATCCTGCAGCGTATCAACGGCAAAGTATTTCCCGATCCGGCTGCCGTCATGTCGAACATGCGCGTGGTCACCACCCACGCCCACGAACGCATCGAAGCTGAGGCCGACGATGCCGATCGCATCTGGCAACTGCCCCGCGTTATCGCCGCGCAGAATGGGCTCGACTACGTGATTGATAACAAAGGCGACTACTGGCGCGCCCTCACCCTGATCGCCAGCGCAACTTCACACGACAAGATCAACAGCGTCGAGCACGCCGTTGAAGCCGGTGTTGTGCTCGGCCATTTCCAACGCCTGATCTCTGACCTACCGGCCGATCAACTCGCCGACACGCTACCCGGCTTCCACATCACTCCCGGTTATCTCGCTAAGTACGACCGCGTCATCGATACCGAGGACGCACGCGACCTCCTCGGCGCGTCGACTGAAGCCCGCCGACTGGCAAAATTCGTCGAAGCCCGCCACGGCTTTTGCTCCGTTCTTGAGGATGCGGTCGGCAGAGGTGAACTCAAGGTGCGTCCGATCCACGGTGATCCCAAGATCACCAATATCATGATCGACAACTACACCGGCAAAGGTACCTGCATCATCGATCTCGACACGGTAAAGCCGGGCCTCATCCACTACGACTTCGGCGACTGCGCGCGCTCGTCGTGCAATCCCGCTGGCGAGGAAACCACCGATCTAAGCAAAGTCCGCTTCGACAGCGACTGCTTCGCGGCCTTGGTCAAAGGTTACCTCAGCCAGGCCGGTTCATTTCTGACCGATGCCGACCGCCACTACCTTTACGACAGCGTACGCCTGATCGCTTTCGAGCTCGGCCTGCGATTTTTTGCCGATTACCTTGCCGGTGACGTCTACTTCAAGACCAGCTACGACACGCAAAATCTCAACCGCGCCCGCGTTCAGCTCGCCCTGTGCGAGAGCATCGAAGCCCGCGAAGGGCCCATGCGTCTCGCCTTGGAGCAGAACAGCTAACGCTATCCTCCAGATAGGCAGACGTTAGCTCAGGAATGCCGAAAAAGGCGTTCGCCTCTCAGGAAAGTAGGACAACACGCTTCATCTGCGTGCCATAGTCCCGCCCCGCCGGCGCGAGAAACCGGCGTCGTAGAAAACTGCCGTTCGAATTCAAACAGCGCACAAGTGAGCAAACGCCTCTACCGTGTTGCTAAGGCACATGCATTGCTTTTCAAAAATGCTTCCTCGTTGAATCGGCACGCCTGTAGCTGACACCGTCACCAGACCTGTCCCCGGGCAGAATAAAAAAGCATCCCTGATTTTCGCACGTGACGTAATTCCTTTTCGGCCCCCTGCCACTCCGGTTGCCTAGTCATCGAGTGCACCACCTGATTCGACGGTAGCCTCCGTCGAATCAGGCCGAACAAATGCATTTAGCTTAGCAACCCATAACCCCGAGCCTTTAAAAAAACCAGGCTTCCACTACCGCAAAAAATGAAGCTCCAGCCATCACCCATTGTCACCGTCCTCACCTGTGTCAGCGCAGCACTTCTGCTGTTCTCCTGCAGCGACTCGGACAGCCCATCATCGTCGACTTCCGCCGCGCCGGAAAGCGATCTTATCAAAGGTGAAGAGATCGCGGTACTCACCGACGCACCGAACGTACCACCACCGATCACCCGCAAGTACGCCACCAAAGTTATCGTCAACCTCGAGGTCAGCGAAGTCGTCAAACAGATGGCGGACGGCGTCGATTACACCTTCTGGACATTCGGAGGCAGCGTCCCCGGAAAGTTCATCCGCGTCCGTGAAGGCGACTTCGTCGAGTTTCATCTCGCCAACCACCCGGACAGTAAGATGCCGCACAACATCGATCTGCACGCCGTCACCGGTCCTGGCGGCGGGGCCACCTCATCGTTTACCGCTCCCGGTCACGAGTCGACTTTTTCCTTCAAGACACTCAATCCCGGCCTGTATGTCTATCACTGTGCCACCGCCCCGGTTGGCATGCACATCGCCAACGGCATGTACGGCATGATCCTCGTCGAACCCAAAGCGGGCCTGCCACCGGTCGACAAAGAGTACTATGTCATGCAGAGCGAATTTTACACCAAAGGCAAACACGGCGAAGCCGGCCTGCAACCCTTCGACATGGAGAAAGCCTACAACGAACAGGCCGACTACGTCGTCTTCAATGGCTCGGTCGGTGCGATGAATGAGGAAAAAGCGATCACCGCCGAGATCGGCGATCAAGTCCGCCTTTTCGTCGGTAATGCAGGTCCAAACCTTGTGTCGTCCTTCCACCTGATCGGCGAGATATTTGACCGCGTCTATACCGAAGGTGGAACTGCCGCTAACGAGAATGTCCAGACGACGATGATCCCGGCAGGTGGGGCGACTATCTGCGAACTCGAAATGAATGTGCCCGGCACGTATATCATTGTCGATCATTCAATCTTTCGCGCTTTCAACAAAGGCGCGCTCGGCATGCTCAAAGTCGGCGGCGATGACATCCCCCACATCTACACCGGCAAAACTGACGACCGTATTTACCAACCGGAAGGCGCCACCATTCAGACCCTGCCCGAAAAATTCACCGGTCCCGCACCCGCTGGCAACAAGGCCGAGCGCATCGAACGCGGCACTACCGTCTACAGCCAAGTCTGCGTCGCCTGCCACCAGGCCGAGGGTCAGGGTATCCCGCTGGCATTTCCGCCACTCGCAAATTCCGACTACCTCAACGCCGATGTCGATCGCAGTATCGCCACGGTCCTCAACGGCCTGACCGGCGAGGTCACCGTCAATGGCGAGAAGTTCAACAGCATCATGCCGATGCTCGGACTGAGCGACGAAAATACCGCCAACGTCCTCACCTACGTGTACAACAGTTGGGGTAACAACGGCACTGAAATCACCCCCGAACAAGTCGCCGCCGTGCGCGCCATAGCTCCCGCCGTTCCGATTGCTCCCGCGCACTGATCCTCCTCCATGAGCAAACGCCGCCGAGCCCGCCGTCGCCTGACCATCGCTTTGATGGCCACGGCGTTGGCCTGCCCGGCGATCCGCGCGAGAGCCGGCGACACCGCAGCCTCTGCACCGGACACGACTGACATGGTGGCAATTTCCGGCGGAAGCTACCGGCCACTCTACGCCGCCAAAGAAGAGGCTCCCCGCCAAGTCGTCCCTTACCTACTCGACATCGCCCTGGTGACCAACGGCGAGTTCCTCGAATTCGTCAGCCAGCATCCCCGCTGGCAACGCTCTCAGGTCAAACTTATCTTCGCTGATCAAAACTACCTCAAGCATTGGGCCGGCGATCTCGATCTCGGTCCAGGGGCAGAAAAGCTATCTGAAAGCCCCGTCAACAACGTCTCCTGGTTTGCCGTCCGCGCATTTCTCAAGAGTCGCAACAAACGTCTGCCAACCAGCGACGAGTGGGAATTCGCCGCGCTTGCCGACGCCACTCGTGCCGATGCCAGTGGCGACCCCAAATTCAGCGCCGCCCTGCTCGAGTGGTATGGCAGCCCGACCCCGGCGATGCTGCCAAGCGCCCGCGAAGCCGCCAGCAATTTCCACGGCGTGCGCGGCATGCACGGACTCGTCTGGGAGTGGGTGAGCGATTTCAACAATGCCATGGTCACCGGCGAATCCCGCGGCGACAGCGATCTCGAGCGACGCCTCTACTGCGCCGCCGGAGCTGCCGGAGCGGTCGATAAAAGCGATTACGCCGCGTTCATGCGCTACGCCTTCCGGTCCAGCCTGAAGGGCAACTATTGCGTCGCCAACCTCGGCTTCCGGGGCGCCCGCAACATCGAGAACGATGAAATCAAACCCTAACATCCCCATCATCGCCCTCTCAGCGACGACCGCCGCACTGCTCTCATGCTTCGTTGCCTGTGACCGAGAAGAACCGCCAGTTCAAGCGTCGGCAGTCATGCCCACACCAGCGCCCGACGCCAGCCAGTTCGAACTTCCGCCCGGCGACGCCGCCACCGACGGCTCCCTGTATTCCCTCGAATCCTCCTGGCGGAACCAGGACGGCGAACCGATACAACTCGGCGACCTCGCAGGAAAAGTTCGCGTCATCGCTATGGGCTACTCCAGTTGCCAGTATGCCTGCCCGCGACTGGTCGCCGACATGCGCAGCCTGCGCGAACAGATCGAGACCAGTATCCCGGGCAAAGTCGGCTTCGTTTTCGTGTCTATCGATCCCGAAAACGACAGCCCGGAAAAACTCAAAGCCTACGCCGAGCGTCAAAAGTTGGGCAGCAGCAACGATTGGATACTACTTACGGGTGAAGAAGACTCTGTGCTCGAACTCTCCGTCCTGATCGGTATGAAATATCGCAAAACCGACGATACCGATTTTGCCCACTCCAATATCATCAGCATACTCGATGACGAAGGCCGCATCATTCACCAGCAATTCGGACTTGGCACCGATCGAGAAAAAACCATCGCCGCCATCCACGCAGCCGTTGAGACTCCCGACTCCCCATGAACGAATCATCCTCTTCAACGCCGCTGCCCGAAGACTCCAGCACCGATCTGAAACGGGCTCAGGACTTACTGGGCTTGCTAAAGCCCGGGGCGCCACTGCCTTGCCTTCTGTCGACCCTGTCACCCGACGGCCGTCCCCATACCACTTGGATGTTCGCCTCGCGTTCGACCGACACCGACTCTGAAATTCTTACCATCACCTCTCCCGACAGCGACAAAATCCAGAATCTGCGTGCCAACCGTAAAGTCGAATGGCTGATCACCAGCCAGGACCGACTGCAACAACTCTATCTCGAAGGAGACGCCGAGATCGTCGACAAAATCTCCGAGATACGCAGACTGTGGAACATGATCAGCGGCAAACAGAAACAGGAGGTCTTCTTCATGAAATTTTACAACAGCGGTCTCGGCTTTTCGATCGTGCGCACCCGAATCACCTCCGCCGTCTACGTCGCCCCGGAGGAAAAACGAAAAGCGAGATTCAATATCGAAGAGATGACAGCGATCGCGTAAGCAAAAAATCTTTGCTTGTAGCGTCGCGGGCAGTTCACTGACTGCCGGATGAATACTTTCCCCTGCCGCCGCCAGCTCACCAGCCTGAAAACCTCAGCGATCGCGCTTGCGATCGGCGTGGCTACGCTCGCCACATCTTTCGCTCAGGAGGAAAGCGCACTGCGCTGGTGGTTGCCTTACGAAGGTGACGAGGCCAATGGCGAGCAAGTTCTCGGCTACTGGAGCTTCGACGACGAAAAAGATTTTTCCGACCGCTCGAAGCACGCTCACCAAGGCACCGACCGCGGCGCAAAATGGAACGCTGATGGAAAGTTCGGTGGTTGCCTGGAAAGTTCGGCAGGCATCCCAGTCATCGATGAAAGTCACGGCTACCACGCCAAGCGTTCGCCGGTGCTTTCACCGAGCGGAGCGTTCACGTTGGAAATGTGGCTCAAGCCGAAGGGCGGCGACGCCTTTCCCGACGAAGCTTACCCCGTGCTGCTCGACATGAAGTATGTGCCGGTCAATCACACCGGTTTCATGCTGACCCTCGGTCGAGCCCACAAGGGAAGTCCGCGCTCATTCGCCCTCGAAATCGGACTCGGCAGCCGCAGCGAGATCTGGTACTCCGAAAAAATCAGTCTCGAAGCCGACGTCTGGCGACACCTCGCCGTGACCTACGATGGCAAAGGCAGCACCGCCTTCTATCTCGACGGCGACTCCATCGGCACGGTCACCAAGCCCGATGCCGGCGCGATGGCAGCAGGCATTCGCGATCTCGCGATTGGCGACCGCATCGGCTCCTCGTATCGAGGTTTTCCCGGCTACCTCGACGAAGTCCGCATCACCAGCGGCATCCGTAATTTTCAGCCACTCAGCCTGACGCCCGAACTGAGCAATTTCAGCTTTCTACGCATGAGCGAGCAGACGGCACTAAAAGCCACACTCAAAAATCGAACCGGCGACACCGTTGCTGATGCAAAAATCACCATCGAAGTGCCCGGTTCCGATGCGCAGCAATCCGATCTGCCCACACAGTCCGCCGACGCGTCCTACGCTCTGGAAATCCCTGTCGACGCCCGCCTGCGTCCCGGCAAATACGCTGCCAAGGTCACGGTCGAACTCCCCGGATGGGCCGGTAGCGAAACTCCCTATCGCTCCTCGCTTGAAATCCCCTTCACCATCGTCGCCCGCCAGCCCGAACGAATGCCGGTCGTCATGTGGGGACTGGGCGGCACCGACGGAGTGGTTGAAGAAATCCCCCGCCTGAAAAACATCGGCTTTACCCACTGTTTCGGCCTGCGTTCCGATCACGGAAAAGTTTGGGCGGAAGGCGTGGACGCGATGCCCGGAACCCCCGAGCAAATCCGAGACGGCAACGAAATGCTCAACATCGCCCTCGAAAACGATCTCAAGATTGTCGTCCCCCTGTCACCTGCCCGCTTCCTGAGAGATTCTGAAGTCGGCAAGCCATACCTGCGCGTCGACCGCAACGGCAAGCACTACGACCGCGAAGACATCAATGCCGCGCACCCGCGTGTTCAGGACTTCTGTTATCATACCGGGCTCGCCATCGGCCGCGCCTGGGGAAAACATCCCGCGATCGACTCGGCCCTCATCCACACTGAAGTTCGCGGCGAGTCGCAGGTGTCTTTTCGCCCGGAAGAAATCGAAGCTTATCGAAAGGCCACCGGCGCAGAAATCCCTGCCGAAATTTCCACCAAAAACGGAGTCGCGTGGGGCAAGCTCAAGGATTTCCCTGCTGACCGAGTCATCGCCGACGATCATCCGATCCGGAAATATTACGCCTGGTTCTGGCAGGGCGGTGATGGCTGGAACGACGCCCATTCGCGCGTCGATGCCGGCCTCAAAGAAGCGTCCGGCCGCAAGGACTTTTGGACTTTTCACGATCCCGCCGTGCGTGTCCCCGCGATCAGCGGCAGCGGTGGCGAGGTCGACACTCTCGCGCACTGGACTTACAGCTATCCCGATCCGATCCGCATCGGATTGTGCACCGACGAGCTTTTTGAAATGGCTCGCGCCAATGGCCACGATCAAAACGTCATGAAGATGACTCAGCTCATTTGGTATCGCTCGCAAACTGCCCCGCAAGATAAAAACGCCCCAAGCAATCCTTCACCCTGGGTCGACCAGGATCCCGATGCCGCCTACATCACCATCGCGCCGATGCAGTTGCGTGAGGCATTCTGGCAAAAACTGTCGCGCCCGATTCAGGGCATCATGTATCACGGCTGGCAGTCGTTGGTGCCGACAGATGGCCAGGGCGCCTATCGCTACACTCATCCCGATACGCAACACGAACTGAAACGCCTTCTGCACGAAGTCATCGAACCGCTCGGTCCGACCCTCAAGGAAATTCCCGACGCGCCCGCCGACGTGGCGTTCCTGGAAAGCTTCACCTCGCACATGTTCGCCGGTCGTTCGACCTACGGATGGAACCAGGGCTGGGCCGGCGACATGTATCACGTGCTGATGTATGCCCAACTTCAGCCGCGGGTGATGTACGAGGAATCACTGCTCAAGGACGGCGGACTCGACGGCATCAAACTGCTGGTCATGCCCGACTGCGATGTCCTGACCCAATCGGTGGTCAAAAAAATTCAGGCTTTCCAGGCCGCCGGAGGCCTCGTCATCGGCGACAAAGAAACCTGTCCAGCCATCAAGCCCGACTTCGTGATTGAGCGATTCTCCCGGACTAAAAAGGCCGATGATGACCGCGCCAAGCTGCTCGAGACTGCCGGCACACTGCGCAACTGGTTGGACGGCAAATACTCATTCAAACTCGATTCCAGTAATCGCGATGTCGTCACTCGTCGCCGCGCATTCGGCACCACCGATTATCTTTTCGCGGTAAACGACAAGCGCGAGTTCGGCGACTACGTCGGCGAGTTCGAGCAAGTCATGGAAAATGGGCTACCCTCTGAAACTGAGCTCACGTTAGCCAGGTCCAACGGCACCGTTTACGACCTGACCGCAAGTCGACAGCTGGCGACGGCCAAGGGCGAAAACACGAAAGTTCCGCTCAAGCTCGGCCCATGCGAAGGCCGTATCCTCATGGTCACCGAGAAGCCCATCGATGGCGTCACGGTTAGCGTTCCCGAGACGGCGAAGCCCAACACTTCAGCAAGCGTCAAGATCGCCGTCAACGCCGCCGGTAAACCCATCGATGCCGTGATCCCCGTGCGCGTGCGCATTTTCGATCCCGCCGGAAGCGAAGCCGAGTTCAGCGGATACTACGCCGCTGTCGGCGGCAAACTCGACATCAATCTCGACTTCGCCCCCAACGACCGCGAAGGCGTTTGGGAGATCGCTGTCGAGGAACTCGCGTCGGGCCTGGAGACAAAAGCCTTTGTTCGGCTCAATGCCGGTGAATAGAGAAACGCCGTGTGCGCGTGACGAATCAATGCGATTCCGCCATGTCAGCGGTCCCCGGTGGAACCGTAACCTTCCGCCACTGGCGCGCGTCTATAGCGATCGTCATGACTCGCACACTCCTCGCTGTCGCCCTCGTCCTACTCGGCATTCTCATGCCAACTGCAAGCCACGCCCAGCGCCGCGCAGCCGACACCGGCACCCGCCACAGCTTCGACCACGACGGTAAAGAGCGCGCCTACCGCATCCACATTCCCGCCAACCTCGACCGCGACAAACCCACGCCCCTGCTGTTCTGTTGTCACGGCGGCGGCGGCACGGCAGAAGTCGCCTCCCGCATGGGCTTCACCCCGCTGGCCGACAAGCACGGGTTCATTGTCGTCTATCCCGAAGGCCTCAACAAACACTGGAACGACGGCCGCGACGCACCGCGCTTTGCCGAACAGGACGCTGAGGTCGACGACGTCGCCTTCGTTCTCGCCTTGCTGAAGGCTCTACCCGCCAAACACGAAATAGAAATCGACACCGAGCGCGTCTACGCCACCGGAGCCTCCAACGGCGGCTTCATCAGCCAGCGCCTCGCCCTCGACGCCGCCGATACTTTCGCTGCCGTCGGAGTCGTCATCGCATCGATGGGCACACCGCTCGCCGAACCCGATCGATTCCAACCCTCCCAGCCAGTTTCGATACTGTTCATGAACGGCACCGCCGATCCTGCCGTACCGTATGAGGGCGGTCCGATCACTCCGGATTTCACTCCACGGCTGCGTAGTTCCAATCGGGATTTCGCCCGCGGAGAATGCACCTCAACCGATGACGCCGTCGCTCTCTGGGTAAAGCATAACCAGCTAGCAGCCGAACCGCTCATTGAAAGCCTTCCTGACAAAGACACCAACGACGGCTGCACAGTGGAGAAAAGCACCTGGCGTTCAGCTGATCAAATCAACCCGGTCGAAGTCATTCTTTACCGGATCGAGGGCGGCGGCCACACGATCCCCGGTGGCGCGCAGTATCTCCCCGAACGAATCATTGGAAAAACCTGCCAGGACATCGACGGCGTCGCCACCATCTGGGAATTTCTCAGCAAACACCGCCTCACTGAGTAGTGCGGGCAATTTTATTCCTAGACCGCAATGCATGTTCTTTCTTTGAAACAAAATTAACTCAATTAGGTGTCGTTTTCATCAGTCAGTTCGTTCGAGCCTTGATACCGCATATATTCTTGCTGCGAATCCAGTTCTTAGTACAATGCGTTCGCGGCGCCGTCGCGGAGAATGTCGATCACTATAATTCGCGCGTGGGTGCGGCTACTGTGCAAAGCCGATCATAGCAAGAAAGATGCTCTAAAGCTAATGAGCTGAAAATGAAAATACTATGAAAAAGACACTATTCATTCTGGCACTCGTTTGCCTTCTGATTCCAGTTTTTTTGGCGAATTGTAGCACGGTAAATAATTACCCATTGGAATCCAATCACGAACTATACTATGCAATTGCATATCACGATAATGATACTGCCAAAAATTATATTCAAAAACATTCGGTAAAATCACTTAATCAATTCCTATTTCCCCAGGACTCGTTGGTGCTTGACGGGACGGCGCTCTACGCAGCAGTTCTACACCACAATGATGAGATTGCGACTTTATTGGTAAACCGTGGAGTTGATTTGGATCGCCACGCTTTTGACGGACAAACTCCACTACAGGTTTCTGTTATTGGAAATAGCAACCTTACACGCCTTCTGCTTGAGTCAGGTGCAACCCCTAACATTAGGACTGACGGTGAAACGGCTCTTGATTTTGCTTTCTATGAAGACAATCAAACCGCAGGGAAACTTTTGAAGGCATACGGTGCCCGTTTCTCAAAGGTCAATAAGGAGTCGCAAAACATCGATAACGCTAGGATGTGGTTAGCAGCACTCTGATGCACACTGGCTCAATAAACAATCCCAGCCGCCAGCCTTAATTGGGATTCAATTCTCCCCGCACCCAACGCAGTGCGACCGGTGGGACACACGGTTCCTTCTGATCGCCCTACGAAACTCCGCGAAGCCAACCAGCACCCCATCTCAGAGGAAATCGTCGTAACGAGTTCCCAGCGGTTGTTGCAGCAATATCCCGGCGAGTTCAGTCAGACGCTGCACAATTCCATCGAACAATCGCCCGCCCTTCTCCGCTGTCGCCAGATCGGGCCGCCCGGTGAAGCCCTCGCGTGTCCGCTGCGCCATATCACGGCTGATATAAAAACCACCCACCACGTCGTCGACTAATTCACCGGCATCGGCGAGTTTCGACGCGTCCACCAAGTCAGGCCGAACGTGCAGCATCAACGACGTTTCGAACTCGCAGGCGTGGCCGACGAACTTGTGATCACCGTCGAGAATTTCTTCTCGCTCGGCATCGGCGACCGACCAGTAGCAACCCGCCACCAACAACGCGTCGACGTACTCGGGCTGGAGCATTCGCACCGCCATTTTCATTGGGTCGATGTTTCCGCCGTGGCCATTCAGAAATACGATACGCCGATAGCCATCGTCGAGCAGCGAACGCGCGACGTCACAGAGCGTGGCGACGTAAGTGTCGAGCGCCGTGTCCAGGGTCGAACCGATACGCAGATGGTGCGCGCTAGCGCCCAACCAGATCGTCGGCGTGAGCAACACTTTTTCGCTGAGTCGGCTCTCCAGCGCCTCAGCAACTGCCGTGCACAAAATCATATCCGTCCCGGTCGGCATGTGCGGTCCGTGCTGCTCGACCGCGGCGATCGGAATCACCACCAGCGTCTGCTCGCGATCCAACGTGCATAATTTTGCGGAAGTCAGCTCGTGAAATTTCATAACTTGGGGTAATCGCGCAGGATCTGCAAAAATGTCAGCTTCGTCGCCCGGTGGGGAAACAGATAACTCAAGCCGAGCCCGAGGATCAGCGTCGAGAAAAATCCGATCGGCCAGTACCAGACCGAAAACCAATCTTCTCGCTGATACATCAGCACCAGCGTCACCACCGTTGAGATCAAGACACTGATCATCACTCCCTGCCAATTCGATCGCTTGGAAAACAAGGCCATCACAAAAATCGCCAACAAAGGTCCGCCGAACGCTGCGGTAAGTTTTTTACCAATCGCAAACACATCCCCTAACGGACCCACGAAACAGGCCAGTGCCACCGAAAGAATCCCGATGCCGAGCACCAGACCCCGGATCGAGCGCAGTTCACCCTGCTCCGTTTTCGGTCGCAGTGACGGCAACAATCGGTCCCGAAAATCGACCACCAGCGCCGTCGTCACTGAGTGAATCCCCGAGTCGATACTCGACATGATCGCCGCGATCAACGCCGCAAGGAACAGGCCCGCCAGTCCCGGTGGAAAGTGCAATCGCACAAATTCAGGCAAGGCCCGATCAGCGGTGGTTGGCCCCTCGTTGCTGAGTACTTCCGCGACCGTCGCGCCCGCCCCCAATTCGGCGGGATGCTGCGAATACCAACTGAATAAAGCCACCCCAATCATCATCAGTCCCGGCATGACGATCCACATTCCGGCAAGGTTCATCGCCGCTCCCAATTGCGAGGTGCGCTCCGATTTTGCCGACAGATAACGCTGCACCGCCACCTGATCGACACCGAACGCCGACAACGCTTCGAGAAAAATCCCGATCAGGATCGCCCAACTGCCATAGGTCAATGTCATCGATGGCTTGAAGTCGATGATCAATCCCTCACGACCGTCGAAGTAAGTGCGGAACACCTCGCTGACGCTCGATTCGCTCTTGCTCAGAATCAAGCCAACCGAAACCAGAATCGTCACCGCAAAAACAAAGAACTGAATCACATCCGTCCACATCACCGCGCGCAGTCCGCCCAGCATCGTGTAGCCAATCGACACCGCACCGAGAACAATGATCACGCCGATTTGCGAAACATCGGCAACGCTGGCGACCACCAGCGAGGCCGCGTAGGTCGCCGATGCCATCCACCCGATCCTGAGTAAAATGAACAAACCGCTAGCCAGGGTGCGTATCGAAACGTGGTAGCGACGCTCAAGATACTCGTAGGCGGTCTCAACTTTCAGCCGCGAATACACCGGGATAAACACCCAGATCACCACCGGCGTCATCAACGCAAAAGCGACCAACGAAAGCCCGATACGCAAGCTGTTACCGAACGCTGCCGAAGGATAAAAAACGAAACTGTTCGACGAGAACAACGTCGCCATAACACTCAGCCCGACCACGAACCAACCCATCGATCCACTCGCCAGGAAGAACTCACCGCGCGACTGATTGCGCCCGAAGAAAACGCCGACGCTGAGAATGACCGCGAGGTAAATCCCGATGGTGATAAAGTCTAAGGCGTGCATGAGAAAGTCGGGAGACTATCGGAACCGCTCGAACATGAACACGGAATCCGGCACGCATTACCGCCACCCAAGTCGCGACCGGTCGGTCAAATGCGACCGTCCCGACCCACCAACACAAGGCCCACCTTTTGACAAAGGCGGCTACGGAGTATCCGGAGGATTGGTGTAGCCGCGGTCCGTCAGGCCGTGGACTGTCTGCCGGTTGGGTGAAGCTTGCGCCGCTCCACCAACGCAGGGTCCACCGTCCAGCGAAGCCAGCTACCGTCTATCAAGCCGCTGGCTCTGACCAACGCAACGCGACCGCCGGGTCGGACGGTCTCACCTGATCGTCCAACGGTAGGTCACGTGAGACTGCGCATTCCGCCAGTCGCGAGCTGAACCATTTTTCCACCAACGCAACGGAAACGGGCGGGGACTCCCATTCTACCACCCAAGTCCTAACGCCATTGCGGTGGCGGCAGAAGTTGTCGTAAACGACTCAGCCTCTTATCGTTTCTGGCAATGCTTGAGTTCCTCGGACAAAGGGTTCGTCACTGCGACGGACAGTCACGACGCAGTTTTCTGCGCGCAGGTGCTCTGGGCTTCGGGGGTCTGACTTTTGCCGACCTGTTGCACGCCGAAAACGTGTCGGGAATCGGTTCCTCAAACAAGGCGATCATCAACATCCATCTCGATGGCGGGCCGCCGCAGATGGACATGATCGATCCTAAACCGGACGCTCCGTCGGAGATCCGCGGTGAGTTTTCGTCGATCCCCACGTCCCTGCCCGGTGTCCACTTTACTGAGCTGATGCCGAAGCTGGCATCGATCGCCCACAAGATCATTCCACTGCGTTCGCTGGTCGGTTCCGCCGGTCGTCACGACGGTTACCAATGCCAGTCCGGCTTCGACATCAAAGAGCTCCCGCAAACCGGTGATCGCCCATCGATGGGCAGCGTGCTCGGCAAACTGCTGCGCTCGCCGACGGACGAATCGCCGACATTTGTCGACATCATGCAGGGGCGGCCACAAGTGCGCAACAGCGCGCGAGCAGGCTTTCTCGGCCCAGCTCACGCACCGTTCCGGCCGGATATTTCGAAAATGTTCCACCGCGAACTCGAGCCGAGTATGAAGGGTGAACTGAAACGCCTCGGCGCAGATCACAATGCCAAGCTCAGCCTCACCGAAGGGCTCACGGTTGGCCGTCTCGATGACCGCATCGAACTTTTGCAAAGCCTCGACGCCACGCGTCGCTCGATCGACGAATCGGGATCGATGGCAGCAATGGATGATTTCACGCGTCAGGCTTACGGCATCCTCACTTCGGGCAGACTTGCCGAAGCCATGGACCTCGACAACGAGGATCCCAAAATGCTGGCTCGCTACACGCCGAACGTCGCCGAGCCGGATCCGAAATTCTTCAGCAACGAAGGCCCGAGCGCAGCGCGCAAACTTCTACTCGCCCGCCGCTTGGTCGAAGCCGGAGTGCGCTGCGTCAGTGTATCGATCAGTGATTTCGATACCCATCAGGCCAATTTCAAGCGCATGCGCACGCTCGGTCCGATCGTCGATCACGCCATCCACGCACTCATCACCGACCTCGAAGAGCGCGGCATGCTCGACGATGTTTCGATCGTCGCCTGGGGAGAATTTGGCCGCAGCCCGAAGATCAACGACAAGGGCGGACGCGATCACTGGCCGCGCGTGTCGATGGGACTACTCGCCGGCGGCGGCATGAAGGTTGGTCAGGTCATCGGCTCGACCGACAAACACGCATCTGAAGCCACTTCGCGACCGATTCACTATCAGGATGTCATCGCCACGCTGTATCACAATCTAGGTATCGATGGACGACGCATCACCATCGAGGACAACACCGGCCGCCCTCAGTATCTGCTCACCAATGGCAAGCCGATCAGCGAACTGATCTGAGTCTGTCGGCATTGACAAAGCCGAGCACGCAGCGGCACAGTGATGGCATGAAAATGTCTCCCGCCCTTGCTGTGTTTGTCTCGCTATTGACCTTCGGTCTTCAGGCGCAAGAGCGGTCACCGATTTATCCTTTCGATGTCGAAGTCGCCGGGCAGCAAGCCATTCCCCCCGGAGGACCGGCAGTGATTTTTGCCAAAATTCCGCAACCGGTAGCGCCTGACGCGGAGGTCAAAGTCGACACCGAAGGCGAAATGATCATCGTTAACGTGTTCGCCATCGACGAGAACGGTGCGCCGTTGAAAGGAGCACAAGGTCAGGCGAAAGTGATCATGGTCCAGAACGGTACCGGCTTTGCTCTGGATGGCACCATGGACAAATCGACGCTCGCACCGGGGCGTTACGGCATGAACATCGTTTTGCAGAATCAAGGCACCTCACGCGTCGAGTTTACGGTCGGCAATTCCGAACAGATGGCGCAAAAGCCCGCTCCAACCCAGACTCAAGCAGCACCGGCATCGGCAACTTCGGCGCCTGCCGAAACGCCCAAACTCAACATGGCGGGAATCGATAGCATCACAGACACTCCGTTCCCTGCCGCATCCACCGCGACAACGACGACCAGCGGCGCTGACCGATCCACGCCGGACGGCATGATGCGCCTGTTCATCAAATTCGCCGCCGAAGGAAAATTCGAAGAAATCCGCGCCTTTGCCGATCCCAAGTGCGACGGCGACGTCCGCGAAATCTGCGCCATCGCCGACTCACCGGAGAAGGACAAAAACCGCTACCGCAATTTCTTCGGGGGCGGCAAAGTTCTCGGTGCAGCCCGCGTCGACGGCGACAAAGCCGAAGTCGATTTCACCATGGGCGACAAGCAGGAAAAACAGGAAACGATGAACCTGCAGCGCATCGACGGAGTGTGGTTCCTCTCCAGTTTCTGACTATTCCGCCACCGTCTTCAAGAACTTGTGCACGCGGCCGAAGATGCTGTATTCGGTGACGTAAAGATTTCCCGCCGCGTCGAAATCGATGCCGTGGGGTGCGGTGACGACGCCGGCGCGCCATTTCTCCGGCTCGGTTTTGTTGGTGCCTACTTCGTCAGCGTTTTCATTGGCACCAAACTGTGCGGCGATGTTTCCCGCTTTATCAAAAACCGTGACCCGGCCTTTGATTTCGCCAACCGCCAGGTAGTCGCCCTGCACGACCAGCGCAGCAGGCATTAGTAACTCCGTAGCGATATTGCCGAGGTATTCGCCTTCCATCGAAACGTGAACCAAGCGGCCGTCGGTACGGCTTACACCGACGATCTGTGCGGGATCGAAGCGGGTATCGATCGCGATTTTGTGCAGCGTTTGAAAGTTGTACGGCTCGCCCTTTCCGCCGAAGGTGGCGAGGTATTTACCCTCAGCATCGAAGCGATGAATGTAGTCTGACGAGTAACCATCCGTAACAAAGATATCGCCGTTGGGCGCCACGTCGCAGGCGGTCAGTCGAATCGCTCCCTCGCCAGTCTTGGCGTTCTTTTTCCAATACTCTAACGGGATCGACTCGCCGGGGATCGTCATCACGATCTCGCCATCGAGTTTCATTTTCAAAATCGATCCGGCTCCGACGCGCGGTCCATAGATGTATTCCGTGCCGTCAGCATCCTTGTGAATGACGAAGCCGTGAAAATCATTGGGCGCATTCGGCACGTTGCGCAGATACTTGCCATTGGCGTCGTAAACCTGAACGCCGGCACGCAGTCCGCCGGTCAGGCTGACGTAGACTTCGCCGGCCTCACTGATAGCAATGTCGCCGTGAGCGACGCCCATTTTTTCCAAATCCTTAGGGAGTTGCACCCACTCGGATGATGCTGTCCAGGACGGAGCACCGCTGGTTGCAGCCGTTGCCACGCAGACAGCGGCGAGGCAGAGAATCGACAAGGGGACGAGCTGACGGAGGCCGGTTTTCATGCGCACTTTATGGCGGCACCGGCAAATCTTGTCCAGATGGGAGCCGGACACAATCGCGCCGCTCAGCACCGCGCCATCAAGCCACCTGTCGCCCGAGTTGGCGATCGATCTCCTGCACCAACACGCGAAACTCAACCGGCTTGCCAAACACCGAACTCTCGATACCACCGAGTCGCGAGATCGCTGACGCTTCGTCGGCCAGACCGGTCAGCAGGATCACGGGAATGTTACGCAGGTAAGGATCCTGACGAAGTTCGGAGAGCACTTCGCCGCCATCCTTTTCCGGCATCATGATGTCGAGAATGATCAGACTTGGTTGCTCCTTACGCACCCGATTGACGGCCTGCATGGAATCATTTTCCACGGCGACTTCAAAGCCGCAGCGCAATAAGGCCTTCTCCACCATTGTGGTCAGGTTAACGTTGTCGTCGATGACTAGAATTCGGCCACGCATGGTTAGATGTCCTAATATATCTAAAATTTACGAAAATTACAAGCAACTAAGATGGCAGGACCAGCAGCTCATTGATGCGTCCCGTCAGTCCGACCGGACTGAAAGGCTTGCTGATCACTTCGTTGGCACCCGCGTTGAGCAATCGCTCGTGCAGCGCCGGGTCCCGATAGCCGGTCACGACGACGATCGGCACCTTGGCCAAAGTTGCATCGTCTTTGAAGGCTTGGATCAGTTCGAGCCCAGTTCGTCCCGGCAAATTGTAATCAAAAATAGCCAGATCGGGAGGAGTCGCACGTGCCTTTTCGACCACTTCAGTGCCACAGTTGAACGGCATCATTTCAAATCCGCTGCGCTCAAGCTGGAACTGAAACAGGCGCATCATGGTGCGTTCGTCTTCAGCAACAAGAATGCGCTTACTTCTCGTGGTGGCGGGATTTTCAGAAAGATCGTGGCTCATGACTGGGCAATGGAGTTGAGTATGGGAGTTTCGACCGAGGTCGAAACCGAAGTCGTTAAAGGCTGAGCAGAATTTTCTCGCCGCCAGAAAAGAAGCGTTTGATCATCATGCAGTTCGCCATGGTCGATGCCGATGCGGTTTTGAATGTCGTTCCAGAAATCGACCGGATCGGCAAATGCTTTGCGTCCGGCAAGATCGACGAAGCGTTCCCATCCCCACCACGATTCCCCGAGCTTCCACTCGAACATGCCGTCGGTGACCAGCAACACGCCTTGGTGCTCGGCGATGCTGCGCCGTTCGACTTCGTATTCGGAATCTTCGAGAATTCCCAATGGCGGTCCCGACGGCTCGATTTGGTCGAGCACCCCCTCATGATTCAAAGTCAGCACCGGACAATGACCTGCGTTAACGATTTCCATGGTCTCAAAGTTCGGATCGATCCGCACCAGCGCGCAGGTCACAAATGATGACATTTCGCCGAGCGTATCGGCCAGTACTTTGTTCAGCGACTGAGCCAGTTCGTTAAGCGGCTGGGCCTTGCCGAGATTCATCAGAAATGCCGTCCGGTAAACGCTGGCCAGCATCGCTGCCGACACACCCTTACCCATGACATCGATCACCGTCATCACGAGATTGCCCTGCTCATCGTGGCAGGCTTCGAGGTAATCGCCGGCCACTTCCTGGGCGCTGCGATGCTGCATGAAAACTTTCCACTGCTCCGACTGCGGCGGCGTCGACACCGGTAGCAACATTTTTTGAATTTCCGCTGCCAACTCAAGCTCGCGCACCGCCCGAGTCTCGTTCCGACGCTGAGTCTGCATGTTGGCGTTGGCCAGAGCGATGCCGAACAGATCCGTGAACGTTCGCAGGTTATTGATCTCGGACGCCTGTAAGCCACTATCCGAATCGCGCAGAGCCGTCACCAGGCAACCGAGCGCCTCGCCTTGAGCCATGATCGGAAAAACGCAGCCGTGCGAAAAATCAGCGAAAGTCTGGTCGCTGTCGAAATTTTTCAGCTCAGCCGCGGAATTCCACAGAAAACTGTCACCCGATGCCAGCACTTCGCGAACCAAGGCCGGCATTGCATTGGCCACGCGTACGCCATCGACCTCATCGAGTTCTGATTGGACGGCTTCGATTACCGCGGCGGAAAGGCACAGCCACAAAACTTCGGGCTGCCGCGCTCCGTGGATCTGACGCAGACTGCGCATGCCCTCTTCGAGAAAATCACCGGTGCGCTTCGCGGTAATCAACGCATTACCCATGCGCTGAAAAGCCGCCAAGCTCTCATAAGAATGCGACAACTCTTCGAGAATCAGCGACACATCATCATCTTCCCCTACCGTCCTGCCGAGCGAATCGAAATGTTTGCGTAGTTCAAGACGCACCTTGGTCGACGAACGCCACAACTGGCAATCGTCGAACAACTGATGCATCAGGAAAAAGCCCCGCCCCGAAGTCGCCAGCGGATCCTCCGGCAACTCAGACGTTTCAAATAGTTCCTGCGCTGGCCCTTCACCTTCGTGGGTAATCGCCAGGGTCAGCGACGATTCGTCGTTCCACCACTCCAGGGTCACCGATTTCGAATCGTCGTTGTCACAGCCGTGCTTGATAGCATTGGTCAGCGCTTCTGTGAATCCCAACACCAACATGTCAGCAGCTATCGACTCGACACCGATCTGCGTCAAAAACTCGGTGAACTGCTCGCGAGCGTCGGTCAGCAGAGCGATACGCGCCGGTATAACGAAACGCCGGCTCTGCAGCGAATCACCGCTGCCGAGGCCTCCTGTGGGCTGGATCATGCTGACCATCGGAAAATAAAAAGACAAACAGAGAAGAAATTCTGATTGAAAGAACAATAGCAGTGAACTATAATTATTACAATAACAATAATTACAATCATCTTAATATTTCGGATGATTTAAGCACTTAGCGTTAATTTACAGCCATGTTCGACTTCAATCCCACCACCGGCGGCCTCCGAATTCAAATCGACGTCGCTAGTTTTGATGCCAGCAATGTCGATCAATTTAAGAACGATTTCGAAAGACTCTGCCCGGGCGAGCTAGCCGCTGTCGACGTCGACCTTGCTCGCGTCGAAATGATCGACAGCTCAGCCATCGGAGCTTTGCTCAGTGTGCATCGCCGCCTTAATGGCCACGGTCCGATCAGCATTCACAACCCGCGTCCTTCCGTGCTCAGCGTCATCGAGCTGCTGCGTCTGCACCGGGTCTTTCATATCGAGATCGACGAAGAAGCGGCGTAACACGAGTCGTCACTCGTTTACGTCGATCATCACTTTGCGCAGCAGCGGATCGGCGGTGATCTTTTTAAATCGCTCCGGCACCTCGTCGAGCGACAGCCGATGAGAAATCCACGGCTCGGTGTCGACGGATCCGTCTTCCAGTCCGTCGATCACCCAGCGCCAGTCGTCCGGCGTCGCGTTACGGCTCGACATCAAGGTCAGCTCGCGGCGATGAAAATTCGGGTCGTCGAATTTCACCTCACCCTGAAATAGTCCGACGAAGACAATGCGCCCACCGTGGGCGACCCGCTCAAAGCTGCTCATCATCGACGCAGGATGCCCGGTCGCGTCGAACAGCACGGTCGGAAGTTCGCCGCCGCCAACCCCGCGCAACGAGGCAACTAAATCAGTATCTTCGCGCACCTGAATCGTGTGCTCGACAGTGAATGCCTCGCGACAAAAGTCGAGCCGATGCGCTGCCATATCGACGACCACCAATCGGCCGACTCCCGTTGCCTGGAGAAACTGCACCACACTCATACCGATCGGACCGGCACCGATCACCGCCACGTAATCGTCCGCACCACTAAGGTTCAATCCTGCCCGTGCCACCGCATGTGCACCGATGCCTAACATTTCCACCAAGGCCAGCCGCTCGCAGTCCAGAGACTTCGATACGTGAAGATTTTCCACCGGCACTCGAATCACCGGGCGCATTCCGCCGTCGCAGTGCACCCCCATTACCTCGAGCCGCTCACAACAATTACTGTGACCGCGCTTCGAAGCCGGCGAACTGGCATCATTCAGATACGGACTGAGCGCACAGAGATCACCGACCTGCGCCGAACCACCGTCGATCGCCAACACCTCGCCACCCAGTTCGTGGCCAAGAATCCGCGGATACTCAAAAAACGGCTGACGCCCGTAAAACGCATGAATGTCCGTCCCGCAAACACCGATCCGGCGCACCCGCACCAGCGCCGTCCCTGGCAACAGTTCCGGCACATCCCCTTCGCCCATCACAAAGCGCCCCGGTTCCTGTAAAACGATCTGTCGCTGTTGATCCGCCATCGCCCCACCAATCCACCGCCTCCACCAAAAAGTAAACCCCAGTTCCACACCCCAGTTCCAC
>JBBKXR010000143.1:0-13164 GCA_037969585.1 Verrucomicrobiales bacterium
AACGACGGCCCGACGGCGGTAGCCGACACAGCGTCGACCGACGAGGACACAGCAGTCCTCAACATCGACCTGCTTGGTGACGACACCGACCCGGATGGCGACACGCTTACCTTAACGCAAATCAACGGCCTCGCCGCAGGCGGAACCATTACCTTGGCCAGTGGCGCGCTCGTCACCGTCAACGGCGACGGCACAGTCAACTACGATCCGAACGGCAAGTTTGAAAGTCTCGACGAGACCCAAACTGCTACGGACTCGTTCACTTACACTATCTCCGATGGCAACGGTGGCACTTCGACGGCTACCACGACGATCACCATCAATGGCGTCGATGATGCCACGGTCATCGTCGCTGATACGGCGGCCACCAACGAAAATGCTAACGTCGTCATCGACGTTCTCGGTAACGACTCCGATGTTGATGACACACTGACCGTCGCCTCGGTCACTCAACCGGCCCCAGGTCAGGGCTCGGTCACGGTTCCTGTTGGCGGTGCCAACATCACCTTCGTACCGGGAACGGACTTCGATGATCTCGCCGCAGGTGAAACTGAAACGGTCACCTTCACTTACACCACCAACACCGGCGCTACGGAAACCGTCACCGTCACGGTCACCGGAACCAACGATGGCCCGGTCGCTGTCGATGATACGGGTGGCACTGATCAGGACACAGCCACGATTATTAATGTTGCCGCCAACGATACGGATCCTGACACCAATGACACTCTGACCGTTCTCTCCGTGGTACAGCCCCTCGTAGGCGGTAGCGTTTCGATCACGGGCACCGGCGTTCGCTTCGATCCCGGTTCTGATTTCGACTATCTCGACGATGGAGAAACGACCGACGTGACATTTGACTACACGGTGAGCGACGGAAATGGCGGCACCGATACTGCCACGGTTACCGTCACCATCACAGGCGCCGATGATCCGCTGGTCGCAGTCTCCGACTTCGGCACGACCGACGAAGATTCGGCGGTAGTCATCAGCGTTTTGGACAATGACCTCGAGCCGGACACTACCGACAAAGCCCTGACTGTGACCGCGGTATCGGCTCCCCCTCTCGGCTCAGTAAGCCACGACGGCACCAACGTCACCTTCGATCCCGGCTCTGATTTCGATTTTCTCACCACCGGCGAAAGTCAGGATGTCAACTTCACCTACACCGTCACCAACCAGGATGGCGCCACCGACACCGAGTCAGTGACGATCACGGTCAACGGAGTCAATGACGCACCCGACACTCACGCGGACACCCTCCATACCATCGAAGGTGTCGGTCGCGCCGTCGACGTGATCATCAATGATCAGGATGCCGAGTCATCGCAACTGACGGTCACCGGGATTAATGGATCGGCCGTAACTCCCAACACGCCGATTCAACTGGCCAATGGCGCCACGGTTTCGCTAATGGAAGACGGTCGCGTCTACTTCAATCCGAACGGTCGCTATGCCGATCTCGACTTCGGCGAGTCCGCAACCGAAACCTTCTCTTACACCGTCACCGACGACGACGGCGAAACTGCCACCGAGACCGTTACCGTCACCATTGACGGCACCGACCAGTTGCAGGTGATCTCCGGCGCCTATCAGGTAATAAGCGACCAGCTCTATGACATCCAATTGGACCCAACGGATGAATCGATCGTTTATGTCCCGATCGGTAACCCGCTGCCGTTTTCCTTTAACTCGATCGCATTCAATGCGAACGACAACCTCATTTACGCTACCGCACGCGGTTCGGATGCCGGTCTCGGCGTGACGGATCGTGACATGATTCAAATCAATCCGCTCACCGGCCAGGTCGTCGGAAACCTCGGCCAGTTCCTCAACGATGAAGGAGAGGCCATCAACGACTTCGCGGGTGTCATCAATTCCGATATCAATGTTTACTACGTCAATGGAACCAGCGATTCGAACGGAGACACAACGTACGCCATCGATCTCGACCCAAGTTCGCCCGGCTATCTGTCAGTGACCGGCATCGGTAACCTTCCCGGCGCCGACTACGGTGTCGATCCTACCACCGGTCTAGTCTGGTCGGTAAACGGCACGACCACTTATTCACTGGATCCGACCAGCGGAACCAGAACGACCTATTCAGCCAATGGCGGGCTGCAGAGTGACGGCATCACACCCGTGGATGGAGCCTTCGGCTCGATGTTTTCTGACGGTGCAGGCAATATCCAAGTCACCTCAAACAGTGGCTATGGCTTCTACCGTGTCGACACCGCCAATGGCGACTTGATCCGCATAGCGGACGCGCCCGCTACCAATTCGAACGATGCCACCGGCACACTCAATACCGCACTTCCGTCGGCGCAGCCTTTCCTGTTTCTCGACGCCGACGGCGACACCAACGCTCCGACCACCAAAGACGTTATCCGCGTCTACGATCCCACCGGTGCCGCAATATCGATCGCCGACAGCGACACTCGCATCGCCGACCTCGACGGGAACGTCATCTCGTCAGCGAAGATTCTCCTGAAAAACAGCCAACCGGGTGACGAACTGGTGATTGGAACTCTGCCGGCCACGGTAAGCGGAAGTATTTCCACGCAAGGAGATTACATCATCGTCAATCTGACCGGCGATGGCAGTCAGGAGGACTACGAGAACGCCATCGAGGCGATTTCCTTCCAAAACACCGGATCCGGAACCGTTCTCACCGATCCTCGAGAAATCACCGTCACCATTACCGATGAAAATGGCATCGTCAGTAATCCGTCGAGTTCAACGATCTTTATCGGTGATGGTTCCGTAGTGGCCGCAGCCCGTGATACCCAGACTGTCGACTCGATTATCGTCGACAGCCTCCACGTTCATGAGGACGACAACAACATCACCACCGGTGGTGCCACCATGAACCTGCTGACCAACGACAGCAATAATCCGACGACGATTGTCGGCATCACCCAACCACCCGCAGGAGAAGGAAAGGTTACCAACAATGGAGACGGTACCGTCACCTTCAACCCCGGGGACGATTTCCAATACCTCGCCGAAGGAGAATCTGCGTCTACCTCGTTTACTTACTCAACCAACACCGGCGAAACAGAAACTGTGACGATGACCATTCACGGCGGCAACGATCCCATCGTCGCCATTGCAGATAGCGCCACGGTCCTCGCAAACGAGGTGACCGCGATCGACGTACTCGCCAATGACACCGACGCCGACAATATCGACCAACCTCTCTCGATCAGTGCAACCACACAGCCTTCAAAGGGATCCGTCACCACTGACGGCAGCCAGGTATTTTTTAATCCCGGCACAGACTTTGCCGGTCTGGCACCCGGTGAAACCGAAGTCGTCACGTTTATCTATACGGTTACCAATGCCAGTGGCGAACTGGAAAACGAACTGGTGACCGTTACCGTCACCGGCCCCAACGAAGACCCGATAGCGGTCAATGACAGTGGTGCTGTGAACGAAGATGCCACACTCACCGTCGCAACCGCCAGCGGCGTTATCGACAGCAACGATACCGACCCTGACGCCGGAACAGTTCTGACCGTCACCGCACTTCGGACAGGCGCCGAATCAGCTACCGGAACAGCAGGCACTGTGGGCGGCGGTTTAGTCGGAACTTACGGCACCCTCACTCTCGCCGCCGACGGTAGCTACAGCTACGTCGCCGATCAGGCAGCGGCCGACGCACTTGCTGTTGGCATCACCGCCACGGATACTTTCACTTACACCATTAGCGATGGTGCGGGCGGCACTGACACCGCCGAGATCACCATCACCATCACCGGTGTCAACGATGGCCCCGCCGCCGTCAACGACACAGGTGCGGTCGACGAAGACGCCACCCTTGTGGTCGCCAAGGCCGCCGGCATCGTCGACACCAACGACACCGATGTCGATGGCGACACGCTTACGGTCAGCGCCATTCGCACTGGTACCGAAGCGGGCAGTGGCACGGCCGGAACCGTAGGCGCCGCGCTCACCGGAACCTACGGTACGCTCACTCTCGCCGATGACGGCAGCTACAACCACGTCGCCGACCAGGCAGCGGCCGATCCACTTGCTGTAGGGGTCACTGCCACGGACACCTTCACTTACACCATCAGCGATGGAGAGGGCGGCACCGACACCGCCGAAATCGTCATCACCGTCACCGGTGTCAATGATGCTCCCGTTGCCGCCGACGATAGTTATTCCACTACAAAACTAAACACGATTACGGTGAACCCACGGAGCAATGATACCGATATCGATGGAGACACACCAACTATCACGCGCATCGAAGATGCTAATGGGGATCTGGTAACCCCAGTCGTTGGCACGCCGATTACATTGGCTAGCGGTGCAAACGCCGTGCTAAACAATGATGGTACTTTATCCTATAAGCCGGCACCGTCCGACATCGTCATCAACAAAGTAGCCGACGATGTAGCGTGGACCCATCCTATCAGTGGCCCGAGTTCTGACGAGTCATACGACGGGAAATCGATCACTTACACAGGACTGTCCGGCTTCGACCAAGGTTCGATCTCACTCAGCCTGTCGACCTTTGGCACCTACGACGATTCCGTCGCAATCGATCTAAATGGTGACGGCACGATCGACTACATTGTAACAGAAGGCGATTTTGGAGCATCGGGCGCCGTTGGCTACCAACCTTGGGTCGATGCGTCACCACTGACGTTCGAGGTCGACGTCACCACGACAGGCACTACCGTCAAGACGTTTTGGAATGGGGTCGAGATCACTCCTGGAGCTGCTGGAGCTCCCGTCAATGGCGATGGCCACGGTGGGGGCTTCGACAACGTAGGAGCGTTCACCATGGCTGACCTGGGCTACAACGCGGACGGGTCGGTGCCATCGGATAATTTCACAACGAGCGAGATGCGGATTGGTACATTAAATGATGGTGGACCGAGCGCTAGCGGTGTCTCATTTGGCATCACGTTGAACAACAGTACCGTCACCGACACCTTCGACTACCAGATCGATGACGGTAATGGTGGAACGGACACAGCAACGATAACGGTTGAAGTCGATTATAATGCGAGCGCAGTTCCTCCTGTGGTGATAGACCTCGACGGCGATGGCGCAGAGTTCGATTCTGTCGAAGAAGGCATCCTCCTCGATGTCGACGGCGACGGTGTGAAAGAACAAACCGCCTGGGCCAATGAAGATGACGCCGTGCTTATCTACGATCGCAATGATAACGGTGACGTAGATGGCCCTGACGAGTTCGCATTCTCCCGCTACAGCGACGACCCGCACGCCACCGATCTGGAAGGCCTGCGCCACTTCGACACCGACGGCGACCTCATTCTGTCCTCCAACGATGCCGAGTTCGAAGCCTTCAAACTTTGGCAGGACGCAGACGGCGACGGCCTGGTCGGCGAAGGCGAGATGTTCAGCCTTGAGTCTGCCGGCATCAAAAGTATCGGTCTCGTCAGTGATGGCCAGGCCTACGCCGCCGCCGAAGGCGACGTCTATGTCCACGGCGAGGCGGAAGTGCAGTTCGTAGACGGCACTACCGGCACCGCCGCCGATGCCAGCTTCAATTACCGTGAAGTAGTCGAAGCCGAAGGCTCCGAAGAAGACCTGAATGTCGTCGCCAACGACGGCTCAACCCTAAACCTCGATCAGCCCGCTGCTCTGACGGCAGGAGCCGACAGCGATACTCAGAGCGAACCCGTCGCCAACTCGGTACCTGCACCAGAGTCAGCACCCGAACCGATGGCCGCTCCACCAGCAGCGCCGGTGATCGATGACGATGCCGCGACCGCCGCCGCCAATTCCGGCGGCGCGATGTAAAACATCGCCGCGCTTGGAGAACCTATCAGAAACACCTACAAACCGAGGTGCCCGGTTCCGCAAGGTTCCGGGCACTTTTTACGTATTTACGACAAGTTCAGCGGCCTCCGCTGCGGCTTGCAGCCCATACCAATGACGCGCCTGGCGGGCCAGTCGATGCTCGATCAGCTGCTTAGCGATGGCGTCCTCGGTGTCATCGTCTCCAGCCATCGCCATCCGCTCGAGCGGACCATTTCGCCGACAGCGAAATGGCAGTCGCGACAGCCACACTAACGCCGACGCGCTGGACAATGGGGAAAATGACGATTCAGACAGCTCAATCTTGATACTGTTTACAATGTCGTTAACAACGGGCATTTTTAGCATTTCACGTTATCTGGTCGCCACTCCTCATCAAAACTGGGCCCCGGGCAAGTTTCCCACTTGTGTCGTATCCGTTTCGCACTAACGTTTCCCCCTTCACAAACGGCACCAACCGGTCCGTTTGTCCTGTTCCGCGCGAATAGCTCAGCGGTAGAGCATCTCGTTTACACCGAGGCGGTCGGGGGTTCAAATCCCTCTTCGCGTACCAGGCCCAAACAGGAATCTTCGCCCTTAAAGCGAACCGCTACCAGCGAGTATCGTGAACCCACGACCGCAGGTCGGGCCTGCCCGACTGGCGAATGCGCAGCATGAGCCAGACTTCGATAATCACGGCGAAGCCGCTCCCCGCAGAAGCAGAAGTCGCAGCGCCTGGCGCAAGACTTCTGCATGATTCAAATCTCCCTGCGCGCATCAAAGCGCTACCCAACCCCGTCTTCGCAGAGCAGCGGCAACTTGAATCACCAGCACGCAGAAATGAGCGGCGTAAACCACTGAAAGAGCGAGTCGTCACCAGATCACGATATCGTCCTCTTTCCCCCGATCGTCTTTCCCATCGGGTCCAAAGCTCCACACCAACGATTCCTGCGCCACCGTCTCACCCGGTTCCGACGGGTCGGTACAGCGCTCATCGCGAGAGGTATCGATGATCAACTTGTAGACGTTCCCCCACGGATCGTAGAGAACTCCCCCACCGCCACTTTCGTATACGACACCGTTTCGCGGCTTGGCACCGTCACTCGCCTTTCGACCAGAGAAGAAACTTTGACGCCGAGTATTCAGGCCGCCAGGCCCCGCCTCCTTGTCACTCCCCAAAAGGACATTCATCAATTTGCTGCCGGAATCAGTCTCCAGATCCGTGCCTCCCAGCCCTGTCTCGCGAACCGGAAACCGCCGGTATTCGGTCGTGTAAGTCCCAATCGCCTTGCGCAGTTCGATCGCACTGTGGCGCGCCTGTAAGTTCCGCACTTTGCGCATCACCAAATTTGATACTGGCAGCACAGCCGAAGCAAGAATCGCTACGATGACAATTACGACCAATAGTTCCACCAACGTAAATGCCTTCGTCCTCATGGAACAACCCTATATGATCGTATTTACAATGTAAATACATTTTTTCAGCAGGCAAAAACAAACGCGATGCGGTTTCCCGACATCGCGTTCAAATCTCTGCGTGTATGAACTGAACTCGAGCGTCAATCGCCCGTTCCGGTCCGATCAGAGATCACCAGGTGGTGACATCATCTTTCTGACCGCGATCGTCGGTCCTATCCGGACCGTATGAATAAACGATGACGCCATTGGGAATGGTCTCTCCTCCGCCTTCGCCGGGATCAGCGACTCGATCGTTCCGATTGGTGTCGATCGTGACGACAAAACGCTCCCCCCAAGGATCGAACAACTCTCCCCCGCCAGAACCATCCGAAACAACCCCACCTTTCGGAGGATTGCCTTTGGCCTGCTTGCCACCGAAAAAGCTTATGCGACGCGGGTTGAGTCCGGCGACTTCGCGTTCGCTACCCATGAGTACGTCCATCAAAGTACTGTCAGTCTGCATCACTTCGTCTCGGCTACCTCCACCTGTCGCTCTGACCGGATACTTCCTATATTCCGTGAAATAAGTCTCTATCGCTTGCCGAACCTGCATCGCGTCGTTCTTGGCCTGAGTGCTTCGAGTCTTGCGCAAAACACCATTAGCAACCGGGAAGATCATTGCCGCAAGAATGGAGATGATCGTTATCACGACCAGCAGTTCCATCAGAGTAAATCCTCGAGCGCGAGATCTCGAACGATGAGAAGAAAAGAGCGATTTCATAGCTTATAAAGGTTGGGGGTTGCGAAGGGCCTCTGACAAGACGATTCTATTATCAAGTTAGCGCCAAACTCTCACCATGCAATGACATTGTAATAACAATGTCCATCCAAAAATGCATCATGTGAACCGTTAATCCGATCCGCCAGTCGCCGATCTTGTCACCCCGAGCCGTTCAAGCCGCGAGTGTCAGCGCTTCCCAAATTACATTTAATCTCCCCCAATTTTTTTCATTTTAATGAGTCAAACCATCTATTCAAGAGTCCAGGCGCTGTTCGGCGAATCTGGATATCGTCCACAAAATAAGTCAGAACTGTCCCGCAGCCTCCGACTCGCACCGCGCGAACGTCCTCAACTAGGCGCTGCGCTGAAATCTCTGCAGAAAGAAGGTAGCATCCGTGTCGACAAGAGCGGTCGCTACGAAATCATCCGCTCCGGCTCTAAAACCCGAGCCGACCGAACTCGAGGCGACGCCGAAAGGAAGCCGAGACCCGCCAAAGAAAGCCCCGGCGAAAAAAGGTCTGAAGGCATCCCCGGCGTCATTCATTTTCCGAAATCGTCGCACCGCTCGATCGCCTTCTTCGTCGCTCAAGATCCCGAAGCACTGCAAAAGCTCGGCCTCGATCTTGACGGCGACAGTCTAAAAATGCACGAGCGCCGCACCAAAGGTGCGCTGCATGGTGACAAAGTCCTCGTCAGTATCAAACGCAGCGGTCACCCCGGTCGCAAGAAAGCCAAAGGAAAATCAAAATCGAGCCGTCCGCCGAAGGGTCGCAGCCGCGATCGTGACAGCGATCGCGATGACTTCGACGTCCGTGTCATCGAAATCGTCGAACGCCGCCACCAGCGCATCGTCGGCACTTACCGAAAACGTGGACGCTTCGCGACGCTCGAACCGGACACGCCTCAACTCCCCGAAGTGTTCGACTTGGTCGAAGTGCTGCCCAACGTAAATCCTGGTGACAAGGTAGTCGCCGATTTCGTCAGTTGGGACTCACCCAGCTCGAATCCCAAAGCTGCGATGATCAAAGTGCTCGGATCGCCCGAGGACCCGTTCGTCGACATCATTGGTGTTATCTACAAGTACAACCTGCCGTTGGAGTTTCCCCGTGAGGTCATCAAAGAAGCTGACACCGTCGGTGACACCGTTCAGGCCGACGAAATCGACCCGCACCGCGAAGACTGGCGCGACCGCCCCGTATTCACCGTCGACCCCGCCGATGCCAAAGACTTTGATGACGCCATCTGCATCACTGAACTCGATGGTGGCGGATGGGAACTCGCCGTGCACATCGCCGACGTCTCGCACTACGTCCGGCCCGGCACCGCGATCGATCGCGAAGCGCGCAAGCGCGGCAACTCGACTTACCTGGTCGACCGCGTCATTCCGATGCTACCCGAAAATCTAAGTAACGGAATTTGCAGCCTCATGCCTGACGTCGACCGCATGACTCACGCGGCGATTCTGGATTTCGATCGCAACGGCAAACTCAAAAAGTCGCGCTTCACCCAGGCGATCATCCGTAGCCAACGCCGCTACAGTTACGAAGAAGCGTTCGAGCGTCTCGAATATTCTAAACAGCAAATCGAGGACCTCGCCGACAAAAACGAAGCCGAGATGTGTCGCCATCTGCACCGCGCCTGGGACCTTGCCTCCATATTGCGCAAAGAACGCTTTGAAAACGGCTCGCTCGAGCTCGATTTCCCGGAGACCAAGATCATCCTCAACAAAAAGGGAATCCCGGTCGACGTGCGCAAAGTCGAATACGACATTTCTCATCAAATGATCGAGGAATTCATGCTGGTCGCCAACGAAGCGGTCGCCAAGTTTACTAAAGACAATCAGGCTCCCTCCCTGTATCGGATTCATGAAGATCCCGATCCGGACAAACTCAACGATTATCGCCAGCTGGCCCTCGACTACGGTTATCAGGTCGGCGACCTCACGCAGACATCCGAGATCCAGAGCTTGCTCAAAAAAATCAAGGGCAGTCAGGAAGAAGAAGTGCTGAAGATCGGTTTATTGAAAAGCCTCAAGCGCGCCGCCTACAGCGCCGACCCGAGCGGTCACTACGGGCTCGCCAAGGTCAACTACACCCACTTCACCAGCCCGATCCGTCGTTATGCTGACCTCGTCGTGCACCGCGTCTTGCGCCGGCTTTGCGCACAGAAATCGAACGATAAAACCCACGCCGATCGGACAACCCAAACTCCGCCACAGGCGAAGCTTCAAGAAATCGGTCAGCACATTTCCGACACCGAACGCAACTCGGCGATGGCCGAGCAGGACACTCAACGTATTAAGCTGTTCGAATACCTCGTGCGGCTTACTAAACAGGACAATCGTCGACGCTTCGACGCCCTGGTCACTGACGTGCGACCGATTGGTGTATTCGTAGAACTCAGCGACTTCTTTTGCAAAGGACTGGTCAAACGCGAGGACATGCCTGGAGGTGACTATCGCTTCGATGCCGCTAAGAAAACCCTGACTGGAACCAATCCGAAGACCGTTTATCGGGCTGGCGAAAAGGTGAAGGTCTTCGTGGTCAACGTCGACGTCGGTCAGCAGATGGTCGACTTCGGGATTGCGTGAAAGGCAGCGATTACGATCTTGCCATTTCGAGTGAGGCAGTTACTTTGTGTCGCAAAGTAACTGCCTATTTATGCCCGATCCGAACAACGAAGTCGCCGCCGCTCAGGAAAATCTCCGCGTGATTCGCGGACTGATGGAGCGCGCCACCGTTTACCGCGCCATCTCTTCGCCGGTCGGCCTGGTTGGCGGCATGCTCGCCGTTATCGTGGCCGCCTGGATGCGTTGGAAAATTTCCCACGAAGCCGGTTCCGTAACTCCGCAATGGTTTCTCAGCGTCTGGTTTTCGGCGCTCGCAGTGGTGATCGCGCTAAATACCTGGCTGATCTTTCGGGGCGCTCGCCTGCGCAACGAACCCTTCGTTTCTCCCGGCATGAAAGTCGGCCTGTTGGCATTCGTTCCCGCGCTGCTCGCCGGCGGCGTGATCGGCTCGTTATTGATTTATTATGAAAACGACCTGCTCATCGGCAGCACCATGTGGCTGACATTCTACGGACTCGCCCTGCTCGCCACGGGCGGTTTTGCGCCGGAGTCCATCCGCCGGCTTGGTGTCGGATTTCTCGCTTTCGGCTTGATCGCATTTTTCATGGTCATGAAGCAGCGCCCAACCAGCATCAATGACGCCAACCTGCTCGCCGCCAATTTGATGGGTGTCGGATTCGGCGTCCTTCACATCGCTTACGGCGCCTCTGTTGCCCTGTACTCCCGCCCCCGCCGCGAAGACGCATGATCGATTTTGACCGGCTCGACAAACTCATTCACGAGAAGGGGCGACTGGCGATCATGACACTGCTCGCTACCCGATCAGAATGGCGTTTCGCCGACCTCAAACAACAACTCGAAATGAGCGATGGCAACCTCATCACCCACCTGCGTACGCTGGCCAAGGCCGACTACGTAAGCTCACGAAAAGAGGCAACCGAAAAGCGGCCGCAGTCTTTTTACGCCCTCACCGATGACGGCCGAACGGCGTACAATACCTACCTCGCCGTGCTCGAAGAAATCATCAGCACCGGAAAATCCTGAAAAATTCCATCGACTTGCTAAGATGAAAATTCAACTCGCTGTTCTCGTCATCCTCGCCACCAACGCTTTCGCCGAGCGACCGATTAACGAACAGCCCATGTTCGGTGGACAGCACGAACCCAAGGTCGAAATCAATCAATCCGCCAGCGCGGATGTGACCAAACGCGCTTGGCAGGCATACGCACAAGGCGATTTCGACACCGCGATTAAGCGATTCAATCAGGCGTGGATGTTTGATCGAAACAACGCCCAAGCCTATTGGGGATTCGGTCTGGTCATGGGACAACGATCTTCGCAGACGGATCCGGAAACGAATTTGCGCGAGTCGGTTCGGTTTCTTGAGATGGCCAGAAAACTGGATTCAAAGAACGCTCGAATCATCGGTGATCTCGCCTTCTCCCACACCGTGCTCGGCCAATTTTTGAAAACTGAGGCCAAGGACGAAACCGAGGCCAACAAGGAATTTTCGGCTGCCGAAACGCTTTTTGCGCAGGCCCACAAACTTGAAGGAACCTATCCTCCAATCGCCGCCAACTGGTCAATTCTCAAGTTTTACACCGGCAACTACAGCACGGCAAAAACTCTGCTCGATGAGGCCAGAGCCGCGGGCTACCAGCCCGATCCCGCCTACCAAAGCGAGCTCGATACAAAGTTAAAATGACACGGTTCATCCCAGCGATCCCCAGCCCATCCATTAAAAATTAGACCACCCGGGCGTTTTTTTGAAAGATCACTTTGTCACACAAAGTATCTATCTTATCGCAAGAAAAACTAAGAACCAGGAACTCCAAACAAAGAACAAAGAACAACGAACACTCCATGAAAATCACTCTCGCTTCCCATTTCGGCATGTGTTTCGGCGTCCGCGACGCCTTGCGCAATACTCACGACGTCGCCAGCCGACAGCCAGTCACCGTGCTCGGTGAACTCGTCCACAACCCGCTGGTCGCCGATCATCTGCAGACGCTGGGTGTACGCAACGGCAACCTCCGCGACCGCAGCAGCGCCAGCACCAAAGCCGTAGTCATCACTGCTCATGGTGCCACCGATTCTGCCCGCCGCGCCTGGTTGGACGCTGGTCACCAAGTGGTCGACACCACTTGTCCGCTGGTAAAAAAAGCTCATCGCGCGCTCGAGTGCCTGGTGCTGGCCGGCTACTTCCCGGTGGTGATCGGTCAAGCCGACCATGTCGAAGTGCGCGGTCTGGTCGGCGATTTTCCCGACGCCGTCGTGATCGAAACTGCCGATGACTTCCTGCGTATTCCCGCCGAGGCCAAGATCGGCGTGGTATCGCAAACCACGCAACCCATCGATCGGGTCAGTGCTCTCGTCGAAGCCTTGCGCAAAAATTTCCCCGAGTCCGAAGTCCGCTTCACCGATACCGTTTGCCAACCGACCAAAGATCGTCAGACGGCTCTGCACGAACTGTGTGAAGCCAACGACACCATCGTCGTCGTCGGCGGCAATAACAGCAACAACACCAGCCAACTCGCCGAAACCGCACGCCGCCGTGGTTGCCGCGCCTGGCAGGTCGAGCGCGCCGAAGACCTGCGCAGCCACTGGTTCGCTCGCAGCCAAAACGTCGGCGTCACCG
>JBBKXR010000144.1:0-35329 GCA_037969585.1 Verrucomicrobiales bacterium
GGCGCACCATTCTACAAGTTCGCGAAGTCGGCTCGGCGGGATCCGACGACAACATCACCAAACCGGAACCGTGGACCTGGGTGCGCGAGCAGGGCGAGGGTCGCGTGTTTTACACGGCCTCGGGTCACGATGAACGCGTTTGGAGTCAGGGTGGATTTCAGCAACTCCTCAAGTCCGGCATCCTCTGGTCGGTGGGCGACCAACGCCAGGCCAGCTACGAAAGATTTCTCGCTGAGCGTGCTCCACTTCGCTACGAGACGCGCGACAATATCCCTAACTACGAAAAACGCGCCGATGGTCCCCTGCCTTATCAGCTGCCGTTGTCGCCGCAGGATAGCCAGAAATACACGCAGGCACCGATCGATTTTCGCTTGGAACTTTTTGCCAGCGAACCGGACATCATCAATCCGATCTGCCTCGCTTGGGACGAACGCGGTCGCCTCTGGGTCGCCGAGACCACCGATTATCCGAACGAGGTGCGAACCACAGGCGGCAACGACAAGATCAAGGTTCTCGAGGACACGGATGGCGACGGGAAATGTGACAAGGTCACCGTGTTTGCGGACGGACTGAACATTCCCACGTCACTGACCCACTGGAACGGCGGCATCATCGTGTCGATGGCGCCGGACTTCGTTTTCATGAAAGACACCGACGGCGACGACATTGCCGATGTCCGCGAGGTAATGTTTTCCGGCTGGGGAAAACAGGACACCCATGCCGGCCCGTCGAACCTGCGCTACGGTTTCGACAATTGGATCTACGGCGCCGTCGGTTATTCGCGCTTCACGGGTGAGCTTGGTGGGCAGGCGCACAACTTCGGCAGCGGAATCTATCGCCTTCGCCCCGACTCGACTGCAATCGAGTTTCTCCATCAGTTCAACAATAACACTTGGGGACTCGGCTTCACTGGCAGCGGTGATTTGTTTGGTTCGACCGCGAATAACGCACCGAGTTTTTTCGGTGGCATGCCGGCGACGGCCTACGAGAATCCCGGTGACGGGATGAGCGCCAAGATGATCGCTGACTCGCGCGCTTTTCACCCGATCACGCCGAATGTTCGGCAGGTCGATGCGTTCGGCGCCTACACCGCAGCCGCTGGACACGCATTTGCGACTTCGGAAAATTTCCCTCAATCATGGCGCGATCGATCAGCCTTCGTTGCCGGCCCGACGGGCGACTTGCTCGGCCGCTTTCAGATCGAAGAAGACGGCGCTGGGTTCATCGCCAAAAATCGCTACTCGGTCGTCGCCAGCGCAGACGAATGGTTTTCCCCGGTCGCGGCGGAAGTCGGACCGGACGGCAATCTGTGGATCGCCGATTGGTACAATTTCATTATTCAGCACAACCCCACCCCGACCGTCGAGCGCGCCGGGTACGAAGGGGTCAAAGGTGAAGGCAACGCTCACGAAAATCCGAATCGGGACAAACAACACGGTCGTATTTACCGGCTCGTTTGGGACCAGGCAAAGCCCGCGGAAATTAAATCTTTAGCCACCGCTGACTCTCAGCAATTGATCGCCTCGCTCGGCGACTCGAATCTATTCTGGCGGCTCACCGCGCAACGTCTTCTGGTCGAAGCAGGCGACAAAAGCGCGGCCGCAAAATTGCGCGAAACGGTTGGCTCTGCCGATTCGGGGCGTGCGGCAACCCATGCGCTGTGGGCGTTGGCCGGGCTTGGCGAACTCGACCGCGAAACGCATCAACTGGCGCTGCTCAGTCGCAACCCCGAACTGAAAGCCAACGCCATCCGCGCACTGGGCAACGATGAGGCGGCGATCCAACTGTTCTTCGATACGGCGGTGGTTCAGGCGAAAAGTCCTGCCGTTCGACGCGCAGCTTTCACTAAACTCGCACACTTTCCCGAGTCAGATCTGGTGAAACACGCCGCCGGAGAACTGATTCGCGTCTCGGCCAATCGCGAGGACGAGTGGCTGGCGCTCGCCCTGAAAACTGCGGCCGGCAAACAAGGCATCTCGACCGCGTTCGCTCTCGGCGAAAACCTTTTGCCCAATCCTTCATTCGAGAAATCTACCGCCCCCGGAAAACCTTTCGGTTGGACTATCCGCACCTACCACGGCGAGGCCGAACACGGCATTCCCAACAAGTTTCAGCACAGCGGCAAGCGCAGCCTACGCATCGGGTCGGAGAACGGTGCCGACAGCAGTTGGCACACTGTCGTAAAGGTCAAGGCGAACACCGACTACCGATTGTCGGCGTGGATCAAAACCGTCAACGTGCGCGGTGCACAAGGGGCTTTGATGAACGTTCACGGCCTTCAGCACCAAGCCAAGACAACCGCCCTGCAACGCAACAATGACTGGACTGAGGTCGAGGTGTTTTTCAACAGCGGCACAAAAACCGAAGTCGACATTAACTGCCTCTACGGTGGCTGGGGCGCCTCCACCGGGACTGCTTTCTACGACGATGTAGCCCTTCAGGAACTGGTCCCCGTCGATGCTGCTGAGAACAATTCGGTCACTGAAGGCGACACCGAACGCGGTAAAAACATTTTCGACACCCACCCGGTCGCCGCCTGCATTCGCTGTCACGTCGTCGATGGCAAAGGTGGCCCAGTAGGCCCGCCGCTCGACGGAATTGCCAAACGCAAACAACGCGATTACCTCGAACAAAGCCTCATCGATCCACAGGCAGTCATCGCTGAAGGGTTTCAGGCTGAAGTATCGCCGATGCCCCCAATGAAAGTGCTGCTCACACCGCAGGAATTTGCCGACGTGATGGCCTACTTGATGACACTGAAGTAATAGCCCCCTTGGACGGAAGTGTGATGCCGACGTTTCGGCGGTCCCCAGCGGACCAGCCTACGCAAACCCGCATCCCTATCTCCTTGGGCTTTTGCGCACTCGTGCGGCATGATACCCACGGATGAAAATCACTCGCAAATCGCTCGCATTCTTCCTCCTGCTGACGTTCGCTTTTGCCTGCAGCAACGCCCACGGCAAAGATCGCCCGAACGTGGTACTCATCCTCACTGACAATCACGGCGCGTGGACGCTCGGTTGTTATGGCAATGAAGATATTCAGACGCCGAACCTCGACCGCATGGCCGAGGAGGGCACGCTGTTTGAAAAAGCCTTCGCCGTAAACCCGGTTTGCTCGCCGACCCGCGCTTCGATCCTCACCGGCTTGATGCCCTCACAGCATGGCGTGATGACTCCGACCGACGGTCATTTCATGATGGGCAAAAACGCCCGCAACCTGCTCAAAGAATTTACCTCCCTACCGGAAGTTTTTAAAGCCAACGGCTACGACTGCGGCCTGTCGGGAAAATGGCATCTCGGCGACAATCTTAATCCACAGGAAGGCCTCGACGATCTATGGGTGACCATGCCGATCGGCTCGACCTCGACCTTCTACGGCGCACGCATTTTGGAGAACGGCAAAGAACGCATCGAGCCGCAATACATGACCGACCTGTGGACCGACCGTGCCGTCGATTTCATCGGCAAGCATTCCAAGAAGCAGAAAAACGACAGCGCCGAGCCGACCAAGCCATTTTTCCTCTACCTCGCCTACAATGGCCCCTACGGACTTTCGCCGCTGCTACTCGAACCAGCGCGCAATCGTCACGCGGAGTTTTACGCCGATCATCCCTTACCGTCGTTTCCGCGCGTGCCGACTCGACCGTGGCAATTTTCCAATCGCGATTACGTCAATAATCTCGCAGCTTTCCGCCGCTACGCCGCCGAAGTTTCAGGCGTCGACGATGGCGTTGGACGGGTGATGACCGCGCTAAAGGAGGCCGGAATCGACGACAACACGCTGGTCATTTTTACCGCTGATCAGGGCCTCGGCTGTGGTCAGCACAACTTATGGGGCATGGGAGATCACACCCGCCCGCTGCACGGCTTCGACGCCACGCTGCAGGTGCCAATGATTATTCGACGGCCGAAAACAATCGCCGCCAAACAACGCGTCTCGCAACAGGTTTCGCAGGTCGACTTGATGCCAACCGTGCTCAACCTGGCCGGGCTCAGTGATCAACTCCCTAAAGAAAACCCTCTGCCGGGTAAGGACCTGACTCCCCTACTAACCGGCGAAGTCGATCCCGCCACTAAGACTGACCGCGCCGTGTTCCTCGACTACGAAAACCTGCGCGCCATCCGCACCGACGAGTGGAAACTGCTCGAGCGCATGGACGACAACGGCAAGCTGAGCCCTCTCGATTGCCACGACGAACTCTACGATTTAACAAACGATCCAGGCGAAACCGTCAACCTCTACGCCGATCCTCAGCACAAGGAAACTCGCGAGCAACTCAAGGTCCGCCTCGAAACTTTCTTCGCCGAATACAATCTACCCAAACACGACATGTGGAACGGCGGCGATTCGCAAACGCACAACACGATCATCGGCGAACACGCCAAAGCTCGTCACGAGCGATTGATACGTGAACGGGGGCTGCCCGACAATGTATTCGATCCCGATTTCAACCCGCCACCAATGGACATTCCTGACGGCTATGTTGTCGAAACCGCCGCCGCGCCGCCGCTGGTCAATCACCCGGTGGCCGCCTGCCTCGACGACCGTGGACGCCTGTTCCTCTGCGAAAATACCGGAGACAATCTCAAGGCTGACGAGCTCAGCGAACGTCTCCAGAACCAAGTCATCGTTCTCACCGACACCAATAACGACGGTCGCTACGACAAGAAGCAGGTGTTCGCCGACGGCCTTACTTTTCCCCAGGGAGTTCTCTGGCACGACGGAGCACTCTACGTCGCATCGCCGCCGTCAATCTGGAAATTGGTCGACACCGATGACGATGGCGTCGCCGATGAGCGCAGCGAGATCGCCAGCGGCTTCGGCTTCACCGGAAATGCCGCCTCGGTGCATACCCCGCGAGTGTCACCGAACGGTCGATTGTTCTGGGGTCACGGTCGGAAGAAATCGCAGGTCAAAAATATCGACGGTGAGATCATTCATGAAGGCGAAACCGCGCGTATCTATACCAGCCTGCCCGACGGCAGCGAGTTGCGCAGTTTCTGTGGCGGCGGCATGGCCAACCCTGTTGAACTCGACTTTTGGAAAACCGGCGAAGTTATCGGCAACGTCAACATTTTGAAGCGCGATCCGGCCCGCTCAGACTGCCTCGTGCACTGGCAGCACGGTGGCGTTTATCCGCGCTACACCGATGCTAAGGGGCTCGCCGAATTCACCAGCACCGGTCCGCTGCTGGAAGAAATTTACGATTTCGGTCACGTCGCTGTGTCCGGGATGACCCGCTATCGCTCCGGCGCGCTGGCACCCGAAGGTGACAACTGGACCGATCAGTTTTTCATGAGCCTGTTCAACACTCAGGAGGTGGTGCGGCTACAGATCGAACGCGACGGATCGACTTTCAAAAGTGCCATGCATCCCTTCCTTAAGATCAAAGATCCCGACGTGCACTTGGTCAGCATCATCGAAGACGCAGATGGTTCACTTTTGCTCACCGATACTGGCGGTTGGTTTCGGGAAGGCTGCCCGTCATCCGGTTTCGCGAAGCCCGACGTCGCCGGAGCCGTGTATCGCATTCGCAAGGCAGGACCGTGGGACTACCAGACTGACTGGCGCGGTAGTCGCATCGACTGGCAAAAGGCCAGCCCCGAATATTTGACCAGCTTGCTCGGCGACGCCCGTCACGTGGTTCGTCGGCGCGCCGCCGACACGCTGGCGATGCTCGGCGACAAAGGCGTCGCAGCACTCAGTGAAACGCTCGCCCACTACCCCGATGCCGACGTTCGCATTCGTGCTGCTTTTGCACTGGGGCGTATTGGTTCCGCGAAAGCCGGCGCCCCGCTGCGTGCCGCGTTACGCGATATGAACTCTGAAGTTTGCATAGCGGTTACCAACAGCATCGGCCAGACCCGCGACAAATCTTCAATCCGCCAATTACTGCCGAACCTGCATCATACGTCGACCGCACTGCAGCGAGAAACTGCAGCGACGCTCGGCCTGATTGGCGACCCGACTCCGATTCCTCAACTGCTCACCGCGCTCAGCGGCGGCGATCTCGATCGCCCGCGCGAGCACGCCCTGATCCGCGCCGTGCTCGACATCGGTGACTTAAAGGCCACCCGAGCAGCATTGGCGGATATTGAAGGACTCTACGAAAACCGGCCTGAATTTCAGCGTCGGATGCTGATCGTTTTCGACCGGATAGATTCTAACTCGCTTTCGGTGAAAGAACTGACTCCCCTTCTCGACTCAAGAGACGATGCGCTGCGCAGCACGGCTTTGGAAATCTTTCTTCGCCGACCCGACTCAATCGTCAGTTTTGCCACCGTTCTTAAGGAACAACTGAAAAAGCCCGTAAGCGTCCGCCTCGATGTCATCAAAGCATTGCTCGAGCGGGGTCTCCGGGAGAAGGACGAAGCCACCCGCGCAGTCTTACCGGATTTCCTCAATCACTCGGATTCAAGACTAAGCAGCCTCGCAATGTCTGCCATCGCCGGCAGCCCTGCACTCGAAGCGCCTGTCAGCTGGTTGGTTCCGATAAAGGAGCATCTTGCTTCAAAAAATGATGCCGCTGCCGGCGCCGCACTCGCCGCTGCCGCAGTTTTCACCCCTCAGCCGTTTGGAGCCGAAGCTCGCGCCATCGCGACCGATGAATCACGTTCCAAGCTGCTGCGGGTTCAAGCGCTGCAACTCTACGATGCCAGCGGAAAGGCTTTTGGCGCAGACGCCTTCGAATTGCTGACCTCGATCATCGACGACCCGGACACCGGCGCCGGAGAGCGGCTGCAGGCCACCCAACTTCTGACCGGTGGCACGGGCCTGACAAAACCACAAAATATGCGTGCTGCCGAATTGATGGCCAAGGCCGGACCGCTCGAATTTCCCTTGTTCATACAACGCGTTCGCCCGCGCCGCGACGACCTGGAGCTCGGCAAGCTTCTCAGCCACGCCTACCTCACCGCGCCCGGTGCCAGCTCTGTGGATGCTCAGGAACTGAAGCGACTGATGGTTGCCTATTACCCAACTGAATTTTGGCAGGAGCCGGTCAAGCAATTGGAAAAACGTCTCGAAGCCGAGCGGAACATCACCCGCACGATCACTGAACTCGAAGCAAAGATCGCCAACGGTGGTGGCGATGCCAGGCGAGGCAAAGAAATCGCGCTTTCTGCGCAAGCAACCTGCATTGCCTGTCATCACATCGGCGAGACCGGCAATTTCGTCGGCCCGGATCTCAGTCACATCGGGAAGATTCGTAAGCCCGCCGATTTGATCGAATCGATCCTGTTGCCGTCAGCCTCACTCGCCCAGGACTACGAGGCGGTTTCGGTGACGACAAACGACGGCATGATTCAGATCGGTGTGCTCCGCTCGGAAATGCCCGACAGTATCGAACTCGCCCTGCCGACCGGCGAAAGCAAAACCATCAACCGCGACCAAATCCAATCGCTCGACCCGATTCCGGTTTCGCTCATGCCTCAGGGCCTCGATCAGGTTCTCGGTGAACAAGCTTTGCTCGATCTGGTTGCCTACCTGAGTACTTTGAAGTGATGCAGACCCGCCGTCTCCTAGTTTGACGAAAGCTGACGCTGTAGCGACTGAACCTTTTGCTCGACCGCGGGCCATTCGCAGATGAAGCCGTTGATACGGAACTTCTCCGTGGGCCCGCGAACCCCTACGTCGTTGAACGTACCTTTCGGCCCTATCTCCATGTAATGCTCGAGGCCCATCAGATTAAAAGGCTGATTATCGGCCCATCCATCGGACTCGACTGCACTGCCATCGAGCCAGCGCCAATCTCCTTCGGAGTGTTCATCGGTGGCACCCAGCCAAAGTCGCTGGCCACCCTTTAGCTGCTGGAGGAAATTGCGTGTTTCCGAATCCTTCACTATGGCGAGCCGCCCGCCCATTGCTTCGCATCTTTGTTTGGCTTCGTGCCACGGGATGTCTTCACGAAAAACCTTAAATGAGCGATCTCCCAACACGGCAGCATCAACCGGCGCTATATCGCCTACAGAGGCGACTCCATCGCCAGACTCGCCACTTCCAACGGGAAGTTGACGGTCAGTCGCTGCAGGGGCTTTGCCCGGCAGCGCGACATCCTCCGTTCTAAAATCGATAAACGAGAAAGTGATACCCAGCGCAGCTGCAATCGAACTCACGATCAATATCCTGCGACGCTTGCGGCTGCTATTTTCCGACCGATCGGTGGTCTCTTGCCGAATCTTGCTCAGCCCCTCGGCGGCAGTTTCGTTTCCGGCGTCAAGACGGAGGGCTTTCTCGAAGCGAGCAACCGCAATATCGCGGCAAACCTCGTCACCGTTGTCACTCCAGTTCAAACGGTGCGCCTCGCCGCAATCGGCCAGAAGGTCCGCTCGATAGGGAGCGATAGTCACAGCCTCATCGAGTGCTTCGACCGCGTCGCTCGCGTTGCCGAACTTAAGAAAGTTTCGGCCTTTCGCAGCGCACTCGTCAAGACGACAACAAAGGCCCTTCCAGTCCGATTCGCTGAGTCCGGCACGTAGGGCTATTTGCTTCAGGTCATCTTCCGTCAGCGATTTTGATTGGTCGAGCATCTCCGCTTCCAACGCTTTCGCAAGAAAGCGCTCAAGTTCCGACTGGGAGAATTCATCTTTCACTACTCTTTAGTCTGACAAGGTAGCGCGTCGCTTGGCAATACGAAAATCCCTCCAGAAAGCGTGCCGGAATCGGGCCGGCCTTGCCGAGGTATCACGTTTCGATATCGTATCAATTGCGTTGGCAAATTTTTCGTTCAGCGTGAAAGTTTTGCCATTCGATCTCCGCCGTGTCTTAGCATTCTGTAAGACCAACAACGAACTTCACCCATGCCACTCGAGGAAATCGATCTGCAGCTACCGGCATCCCCTGCCCTGCTGCCTGACAGCGTTGCCGCCCTGGTGAAGGAATCTGATCGTCGCATCGATGACTTTTTTCACAGCGAACGCAATCGCAAGCTTCCAAAGTATATGCCGGGTGACACGGAAATGCTCTACGCAGCGCTGAAATCGGTCACTGACCGCGACCTTCCCTTGGGTCGAGTTTATTGCGAATGGGGCAGTGGGTTTGGAATCGGCACCTGCCTTGCATCACTGCTCGGCTACGAAGCGTGGGGCATCGAGATCGAGGACCAATTGGTCGACATTTCGATCGACTTGGCGAGTGATCTCGACATTGACGCAAATTTTCTAAATACCAGCTACCTCCCCGATGGCTTCGAATCCTACGAAGGTGTCGGCGGCGAAACACTGGTTCGCGACGAGGGCTTTTCCTACCCTGACGACATCAGCCAGTCCGAGCCAATTTACGAAGGCATGGATCGCGAGCTGGCGGAGGTCGATGTTTTCCACGTCTACCCCTGGCCCTACCAACAGGAGTTCATGCATCAACTATTCGATGCCGTCGCAGTCGAAGGAGCGTTGCTGATCACCTACCTCGGTAGCGGCGAGATGACAGCCTATCGAAAGACAGGTGGCAGCGAAGAAGCCGACGACGACGAGGAAGAGGAAGAAGAAGAGGAAGATTTCCTCTAAAAGACCGGCTTAACGTTGACCTGACGAACCGTCCCGCAGGGACCGGTCTGGATAAACGGGGGATTTTCCCTCCGTTTCCCGCCCGACGAGTAAAGCGTCGCGTAGCGACCGCTCTGCAACTGCAAGCACGGCGACACCTTCCCTGTCAGAGCGGTCGTTACGCGACGCAGGTTCCTGCCTAAAACTGCCGTGGGTTGAAACCCCACGGCTACCCAGCCTTGTCGCTGCGCGACAGTTTTGACATGGCCCGATCTTTAAAAGGTCAACTTTAGACCTTCACTACGCCACGCCTTGGTAACCTCCTCTTGTAATTCGTCGAAACTGCGGCCACGCATCAGGTGTTTATCGGCCGCTTCGTCTCGATCCATGCCGGTCGAGACCGCTTTCAGATACTCAACCAGCGCCGTGCCATTGCCTTCGGCATCGAGACGGGCGAAGTAGGTCAGTAACAGGTTCGCGGAGGCGTAGTTGCGACTTCCCTGCCCACTACCCAGCGCCTCTGCCCACTCGGCCGAGGTAATTTTCATCAACTGCTCCACCCCAAGCATCTGAAAATCGCGGCTGCTATTTGAACGGCGAGTGACGTCTTCGCGAACGGCTCGCTCAAGAGAATTCAAGCGAAAGCGTCCATTGTTGTAGGTCTGGCAAGAAGTGACTTCGGCGAAACCTTCGGACATCCAGGTCGGCATCATTGGCAGCCAGCGCATCATCACTTGGTGGGTGATTTCATGGATCAAGGTCGTGCTCTGCTTGTCATGGTCGACGATGTAGCGCACACCGGTGTGTTCCACGCCGAGGCTTTGCATCGGGATGTGGATAACGCCGCTGTACTCGTTGCCGCGTCGACTCCAGGAAAACATGCCACCACTGCCCGGCACGCCACCGGCTGCGGCGTAGGCTTCGTGGGAGGCGTAGAGCTTGGTCAGGTAGTAGCCTTTTTCATCATCCGAGCCGATCGGTTGCGGCGCCAGACCGAACGGAATCTCATTAAGTAGCACAAAGGTCGCTTCGAAAATTCGTGCAAACTCGCGCACCACACTGGTCGACAATCGGTCGGGCGTATGAAATTCAAAGTGCGGGCTGCGATAGATGAACTCGCCGGTCTCGGCGTCCTCACCTACTTCCTCGATTTCATCGACATCGAAATCAGCGCTGACGTCTTTCGGCCATTCGCCAAGTTTCAGATCGGAAAAATCTCCTACCGTCCGATCGCCTCCGCTCGCGTCAGCACGAGCAGCTCCGCCTTCGTCACTGGTCATCGCTCGCTTGTTCCACTCGAGGGCAAACTTTTGGTCAGCCTCGCTCAGGCGCGACAGCGGCATTTCAAATATGCCTGCGACAGTCTTTAACTTAACCGTGTCGCCGTCGAGACTCTGTATTTCACCACGAACGGCGCGTCCGTCAGAGCTCGTCCATTCGCGTTCCTCAGCCTCCAGCAAGATGCCAGGAAGACAGATCGAAACTAAAATGCTGGCAGCATTGATGCCAATTTTCCTGAACGAGCCCAGTTTCATAGGCCCCGAGAATAGGGGCATTCGGCGCGAACGACAATCCCATTATCGCCCCCGACAATTCTCTCGCGTGGGCAGCAAACCCGGCTTTCAGGCCGGTCAGATCCCGGTTGTCGCTACGCTAGCCGTCCAAGGCATGCTTAACTACTGAGGCTAGACGGTCCGCGGTGTAGGGTTTCGGCAGAACGCCGGCAAAGCCTGTGCGCAACGCCGCTTCGCGGTTATTCGCTTCCAGATAGCCCGAACAGGCGATCACTTTGACCCGGGCATCCAGATCTCGGAGCGCTCCCAAGGCTTCAACACCGGAGATTCCACCAGGTAATGCGAGATCCATGACGACGATGTCGTAGCCCTGGCCGGTCGCTAAGTTTGCCTGATATTTTTCTATCGCCTCCTCGCCACTGTTCGCCGAGTCAGTCTGATAGCCGACCGATCCGAGAATCGCTTTCGCCATGATGCACATACCGACTTCGTCATCGACGACCAACACGGTTTTTGAACCGCGTGCGCCGGGAGCTGGTCTATTCTCCTGAGCCACGCCAACACTCATAGGCTGCGTCACCGGCGCGGGCGGATTCGAGAATACGGAATCATCCGGTGGGGAAACGGGAGCTGCAGGCACAGGGGCAGGCATGACCGAGTCAGAGCTGTAAAAATTACTCATGGCTTATCTTTCTGGGTAAATACAAATTTTATGGAGCAACCACCGCAGATTAGACTGCCGTATAGCTGAGGCATTGGATTTCCTTCATGGTGGTGCTGCCGGCAATGACTTGCAGCAGCCCTTCCTGAAAGAGCGACAGCACGCCGTTGCGGATAGCGGCTTCACGAAATTTGCTCTGCGGTGCCTCCGCCTCGATGAGGTCAGCGAACTCGGTGGTGATCTCGCACATTTCCATGAGCGCGATTCGTCCGCTGTAGCCACTGCCGTGGCATTCGGGGCAACCAACGGCTTCGTAGATCGGTTCGGTTAAGACCGCACTGATCATGCCCTGTTTGTACATCATCTGCTGAGTTGCTTCATCGGCCGGAGCCGGTCGTTTGCAGTAGTTGCACAGCCGGCGGATCAATCGTTGAGCCTGACTGAGGGCCAGGCAATCGGCGAGCAGGTAAGGCTCTACACCCATCGACAACAATCGCGACACGGCACGCATCGAGTCGTTGGCGTGCAGAGTAGTTAACACCAAGTGACCGGTCAGTGCTGAGTTAACAGCTGCGGTCGCCGTCTCCTCGTCACGACACTCACCGATCAGAATGACATCGGGGTCAGCGCGTAACAGGGCGCGCAATCCGCTACCGAAGTTAATGCCATTGACCTCGTCGATTTGAGTTTGATTGATACCTTCGAGTTCGTACTCGATGGGGTCTTCAATGGTTTGAATGTTAGTCCCCTCTTCATTGATACTGTTAATCAATGCGTAAAGAGTGGTCGTTTTACCTGAACCGGTCGGCCCGGTCACCAAAATCAGCCCCTGATCGCGAACGATGTTGCGCTTGATCAGCGAACTTTGCCGCTTGGAAAGATTCAGCGCCGACAATTCTTTTACGCCGTCCGACTTATCAAGGAAACGCAGCGTCAGCTTCTGCATCTCCTTGCGCCAGGGAACGGCAGCGACACGGACATCGACACGACGCTTGCCGATAGCCATAGCAAAACGCGCATCCTGCGCATCCTGTCGGCTCTGCTTCATGTTCGAGTAGTTTTTGATCAGCGCGATAAAGCGCATCAACATCTCCTCGGGACAGGTGAAAATAACCTGAAGGCGCCCGTCGATCCGCGCCCTGAAGCGGGCGAGGTTGTAATACTTTTCAATGTGAAGGTCACTGGCCCGAGCGGTGATGGCGGTGTAGAGCACCCAGTGCATCAACTCCTCCGGTGTGTGGTTCACATTGGAAGGGTTGATGGCCGCGACATCATCGGGATCGATTTCAACCAAATTGACGTCAACCCCCAGGGACAGGTCTCTGCCCAGATCCTCCGAATCATAGGTCGAGCGATTGACCGTCGAACCATTTCGCGTGATCGCCTGACGGATTTCGCGACTGTCGGCGATTACGGGAACGAACTCGAAATTTTCGCCTCCAGACGACAACCATTCATCTTCGAAGGCGTAGAAATTGTCGTCATCGCAAAGTAGGAATACCTTGTTGGTGCCGCAGTAGACAGGAAAGATTCCGTGCTTATCGAGAAGCGGCGTTGGAAATAGATCCTGTCTCGGCGCTTCCTGAGGATTGAACACGAGACGCGACATCCCCTCTGTCAAATACGCCAGCGCAACGCCGAGATTCGGTTGGATCTCATTGTAGTCTTCGGCGACCAAGACGCCGTTTTTTTCGACCGCTTCTGCGTGCAGCCGCAGCAAGCGCTCACGATCGTTGGTTTCGAGCGGATAGTTGGTGACTAACCAATTAAACGCACCTCGCAGATCGCCGGCACCGGCGGTGGGGCCAGGCAAAAATTCGACGGCATTTTCCTGCGCCAGAGGATTTGACGTCGTCCGACTGACCAGATCCTGACGAACAGAGTCGTACTGCTCGCGGCTGACGACCACACGCACCGCCAGAAATGAAGGAATGCCCCACATCTCGACGGCCTTGGGATTGTGATGAGCAACGATCAACAGGGGCCCGAGCGTCGCCACCGGTAGCCAGGGATCGTCTTCTCGAGGAAACCGCCCGAGTTTACGCATCAGCGCTTCAGCATCGGCAGAGCAATTGGTGCGGGCAAGACTTACCGGCAGTAAACCGAACTGAACGGCGATGCCTTCTATCGAAACCAAAAAGTCCGCCACTCCTCCGGAGCCCGCCTTAGCCCCACCGACTTGTGGGACTGGAACCTCCCCGGACGCAGGTGCGGGTGCAGATACCGACATGTCGGTCATCGCTTCTAAGGTGGTGGCATCAAGGGGAGGCATGGACGTTTAGTAGATTAAATCGAAGCGTCGCTAATGAGAACCAAAGCGAGCGTAGCCGGGCGGGAAGTCGACCAGGACGCCGATGTCCGAGCCATCGAATTCCACCTTCAGGCCTGCACCGCTTTCGCCGGGCAAAAGCAGGTCCCAATTTCGTCCTCGCCAGATGTAGCGATAGTCGGCAGTCGAGGTGCTCATGGTTGGCTTCCAATCAGGGCGCATGAATGGCTCGCCAACCGCAGGGCTGTCCGGCTCGCGATACTGAAGGCTCATCAGAATGGCCAGTTCGTCACCGGCAACATTCTCCAGAAACGGCGTGTCGAAAGGCTTGTAGGCGTGATTGTAGTCGTGGGTCGCCTTGTTAAGCTTCTCCATGACACTGCCGGCAATACCCTCTTTTGATTTCTCACTGATGTTCTTGAACGCGGTAACACCGATAGTAGAAAGCACAGCGATAACGCCAATTGTGGCAATCATCTCGACCAGTGAGAAACCCGCAACGCCAACCCGACAATTCTGTAAAGATGCTTTCATCAGTAATTAACGACGACTGAGTCGGGATCGGTTAACGGCACTTTATTCAACGCGGTGATGCTGGCTGGCCAAGTGAGGGTGTATCCACTTGGCATATAATCGCTCTCGCTAGACGGAGCGAAGGCGAGATAGCTGCCGATGAGGTTGTATTTGTCCTGGTCGGAGGCCGATGCTCCAGCCCAGCGAGTGATCGCACGATCACGGCCATTCGCCTGAATGAAGGAAGCAATCGACATGTTGATCGCTTCGGCGCGGGAGATCGCAAGATTGACCTCAGTGTCTTTCTTCATCGCAATGATGTTAGGCAAAGCCATGAAGGCGATGATGCCAATGATGGTCACTGCAGCGAGCACCTCTACGAGCGAAAATCCGCGTTGGCGACCGACGATCTGAGCGTTTTGAGGTTTCATGGTTAATTAGTTGGAGTGAAGTGGAAGTCGGTGGTCGGAGGTCAGTTCAGTTCAACCTCGGGCGTGTTGGTACTGTCCCAAGCTGGGAACTCCAGCTGCAAGCCAAGCTTTTTCATTGCATTACTCATCACGTCCGAAGCGGTGCTGTTGTTCCGAAAATGCGTGTCGGTACTTTTGTCGAGATAGGCGCTCGCCTTGTCGTACTTCGCCAGATCTCCGGAGGCCGCAGCATAGACATCGCGAGCATCCTTCAAAGACACGGAGGGCCGAGCGGTATAGCTGGTAACCCAGGCGTTGAGAGCATTTTGCACTTCAGCTTGCTGCTGACGGGCAATCACCCGGCGAGCATCCTGTGCCGCATTCGAGAAAGCGGCCACTGCAAGCGCTGCGAGAACGCCGAGGATTGAGACTACGATCAGCGCTTCGATCAGAGTAAACCCGAGCGAACGGCGGCGGGTGACAAGGGAGCGTTTCATCGTTGGAAAAAAGTCGTTAGGGAAGTATGGCTCGCGAAGCAGAAGGTTGAATTTCGGGGGAAAAACGAGATTGGCAGCGCTTGACGGTGAACTTGAAGCGGCAGGTCGCGAAGGTCACCGGCAAGCGCCGACGGGCCGGAACCCGTCGACGCTATTAGATAAGATAGGAGTCGTAGATTAGTACGTGCTCGGAGCAACTTTGTCAGCGTCGTAGGTCAAGCGACCGTCGGCTTCAAGCGTCAGGAAATTGACTGCACCATCTCGCTCAACGGTGCCCAGATTGGGAACACCGAAGTAGGTGCCTTCGAGCGACGGGTTTTCGACAGCGGTAAGCTCGTGGCCAGCGATGACTGCATCAGCGACAGCAGCTTCGTCTCCAGCACCAGAGGCAAAATCATGACCTGCGGCATTTGCCGAAGCCACGACCGACGCGATCTGCTGGGCGTTGCGCTGATCTTTAGCGTAGCGAGCGCCACGGTTGATCTTGCTGATGTTAGGAACGGCGATAGCCGCGATGACGCCGATAACGGCGATGACAACAAGCATTTCAACCAAGCTGAAGGCCGAGTGCTTTTTGTTTTTAAGTGCTACTTTCATGGTGTTTTTGTCTGTGTTGTTGTTGGATTCTGGCAAGAATAACTCCGCCTAGAGTATTATAGTCATGTTTACAGTGTTTTCAATAATTATTATAATTTTTATTAAACATCACGGAAGCCTTTCACGCTTATTAAAGGTGCTTATTTTTTGAAAAGTGCGTCGCCCAATGAGAAAACGGGCGCGTAAATCGCATAAATGAGCAAACCGACCACCGTGCCGAGCATGATGATGGTGATCGGCTCGAGGATCTTATCAATCTGGTTGGCGATGGTATCGAGTTCGTCCTCGTAATCATCAGCGACTTCGGTGAGCAGTTCGGTGCCAGACCCGGTCTCGCCCGCGATTTCCATGATGCCGCAGATATTTCGGCCATCATCGCCGAGCCAGTGCGACTCCATCAGGAAACTCTCCGGGAGCGTCAAGCCCTCGGTGATGTGTCGATTGACGTTGCTGAAGAAGGTCTTGTAATAAATGTGCGACGACGTTTCGGCGGTGATCTTCAAGGCCGTACTGAGTCTCACGTTGGCATTTACCAGCATGGCCAGGCAGCGAAAGCTGACCGCCGCCGCAGTCTTGCGCACGATGTTGCCTACGCCGGGAATCTTGATGAAAAGCTTTTGCGCGGTTTCGTTTGCCGCGATTTTTCCCCAATTCTTAAACAGCATCACCAATGCAAGGATCGGCAGAATGACCAGCCACGGTTGCTTGAGCAGCACCTCGGAGGTCTTCATCAGCATCTTCGTGCCCATTGGAATCGCCGAACCGAGCGATGTGTAAAGCTTCGCCATGGCCGGCACCAACGTGAAGCTCATGACGATAACCACACCGACGGCTAGAATCATAACGATCGACGGATAGATCGCTCCAGCCTTGAGCTTCTTGATGATGCGCAGCGACTTTTTCTGACCACCTGCGATGCGGCGACAGACTTCGGGCAACTCCCCCGCCTCCTCACCGGCACGCACCAATGCGAGCACTTCAGGAGGGAACAGGTCATGGTGCTTAGCCATCGCATCACTGATCTTTTCACCCAGCGAGATATCATGGGCGATGTCACCGATTGCGCCACGATATCGCGGCGACTTGACTCGGTTGGCCTGCAGCTGAAAACTTTTGATCGCCGATAGATTGCGGTCGAAACACTTCGCCAAACCGCTGAACAAGGCTACCCGATCATCGAGCGATGCCTTTTTGCCTGTCAGCCGCTGGATACGTTCGTCCAAGCCGGTGATGTCTGAAATCTCGGCGGTCTCGTTGGACGCAGGCCCAGCACCCATCAGAGCCTTGGTATCCGTATCGGTATCCACCATCGAACGCAGTACGCGTCCGGTGTGAATATTGGTTAATGAGACTTTCTTAAGCATGACTTTTTCGGGTTGAAAAAATTTTAGTGCACGACTAGCGAAAACGATTCGGATAGCGGTAGCCGCGAACGATGTTGGTTCGAGTTTCAGCGGCGGAGGTATCACCGCCGCCGTTCCATTCCCCTGCCACCTTTGCGCCGGCAGGCGTTGAATTGATGATCATGGTCGACTCCAGGTATTCCATCGGAGTCAGCGGAACCCCCGCAATCGTCTCCGTTCCGGTCGTGTAGGTGATGCTAGCGACATTTGGATCATCCGGGAGAAGCGCGTCAGCCTCAGCCTGGCTTAGCCCTAATTGGTAGAGCCGCATGGCCATTTCCTGATACGACAAGGAGATGGAAACTCGCTGGTTGATCTCCTCTTGAGTGACCATGACCAACGACAGTTTTGCCGCAGCAGCGACCCCGATGGCCAGAATGCTGGCCGCGACCAACGCCTCGATCAGCGAATAGCCGACCTGAGCTCGTGATTGGTACTTTTTGATTGAGAGCTTCATCAGATCAGTTGCGCAAGATTTCGACGTAGCCCGCACGACTACCGATAGCATCCAGACCAGGAGACGTGTCTTGAAGCACCCGCACGGTCTGACCCGTCGTGTCGATGCTGGCATCCGTCCGAATTCCTCCGTAAAGGTGCATCTCGCTGATGCTTGCGTTCCCCACGACCAGGAGCGGACTGTTTTCCAGCTCGAACAGTATTCGCCAACGCGGAAATGGCTGCACCGTATTCTGTTGCCGCCATGATATCGGCGTTGCCGCGCCTTCCTGCCGAATAGCTAATAGCAGTGGCCGATTGTTCTCGTGCTGACCGGTCACGACCAAAGGCCCCCATGCGCCACCGACTGGCTGATTACACACAATCATTCGAGGCGTCAGATTGGCAGCATCCGCAAAATCAGTAGCATTGTTCTGACCCAAAAAGTCAATTTCGCTAACATCGGTAATTTGTAAGTTGGGAAGTGAGGCATGGCTCAGATTAATACTAACCTGACCACTGCCGTTGCTCTCATAGCCCAGTGCGTTACGATCTCCGGAAGCCACCGAACCATCGAGCGCCACGAACCCCTCCGCGGTCAAACGCGTCGTGTAGCGGTTCCCATTACTCTCCGAACTATTGTTCGCTTTTATACGGCCAATGAAATCGTTGCCGGTCGATCGCGGCGCAAATGTCACATTGTCCGGCAAAACAGTACCACCGGACAAGTTCAGCAAACTCAGACTCGACGCCTTCCCCGACGCGGAAAATTGAGCGGTGCGGTGCGCCAGAGCGTTGCTCGGATCCCAGATCACGGTCCGGCCATTGACAAGTAGACCGCTATCAGTCGTTACCGGTGTGGTCGCCACTTCCGGTTCGTGAATCGTCAATAGTTCACCACGCAGAGCCGGCACATAAGTTCGCAGCTGGACACTGTATTCGACCGCACCCACCGTGCCGCCACCATCGTCGAGCGTGGCGGTCAGATCGGTGCTGAACGATTGCGCGGGCACACCTCCTATTTGGTGATAACGAATAGCTGAGCTATCGGTGTAAGCGGTCGCCGTCCAGGCCGGGAAAACGATCTCCCCGGCGCCACTGGGCATCGTGATCGTGGTAGTACTGGTCTTGCCTCCGTCCATGGCGAGGAACCACTCCGAACCCGCCTGACGGGCAACTTCTTTGACGCTGTTGAGCTGAATACGGCGACGCATCGCATCCTCCATCGCATTGACTTCTAAAGAGCGTGCAGCAATCAAACCGAACCATGCGGTCATCCCAAAGGTGCCGATCAACACCAGGAACAGAGAGATCACCAGCACACTACCGCGGTCCGATCGACGACGCCTGACGAAACTATTGGAAGTGACTAACATGGTAATAAAATGCAAAATGCATCCGCTGCGAACGATCTACAGCGAGGGATAGGCAGGCACAATGAAACCGAACGCGGTACGCCCGCCCATTCCGGCATAATCGAAACGAGGGTCGGTCGAAGGAAAGGTCGGAACAGCGGCATTCCTTTCGAGAAACTGCGCTCCCGGATCAGGCCACCAGATCATGTAAAAGGGTTGCCCCGGCCCCTGCTGGAGGCGCTGGATAGCGGCCGCTTCGCCCATCGAGCGGCGAGTTTGTCGTTCGAAGTAAACAAACACCGGCGCAAACGCCGTCCCCGTGCCCGGTTCGAAATAGGCGTCGTAGTAATTGGTCAACGTAGCGTATTGGTAGCGCTTCACTGAAGCATATGTTCCGGGCTTGCCGGTCGGCGTGTCGAAGTCGATATCGTACACCGCGCGCACCGGCATCATGCTCAAATCATCGGTGTGCCCGATGATGTAGATCGATGCATTTTTGCCGGTAGGCTTGCCCCGGTAAGTGAGAAACACGGAACCCGCAGCGGGAAAATTTGCCGCCAGTAAAGTTCGAAATCCGTTCGGTGTATCGATGCGCGGCGGGTTGGCGGCCGCGAATGGAATCGAAGTCGGCCGAACAGTATTTGGATCATCTCTGGTCAGACAGAACACCGCCGCGGCAGACTCGACATCGTCATAGAAAATTTCCCGCAACTCCTCCGCAAACGCCGTCCGCCCGTAGTTAGGTGCAGCGTAAACGCTGAGACTTGAACTGTTGACATCGAAGTAGTTATCAACCTTCGTCGTGCCAAGTTCGACACTGACCAAAGACGCGAGCCGCTTCTGGTGCACCGTCATGCTCTGATAAAGCAAGGCGATCGCCGAAAAGCACGCAGCAGCAAGCCCGCCCGCAACGAGCATTTCCACCAGCGTAAAGCCTCTTTGTTTGCGTCGATTCATGAAGAAATTTAATGGTGCTCTACTGGCCGGCCACCGCGCCGGTATCGATCTCATGGACTTTTCCGTCAGGTCCTATTGCATTGAACTTGGGCATCTCGGGTCGGTCCGCGCGAGTCATGACTTGTTCCATCATGACCCGATCGTCACCGTTCTCCGTACCGGTCTGGCCACTCAACTGCGAAGCGACACGTGGAGTGAGATCGTAAGGAATCACGATTGTTCGCGGACGCTTCTTACCGATGTCATCAACCCAGGTCAGGACGATTTCGTCGACAGTCAATTCGGAGACCACAAGATGGATCGTCTGATCGGCCAAAACCGGAGCCACGGACCTACCCTTCTCGAGGATCATATCGCTGAGCAAAACCCGCACACCGGCGGTTCCACCACGTACACTCAAATTATTGAACTTTTGACGGACGCGGTCTTCTTCGCTGAGCTCTGCACCAGCGGCGAGATCATCTTCGCTCTTCAGTTCAACGCGACGTTCGAACGGGTTGCGCTCTTCCGCGTTGATCTGCTCCGGCTTGATGTCACCAGGCATCACCAAACGAGGATCAGCTTCCGTAGCGTTTGCGACGGACGATGTGAACACCAGCAAGCTGGCGGTGGTAACGAACAGAATTGATAGTTTCATGACGGTAAATGGTTTCACTCGCTTATTCCGTTTCCGGTGCCGGCATCGCGGACGCACCTGCTACCACGATGGCTGGTTTGATAACCATCGCTTTAGGATTAAAGATCGGCACTTCAAGCACCAACGAGATGTGTACGTCGTTGCCGGAGTCACCACGGCGGACTTCATATTCCGATGTTCTGGCGGTCGGCAACAGGCGCTCCATCTCGCCCATCCAGTTCATCACTTTTGAGTATTCATCTTCGAAGACCAATTGAGCTTTCAAGGTCTTCGGAATGACCGATTCCGCCATGCCGGTTCCGTCCTCGAACTGCTGAGAAGTGCTGAACACCCCGCCGAGTTTGATCGTTTCGATGACCTTTGCCTCACCCGCCTGGACATTTTGTACCGCTTCGAGATGCGGTAGCCACGAGCGGTAGAACTCGCGCAGTTGGTCAGTCTCTTCTTTGATATTGCGCAGACTGGCTTCGGCCACCAGACGCTGAGTTTCCGCGTTGTCGGCGGCAACCTTGGCGGCCTCCGCTTCCGAACGCATGTCATTCGCGCGCTTGCGCATTTGGTCTGCACCGTATGCCAAGCCAAGAATAACCAGAATCAGCAATACCACCGCCGCTTGTTTGTCTTTCATGAATAGATAGTGTTAGGCTTACTAAAATAAGAAATCGTCGACCAGCGCCTCACTTGACACCGTTCCAAAGAAGCGTCGCGTTGTAGTCAAGAATGCCTTCACCCTGACTCTGCTTTGCCGAAAAAGAGCGATAGTTCAGCTCTCGAACCGCCTGCATCGACAGGTCGATCTGCTCCTGCACGTCGCCATTGAGCTTCAATGTTAGAAAGATCTGAGGTGGCAGTTCAGGATTCCTCTTCAGCGACATCATATCGATGCTGGCACTCTGCTTAATGCTTCGAGCCAGACCCGCTACCAAAGGCTGAAGTCCCTGAGCGGTTTCGATCCATTTGCCAACGGCTTCCGCACGGACATTCTCCTGCTCTATCTCAAACTTATCAGCGGCCAGACTATTGGTCACCATAGTGAGGTCATTCAGCCGCGCCTGCTCGCTGGCACGTTCGTCGGCGAAATTGCGAATCTGCATACTGAAGTAGGCTGCCGAAGCAATCGAAGTGACTACCGTCAGGTAGAACAATACCGGTACAAAACGATAGTAAGCCGGCAACCCGTCCGACAAATTGCCGCGTTCAGATTTAAGATCGTGGGATAGAAGATCGTTGATGTTCATTTCCAAAAAATTTGATAAAATTGATATGGCAGGCCTCAGTGCGCCGTCATCGCTGACCACAACTGGTCAGTCTCAGTGACATCGACCACCATCAGCCCTTTGAGATGCGCCTTGAATATTTCGCCAAAGCGCGATTCGGTTTCGTTGTTCATGAACAGCACCCGCGTATTGGCAGTGGCCGTGTTGAGAAACGGCGCCACCATTTGCACCGCTTGGGTCGGATCCTCTGGATCAAGTCCCGCTCGGCAACGCAGTTCCGACCACTGACCGCTCTTCTGACGCAGCGCACAGATCGACCCCGAGCAGGCAGTGATGAGCAACAGATCTTCCATTGCTGCGAGTTCTTTTTTCTCCTCGACCATCGATACGAGTTGCTTCGTCATCGAGAACAGGCCGACACCGATTCGGGCCGCCCGCAGGTTGGTGTTTTTCAATACTTCCTCGGTCGTTTTTACGAGTGACTCGTCGCAAGCCAGTAACAAGCTCGAGTTTGAGGTCGGACTGTGATGAATCCCATAAGTCTTGCCGCGATCATACTTCGCGCCGAGGATCTGCTTTGCGTTGGTTCGCATCATTGTGCGGTAACCGGGCTTACGTGGCAGGTTTCGCTCGAGATTTATCATGAAGCGGTGATTGATTGAAATCCCCACCCAGCCGTTGTCGGTCATGGCACGCCATTCTTCACCATTGCGCGCGGCAACGTCTGCGAAGTCTCCCTCGTCGCTGCCGAAATCTTCGAACTGGCCTTTTTTGTCAATCGATCGCCAATTGACCTTGTCCTTGCTGAGGCTCAGCATGAGCACTCGTCGACCGGGGAAACGTTTCGCCCAAGGCGCGTTGCTATTGTCAGGCTCGGGACGAAATGCCGCGAACGTGAGCACGTCTTTGATGTCTTTGAGTTCCATGGTAAATCGGGTCAGTTAAAGTTTTGCTCCGTACAGCCAGTCTATTGCGCGGCTTGAGAAATGTTCTGCGCGTAAAGGTATTCCTTCACCTCGTGCTCGGAATATCCGGTCTTGGCTTTCACGTTAGGACGCCAGCCGTCGTATTCTTTTTGCTTGAGGCTGTGTTCGAAACTGAACATGCCGCGGGCGATACCGGTCTCGAGTTCGTGATCGAGCTTCTTGAATTCGCCGCGACGAATGACCCCGCATACTGAATCGTATTCGAGCAGCAATTCGTGAATCGGGAAGCGCTTGCCGCGCTGCTCATCCAACAACAAACGCTGACAGAGGATCATGCGCATCGAATCGGCGAACGACAGCATGGCGTTTTCCATCCGCTCGCTGGGCACTAGCTTTAAAAAGCGCTGCACAGTTTGTGCTGCGGAAGAGGTATGCAAAGTCGCTACCACGGCGTGACCCGTCTCCGCCGCCTGAAGGGCGATCTCGGCCGTCTGCCCGTCCCGGATCTCGCCGATGACAATAACGTCCGGTGCCTGTCGCAGGGCGGCGCGCAGCGAACTGCTGAAGTCGAGTTCGTCCGCTCCGATCTCGCGCTGCGAGATCAGTGAAGGCAGGTTGGTCGGCAGCACGTATTCGATCGGATCCTCAAAACTGATGACGTGCTCCTGGCGCAGTGCGGCGCGCGCTGTCAACATCGAAGCAATCGTCGTCGACTTACCCGAACCGGTGGCACCACAGACCAGAAACAGACCGTGTTTGTTTTCGAGAAATGATTTCAGGGCAGCCGGCGGACAACCGATCGCTTCCGGCGAGGGAATTTCCGACGGCAGCAAACGCATTACCCAGCGCAAACGCCCGCGGGTCGTCATGCGACTGACACGAAACCGGCAGTCACCGATCTCCATCGCGTAATCGACGCAGCCAGGGGTAACGTTGAGTGCTTGTTCAGGCTGATAAACAAATGAGTCGTAGACGAGTTCACCGTTGATCTTATAGCTGAGCTGTTCCCACGGCGTGACGTAGAAGTCGCTGACCCCCTCCGCCTTGGCGAGGTGGAGAATTCGAAAGCCCAAGGGCGTTTTTTCGGTGATACCTTCCATCGTTTCAATTTCCTAGGTAAAATGTTAGTCGTCGCGTCCCTTATTTAGGAGTAATCGTGGCACGCAGTTCACCCCTGGCGGTAGCGCCCTCGTAAACGTGAAATTGAGAGGCTGAAGAGAACCCGTTTACGTCCGTGGTACCAAAGACAACGCTCATCTCGTAATTGGCACCATCGATGCTCAAATTGTATTTCCTGTTAACGTCGTTAAACTTAACGTAGTCCGCACTGGCATCCGGATCGCTGGTGTTCTCCGTGTTCACCAAATCCAGATTAATAGTTAGATTTGACGCGGCGACAGGCGTGGTAAAAACAATGTCCACTTCCAGCTTTGCAACGGTAGCGTGTGAGTTATCGAACGTTGTGCCGTTGTGATAGAGAATTTCCCCTAGCAGGAATTCCTGTCCTGGCAAAACACCACTGAAGTTGCTCGAAAGAAACTTCATCGTGTTTGCCGACCCGACCTCGATTTCGATTCCACCGAGCACAATCGTGATCGAGCCGTGACTGAGGAAGGTGTCGAGCTCGGTCAGTGAAAAAAGGAGATTAAAACCGCCTCCGATATCCTTAAACCTTCCCACAGTATTGCCATTAAAGCTGCTGGCGACGCCGTAGTAGTAATCGTACGTGCCATAGCTGTCCCGGTAGGCAGTCGGATCGATAGCGAACGACTGAAAGCGAAGCTTTGCACCAACCATGACGGTCGCTCCAGCAGAGTAGGGCAACCAAGGACCACTGTTGAGTTGGTATTTTAAAATTCCGTTACCCGCGTAAGCACCGGCATTCGCAACAGTGATCAGCTTCGGATAATCAGAGGTCAGGTAGCCACCACCGCGGGGCGTCACGATCGGATAGGGAAGCCGCGGCGGAGTGGGTGGAGTGCCATCGCTGGATCCCGCGGTTGCCGTACCACTAGTAGCGGTTCCTGTGGTGGCTGTCCCCGCTGTCGACGTTCCCGCAGTGGCGGTTCCTGCGGTGGCCGTCCCGGCTGTGGCGGTGCCTGCCGTGGTCGGAGGAGTTGTCGGCGGATCGGGAAATGGGGTCGTGCCGATGCCACTCGGCGTCCAACGTGGGTCGTCTCCCCAGTCGGTGCGATAGTCCCAGACCCAGCCTTCCGTCGCGGCAAACTTCATCGCACCCGGATCACGGGTTTCAGTCTGGATCGGAACCGAGGCCAGCGAGTTGTCGAAAGTAAACCGTCTTACTCCGACGCCACCCGTCGTTGCCATCGAAAAGCGTTGATCGGTCGAGTTCCAGTAAACGCGAGGCTTACTGGTCCCTGCTTCGCCAAGCGTTTGCATCTCCGCGACCAGCCGACGATCGATCATCGAACCCGTCAGCGGATTGATCGATGTCTTGGAGTCGGCGTTCGAGACAATCGTCTTCATTTTCGCGAGCACATCGTTGGGCGTCGTCGCAGTACTCAGGTCGCCGCCGCTGGCCAGATAGACCTGCACCGCCTCGTTGAGCGACACGATGTCGGTCGACAGCTTCGCCTCGCGGGCATTTTCAGTACTCCGGTTGACCGCCATCACACCCGCCGCCGAGATCACGGCGAGGATGGCCACGGCGATCAGCACCTCGACGAGCGTGAACCCACTCCAAATCGAAGCGCGTCGACTATGCGTCGCTGGCCCCCTTTGAAGAGCACCTTTGTGATGTGGGCTAAGTCTCATCTCGATATTACGATAATTATTGAATTTATATTAATAACCAGAAATATCAATGCTAATCTTTCTAATTTTTATGGTTTTTACACTTATACGAATAACTGCCAAGCGGTGCAGAGGCCCTGCTTTTCACCAGATTGAGACCCGGGGACATCTAACAACCCGATCCTGTAGCCACCCTTTCGCTAACTACGACGGTGGAGCTCTTTGCCGAAAAACCTCCTCTCCGTCCCCTCAACACCGCTCAAAAAAAGAGCCGGAGGAGCGCTAGGCCGATCTCGGACCAATGCCCCGTCCGAGAATATCAAAGGCATCAGGCCACAGGTCCAACAGAACTCATGGCCGATAGCGCTCTGTCAATGCAGTCAGGAAATCGAGGAAATCCTGCCAGGTCCATCCCGGAGGGGGCCCGCCGCCAGTCCCCACAGGTGTCATCATACCGCGAATCTCGCCACGTGCTGTGGCACCTTCGTAGACATGGAACTGGCTGGTCGACGAGAAGCCATTGACATCGGTCGTGCCGAAGGTAAGCGTCAGCGCGTAGTGGGCTCCATCGATCGTCAATGGATAGACTTGGTTGACGTTGCTGAGCCCGACATAGTCAGCGCTGGCGTCCGGGTCACTGCTATTTTCGGTATTCGTCAGCGCCAACGGGATGAGAATTTTTTCAGTGGCACTCGGCGTAGTGAAAATAATGTCGACCTCAAGTTCGGCACCGGTGGCGTGTGAGTTATCGAATGTCGTTCCGTTGTGATAAAGCAATTCTCCAATCAGGAATTCCTGCCCCGGCAGTACTCCCTCGAAGATGCTTGATAAAAACTCCAGCGTATTGGCGGAGCCTGCTTCGACGAGCTCCCCACCAACGTCGATGGTGATCGCCCCGTGGCTCAGATTACTGTCACCCTCGGTTAGCTCGTACTCAAGATTGGTCCCTCCTTCGACTTGGTCGTAGGTTCCCTGCGTATTGCCACTGAAACTGCTGGCGACACCGTAGTAGTAATCGTAAGTGCTCCAACTGTCCCGATAGGCCGTCGGATCGATGGCGAACGCCTGAAAGCGAACCGAGGTCTCGACCGGGAGAGCTGCTCCAGCCGCGTAAGGCATCCACGGGCCGCTGTCGAGCTGGTAATGAAGAATACCATTTCCAGAGTACGCGTCTGCATTAACGACCGTAATCAGCAGAGGATAGTCAGTCGTCAGGTAGCCACCGCCCGGCGGCGTCACAATCGGATAGGGAAGTCGTGGCGGATCCGGTGGTATTCCATCGTCACCAGAATCCTCTCCACCGCCACCGTCATCCGACCCTGCGGTCTCCGATTCCGCGGTGGCAGTCCCAACCATGGCAGTTGCCGTTCCCGCCGTGGCCGTTCCGGCAGTTGCGGTGCCTGCCGTTGTCGGCGGCGAATGTGGAGCATCGGGAAACGGCGTCGTGCTAATGCCACTCGGTGTCCCACGGGCGTCCTCTGCCCAGTCAGTGCGATGATCCCACACCCAGCCTTCCGTCGCGGCAAACTTCATCACCCCGGCGTCACGGGTTTCAGTCTCGATCGCTGCCGATCCCAAAGAATTGTCAAAAGTAAATCGTTTCACGCCGACGCCCCCCGAATTCGCCACCGTAAAGCGCTGTTCGGTTGTGCTCCAGTAAACGCGAGGCTTGCCGGAGCTCGCCTCGCTGGAATTTTGCATCTCTGCGACAAGTCGACGATCGATCATCGAACCCGTCAGCGGATTGATCGATGTAGCGGCGTCCGCAGCCGAGACAACCGTCTTCATTTTGGTGAGCACGTCGTTAGGCGTTAACACAGAACTCAAGTCGCCACCACTAGCCCGGTAGACCTGCACCGCCTCGTTGAGCGACGCGGTGTCCGTTTCCAACTTCGCCCCACGGGCATTTTCCGTGCTCCGGTTGACGGCCAGAACACCGATCGCTGAGAGCACTGCCAGGATGCCCACGGCGACCAGCACCTCGACCTGAGTGAACGCCGCCGGGCAAGATTCCCCTGTTCGAGTTCGTTTCGAACTTGCAGACGGACGAACCGATAGCGAGCGAAGGTTTCTATCCTTCAAAGTTGCGGTAGAACCCGCTGAGCCAGCCGGCGAATCCTTCACTATTGGTTGCAAGTTCATGGTGCTGCCACGGTCCCAGAACAAGTAGATGGCCAAGGTAATGCATTTTGCATTAATTAACAATTCTTTTATTAAAATTATAGTTTTTATTGTTGCATTATTTATTTATAACTCTTAAATTCACGGAACCGCAATAGTTTTGAAAATCCGACCGTAAGGAACCATGAAGTATTTTAACCAATCTCTCGCACTGAGTATCTGCGTGTGTGCATTCGGTCTCGCTGCAGTGCAGCAAAGCGCCCGGGCACAGTTCACGCCGCAGTTCGCAACCCAGAACTCGCCCGCCTACGAGGATGAGGCTGGCAAACTTCGCATCGCGCCACCCCGCGAATACGACTTTTCCAAGGCAATGCTCAGCGATGTGCTGCGTTTCCTCGCCGATGACGCTGGTATATCTTTCTTTGGATTGCCGGAGGGATCGGAGAATGCCGACCGTCTAGTCACGTTCAGCCTGCGCACCAGTCCGTTTACCGCCCTGGAAACTCTCGCCAAAGCGAACGGCATCTCGCTCATCCATGACAACGGGTTGTGGTACCTGCGCCCCGCCGACGACAGCGAGCTCATCGGTCGCGTCTATCAGATCAATTACAACTCCCAGGAACTGGTAACCAAGAGTTCCAGCAGCGCCGGCACCGGTGGTTCGAACAGCTCTTCGTCGGGCGGTCAGGGCAGTGCGGGCGGCATTAGTCTGCAGGGCGCGCCCAACACGTTCGAAATCAAACCGAGCAAATTGATCGAAGACATTAAAGAGATCCTCAACTTGCCGACCGCCAATGGCTACGCCAATATCGCGCCGAGCATCTCGGTCGATTCGTTCGGCCAACTCTCTGCTGCCAATCTCAGCGCCCGTCAAAACCTGGTCGCTCCCGTCGGCGATAACTCCGAAGGCAACCAGGGAGACAGTGGCAGCAGCGCAGACCCGGTCGCTCGCGTTATCTGGAACTCGGATTCGAACTCCCTCTACGTAGTCGCCTCGCGGCAGCAGCATCAGTGGATCGAAGGCTACCTCGCGTCCGCTGACCAGAAGATGTCGATGATCGCCATCGAGGTGAAGTTTTTCGAATCCAACAAAGATCCGAGCTCCGAACTCGGGCTCGACTGGACCGGCACTCTTGGCAATGGCTTCGGTGCCAATCTGGAATTGCCGAACTCCGACATCAATCTCAACCGCATCAAAGACTACACTATCCCCAGCACCGCGGTGCTTAGTTACGATGACGTCAATGTCAGGTTGCGAGCACTGGTCGACGACCGCAATACGCGCACTGTCTCCTACCCACGCATGGTGACCCTGGAAAATCGCGAGGTGGTTTTCCGCACGGTTCAGAACGAACCCGTGCTGTCCTCCAGCTCGAACACCAGCCTTGGCGCCGGCGCCACTTCGACCACGGCCGTTGACTACCTGCCGATCGGCACCGTCATCAACATTCTGCCCAAACGCATGGCCAACGACAAGGTCCAGCTGAACATCTCGGTAGAGATTTCAAAAATCATCGGCGAAAAATTCATCAATGGAAATCCCTTCCCGATCGCCACTTCGCGTGTCTACAACGCCCCTGTGCAGGTCGACAGCGGCTTCACCGTCGCCATCAGCGGCCTCGACGAAGCCGAAGACACGACCACCGAAACTGGTATCCCCTTCCTGCGCAAGATTCCCATTTTGGGCTACGCATTCAAAAACCGCGGCGAACAGAACGGTCGCAAACACCTGATGATGTTCATCACCCCGACGGTGCTTGATGCCAACGATCCCGGCGTTCCGGAATACCCCGCCTCTCGTACCGCCAGCGATCCCAGCGTCGGCCCCGCCCTCGAAGAGTTTGAGCCGACGATCATGCAATATGCCGAAGCTCACCGACCCGTTCCAGATCGCAGTCGTCGCACGGATTTTCCCGATGCCTCCGACCGTCGTAACAACGCGCCCACTTCAGCTGCCGGGTCGATCATGCCAATGCCAGCCGCACCGACCATTAACACGCCAAGCGACAACTCCCGCAGTGTCGGCGAACGCACCCTGATCCTGGCCGGTCCATCGCGCAAAGATCAACCCACGGCGATCGTCGCAAAAGCCACAACGACACCGGCGCCGGCGGCGGCTCCAACCGCTCCAACCGCTCCAACCGCGGCACCTGCTGCCGCTCACACCTCCGCACCTGCCGTCGGCATTGCGTGGGAAGGCGACAAACTCAAAGGTGGTAGCGGAGCTATCGACGGCGCCGTCAGCAGCCTCACTGCCGAGATCAACGACCTTAACAACAACGTCGACCTCAGCAAACCCAGCCTGCGCAACGAGAGTCGCATCGCCACCGTGCAAAAAGACAGCCAACGCCTGATCGAGTACGTGGAGAGTCAGAAAACTCAGAACCCCAACGAGTACGAAGAACTGAGCAAAGCTTACTGGGGACTTTTGAAGATCAACGATCAGTCCAAGCGACTTCGCCAATCGACCATCGATGCCTCGGGCGTCGCCGCGCTCGATCCAGCAATTTCGACTGAGGAGTAAAATCCTCAACCTATGCGGTCGGAAGGAGCCTCGTGTCGTCTCAGCGGTACGGGGCTCCATTCCGTCCCGCCCAGCAGCACCTTCCGCCCGCCTGCCGACGCGAGGTGCAGTGCAAACTCCACAGTTGATCAGCGTCGATCCAGTGATACAATCCAACCCTTCCCTACCCGCTGGTCGACCCGTTCGGCGAGCCAGCACATGCGCGATTAGCTCAGGGGTAGAGCACCTGCTTCACACGCAGGTTGTCGCAGGTTCAAATCCTGCATCGCGCACCATTGCTTTCAGAATGGCTAGATCAGGCGTGCCAGCCCAACGTGGTTCGAAGCTGTCTGCGCGCTGCTCGAATGGAAAAATTCGGGCCGACGCTACAGGCTCCGCCTTAGTCCAAGCCATAGCGACATCTTTCCAAGCGGCGATCTAGTCTCGTCCGGATGTCCAATGCCATCCATTTTCGTGTTAGTCCTCCAGCGCCGAATCCTCTCGGCAGTGACCCACCCCGGCGTTCGCTCCGAAAAGCCCGGCAGCCGAGCCACCCACGGTAGACACTTCATCTCACAGTATAAAAACCATATTTCTTGTAATTCTTGTTGTTTTAAGAGCAGGGTGGGTCAGATTACTTTTTCGCTTAATTCCCAACTTATTCGTTAGCGTTTTTGATTTCGTTCGCATGAGAGCATTCACTCATTCAGCATCTGTCGTCCGCAATCCCGCTGTAGCGACAGCTTGCGCAATCCAGGCGCTTTCGATCCCCCATATAGCCCGCGCCAACCAGATCTGTAACAGCACTGACGACGGAACGTCAACTTTTACGAACCACTCAGTATGGCCGGAATGCAACGGTGCTGGCAACGTGAAGACTACTGGACCGCAGGCTGACAATGGCACTTCCATCCACTCCGCTCAGCGCGAATCGCTCAATTAAGTTAGCGGGCAAACGACTTATTTATACGCCGATACTATGAACCGTGGAAAGTCAGATCGAATGCTCGCCAACTCAAACGGAGAGCATTACCTAAAAACCGAACTGTTCGAGAGAGTCGCCACCGACCCTGCCATTTTTGAGTTCATCCAGAACGACATTCTGGATGGCCTCTGGTATTGGGACCTCGAGAAACCCGAAAATGAATGGCACAGCCCGCGCTTTGCCGAAGTCTTTGGTTACACCGATTCCGAGATACCCCACAGCTCCGAGTGGTGCCAGCAAAACTGCCTGCCGGAAGATTACAAGAAAGCGATCGAAAATTTTGACAAACACTGCGCCGATCCCAGTTATCTCTACAGCCAGGAACTGCGCTACCGCCATCGTGATGGATCGATTGCCTGGGTGCTGTGCCGGGGCATCGTGATTCGCGATGAAAACGACAAGCCCGTGCGCATGATCGGAGCCAACACCGACATCACGGCCCTTAAAGACGCGCAAAAATCCGCCCTCAAGAGCGAGGAAAAGCTACGCATCGCACTCAAGACCACGACCGACATCCAGGAACGCTTGATCAATACCGAGCGGCTCAAAGCACTCGGCCAGATGAGCAGCTCCATCGCCCATGAATTCAACAACCTGCTGGCGAAAATGCAGGGCTTACTTGGTGAAGTCACGCCCTCCACCGACGGCAATGCCGCGACCCTTTTACAACTCGACGAACTGATAGTTGAGGGTAGTAGCGTGGTCCGCAGTCTAGGCAACTTTCACCCTAACCGGCCCACGTCCGAGACGGTGAAAGCAGTCGACCTCGCAACGGTTGTTACCGATACGATTAAACTCACCCGGCCACACTGGGAGAGCGAAATGTTAACCCGCGGAGCCAATGTGCGCATCGAGACACTCTTTGGCGAAGGCGTCCAAGTGGAGGTCGATCCCCTTCAGTTTCGGGAAGTCCTCACCAACCTTATTTTTAACTCCTGCGATGCCATGCCGGAGGACGGTCGCCTGGCATTCACCACTCGAAAGGAAAAGCATTCTGTAGTCCTCGAAGTTTCCGACAATGGCTGTGGAATGTCGTCGGACACTCTCGCCCTTTGCCGCGACACATTTTTCTCCACCAAAGGCAAAGCCAGCACCGGACTCGGCCTGTCACTGGCGGAAACGGTCATACGCGGATTCGGCGGAGAACTCAGTTTGCGCTCGACACCGCAACTCGGCACGACCGTCACCATTCGCCTTCCGGCGGTCGACAGCCAACACGAACCGGAACACGATCGAGCCACCGTTACCGATGCAAGCGCGCCGCCGATGGATCGCCCGCTGCGCATCCTCGTGGTCGACGACGAGCCCATTATCGCCCGACTGATCACCCAATTACTGGCCGTCGATGGTCACCACGCCGAATTTGTAACCAGCGCCAGTGAAGCGCTGGAATACCTCTCAAAAGGCACCTTCGATGCCGTGCTCAGCGACCGGTCAATGCCGCACATGAACGGCGACCAACTTGCCCTTAAAGTCGCCGAACAGTTCCCCGGAAAAACTTTTATAATGGTCACCGGCTACGGCGACATCATGACCAGCAACGCCGAGTGTCCTGCCGGCGTAGACCTCGTACTCGGCAAGCCTGTTAACCGGGAAGAGCTCCGCAACGCCACTCACGTCATCGCCTCCCGCGCGCCCGCGCTAACCGCCTGAGCACTTCGCCAGCGATCGCATTTATACCAACAAACCACTCCGCTTAATAATACCGCCCGGGCGTTAAAAAGAAAAATCGCCGACAGTCCACGATGGATCCATAATGGGTGAGCCCCACCCGTTCTTTCCTACTTTCGACCGTCAGCACATACCGTAGGATGCCGCTCGTCTCGCGCACGCTCTTCTTGCTGCTGCTGATCTACATCAGCCCGGAAAGCCACGGCCAACTTCCTGAGTTCACAGGCGGAACACCGCTTTCCGCCAATTCGAGCACCGACCCCCTGTTGAAGAATCTAGCCGTGGCCCCCATCGCCGCGCCGTCGGTCTGGGATCACTTCACTGTCTTTGTCTGGCAACACAAAACCAACGCACGTCAGGACCTCGAACTCTACCAGCGCGCTGGTATCGACGGTTTTCACATCGATCGCGGCGCAGGCCAAACTGACACCGTCGATTTTGCGCGGAAAAATCAGCTTCCCTACTACGTCGATCACGCCGCCGACAAAGGCTACCTGCACCTCACTGAAAAGACCGGCATCGATCAAGTGCTGCGCCACAAAGAACTCACCAAACGCCCCCAATCTCTCAGCGATCCTGAAGTCATCGCCGCGATGAAAGCGCATCTCGATCGCAATATCACCGTCACTCGCGATGGTCCCGTCGCCGCCTATTCCTTCGACGACGAAATTTCGCTCGGCTCATTCAACTCTCCTGCCGAAGTCGACAACTCGCCACGCACTGTCGCCCAGTTTCGCACTTGGCTGCGCGACATCTACGGCAACGATATTGCAGCCCTTAACCGCTCTTGGCAAAGCGATCTGACTGATTTCGGCCAAGCCGAACCGACTGGATTTGAAGAAGTCCGCAAACAACACAACACACCTCCCTTCAGTGACTGGCGACTCGCCCCGTGGATGGATTGGCGCGCCTTCATGGACAGCCACTTCGCCGCCGTCCTCAGCGACCTGACCCACCACGCAAACCAACTCGACCCCGATACTCCCGCCGGATTCGTAGGCGGCCAGCAACCCTCCGCCTATGGCGGCTTCGACTACGAGAAAATCGCCCGCAGCGCGCAATTTATCGAAGCCTACGACATCGGCGCCAGCAACGAAATCCTGCGCTCTTTCTGGACCGGCGCAGGCGCCGACCGCCGCCCCTTCGTGCAAACCTTTTTCTCCACCGGATCCTCCGACCGCGACCGATGGTTCCTCAACTATTACCTCGCCCACGGTAACCGCGGCGTCATCGCCTGGCCCGAAGCAGAAAACCTCGGAGCCTGGTTCGACAGCGAAAAGCGAACCGTTTTACCGCATATCGAAGCCAACGCAGCGGCCGTTCGCGAGCTGCACGGCGAGCTGTCAAAAACGCTGTTCGCACCCGGCGTCCGCTTCGACGCCGATCCGATCGCTATCTGTTACTCCATGCCGAGTATCCGCGCCTCGTGGGTCACCGATGTCATCCCTCACGGCGGTACCTGGCCGAACCGCTCATCGTCACTCGACAACCAGTGCCAGTCCGCCGGCAAAAACCGCGTCGCCTGGTGCAAACTTCTCGAAGATTCTGGCTTTCAGTACAACTTCGTCAGCGATACCCAGATCGCTGCTGATCACCTGATCGAGAACGGATACCGCGTGCTTATTCTCAACCGCACCCTGTGCCTTGCCGATCATCAAGCCGAAGCGATTCGCCGCTTCGTTGCCGCCGGCGGAACCGTCATCGCCGATCAATGGTGCGGCCTGCTCGACGAGCACGGCAACGGCCGGAGCGAGGGCGCACTCGACGACCTGTTCGATCTCAATGCACCCGCCGTAAGCTACTTCGGAGATCCCAGCCAGCTCTGCGAACTCAATGGAGAACGCTACCAAAAACCGTACCTCGACCGGCTCGACTACCAGCACGCCGACCGCCACCACGGCATTGCTGTCGTCGAAGACCGACGCCCCATCGATCACGTCACCGTACATCCGAACGGAAAAGGCGGGCGCGCGATCTTCCTAAATCTCAGTCCACTCGAATATTTCGACAATGCCCGCCGCACCGACAAATACGGCCTGACCTGGCGCACGATCCTCACCACCCATCTCAGCGCCGCCGGCCTCGAGCCGCGATTGCTGATCACCGAGACCGCAACCGGCGCATCTATCCCACTCACCGAGGTCCTCTTCTGGCATAATCCTGACCGCAACGAACGCTACCTATGCATCGTCAAGAATCCCACTCGACAGGGCTCCATCACAGGCCTCGGTCACATCGACACCGCCGCCGGAGAACCGCAGCCAATCACCCTGACATTCCCTCAAAAGCAAACCGGCATCCGCAATCTGCGCAGCGCCAGGACCTACCCTGACAGCGTCACCGTCAATCTCACATGGGACCCCGCCGAAGCATTCATACTCACCCTCGACGCACCATGATTAGCGGTTAGCGGTTAGCG
>JBBKXR010000145.1:0-50442 GCA_037969585.1 Verrucomicrobiales bacterium
ATGTTAGGGTCCGCCTCGGCCTGGATTCCGTCACGGGCGAATTCAAAATCCGACGGAGTGAACACGGCGGCTCGGCCGTAGTGGATATCCATGGCCGGCACGTCGGGAAGATTTCCGACCACTCCGGCGGTAGCGACATAGATTTGGTTTTCGATGGCCCGGGCGGCGGCACAGGTGGTGACGCGCAGGTAGCCTTGTCGGTTATCGGTGCAGTACGGAACCAGTAACAATTCGATCCCCTGATCGACGAGGTAGCGGGCGGCTTCGGGAAATTCTACATCGTAGCAAATCAGCACTCCGATGCGCACTTTCGGTGTCTGAATGACGACCAGTGAGCTGCCTCCGTCGATGCCCCACCAGGTTTTCTCACTGGGCGTGATGTGCAGTTTTGGCTGGGAAAGGTAAGTGCCGTCGGGTCGGAAGATCATGGCCACGTTGTGCAGGCGGCCGTCCTCCTGCTCAACCGGATGGGTTCCGGCGACGACATAGAGACCCTGTTCGCGGGCCAGGGTGCTCATCAGTTCGACAAACTGCGGCGTATATTCGGCGAGACGGCGTATGCCCTCCCGCGAGCCCATCGGTTCCAGCGCGGAGAGCAGTTGCACGCTGAGCAGTTCAGGAAACAGCACAAACTCCGCGCCATAATCTTCGCCGGCGGTTTCGACAAAGTAGCGCACCTGGGCGGCGAACTCTTCGAAGTCGGCGACCTTGCGCATTTTGTACTGCACGCAGGCGACGCGTACCTTGCGGTCTTCGTCGGAATCGACCTGATAGTCGGGGTTGAGCCATTCGATCAAAGAAGCGCAGTTCTTGCTGCGCGGATCGCGAATATAGTTCTGCATAATGCCGCGCACGACGAAGCCTTCACGCAGTTGAAAGCCGAGCACCGGGTCGTCGATTTTACCATCCTGCACCTGCCAGACGTACTCCTCGGGAGTCAGTTCGTCGGCGTGCTCCGCATAGCGAAACAGACGTCCCCCGCCGAGGATACGACGCAAGTTCAGCCGTCGACACAGCTCGCGTCGCAAGCCGTAAAGGATGCGCCCGATCCCCTGCCCGCGGCACGCCGGGTCGACGTATACCTCGGCACCGTAGAGGGTATCTCCCTGCGGATCGTGATTGTAGAAATAGCCGTCATCAGTGATGCCGTAGTAAGTGTGGTGACGCAGCGGATCCTTCCCCAGATGCACGATCAGGCAGGAAGCGACACCGACGATCCGACCATCAAATTCGGCGACCATCTGCCCCTCTCCGAATACCTCCAGGTGGCTGAGCAACTGGTCGTCTCGCCAGGCATCATCGCCTTCGAGCATCTGTGGAAAACACAGAGCATTGAGCGCAATCATATGCGCTATGTCATCAGCAGTCGGATTCCTGACAATTAGAGTTCCAGCGGGTAAATCAAAAGTCTGTTGCTGCATAGCGGTGCCGGACAGTCACGGCGATTGGTCGCCGGCGCAATCGCAGCTTGCAGTCGACTGTCTTGCGACACTTCGGATTCCGCCATGAGGAATGAACTGGAGCAAAATTTTTTCGAAAGCTGGAATCGAAAATTAAACTGGGATCAGGCTGCAAGTTGCCGTGCCTAACGCCTTTTCACCGAGCGTTGCGGTAATGGGGACGGGTGGCAAGCATCGCTGTGGGTTGGGCTGACGGTAAATGCCTGCACGGCTTCCTGAGCAACCTTCCAGCTTACCATTAATCTTTGAGCTTCGACTTCAGTATCTTGTCGAACAGGCGCTCGCCCAACAGAGTGCGGGCGGCGATGGTCATCTTGCTCTGCATTGTGTCGATATAACTCGACTTGGGGTGTTCGTCGGTGAGCGCTCTGCGCACCGTATCGACGACTACCTCAGGTCCCGGGCAGTCGGCGTAGCTCTCCTTGATAAGTGACTTGTAGTTTTCCACCAGTTGATCGTAGGCAGGTGGAATATCCATTTTCTCAAGTTCGTCCAGGGTTCGCTCCTCGAAACCCGACTCAATCGGCCCGGGTTTGATCATGGAGACATAAATCCCAAACGGTTCTACCTCCAGCCGCAATGCATCCATCAGGGCCTGGATGGCGTGCTTCGACGCCGCATACCAACCCATCACAGGATAAGAAATATGACTGACCACCGAGGCTAGCTGAATGATACGTCCGCTTCCCTGGGCTCGCATCATTGGCAACGCTTGCCGGGTGACCTCCATTGCGCCGAAGACGTTGACGTCGAACTGCCGTTTCGCGTCCTCAGTTGTCACTGCTTCAATCGGTCCCGAGGCGCCGTAACCAGCGTTGTTGATCAGGACATCGAGGCGTCCATGTTGGCTCCGAATGTGGTCGTATACGGATGTGATCGATTCACCGTCGGTAACATCGAGATAAATCGCCTCGATTCCGTCCCGCTCCATCTCCTTTAATTTATCCATGCTACGGGCGGCGGCGAGGACATGGTAGCCCTCGTCAGCCATCATCCCGGCGATTTCTTTGCCGATGCCGCCTGAGGCTCCGGTGACCAGTGCGATTTGTATTTTGTCGTTCATATATTCTATAATTTTCCGGACGGAAGGATGCAGAACATTACACGGCGCGGTTCAGATAGTGCCGTCTTTTAACTCACCTCTCCCCGCGGATGGTCCCAGTGTTGCGTCCACATCGCAATCGCCTGACCGGCTCCGCTAATGCTGCTGTCTCGCTCGCGAACGTGAATGCTCTTTCTCGTTAGATCGATTTTCATCAGACATCACCGGCGCATTTTCCACGCCACCTCTCAGGGATCCGCGTATTGACATGCGCGTAAGCTTCTTCGCGTGGCATCTGGGAAGTTGTGACAGGAAACGAATGTCGAATTTCCTCCGACCCCACCCTTCACGTCGAGGCCTTAGCAGCCTGTTGAAAAACCCCTTCACGCCGAGAATCTAATGAATTTTAGTCTTAATAGTTCCGGCTTCGCCAAATGTGAGGTGACGATTCCCTTCTGGCGACAGCCCTTTTGCACGCTGGATTTGTTGGCGATCGGTCGCGGTGCTCGCACCGCTTTCGTACGCCGCCGCGCCAGCCTGCAAAATGACTCGCCGCTCGGCGTGCCAAATTTTTCAACAGGCCTTAGCCGAACGGTTCGGATGGGCGTTGATCGCGCCGTCAGCACTGCGGCTGAATCGTTGCCGAGCGTCTCTGGAGCCGGACTGAGCCAATCGTCTTGTTTGCGTGTACTTGGACAGGCGTTCGCACGGCTAAGCCGAGCAAATAGCACGATCGTCGTGCAATTTGCGGTTTCTTCTGCACTGAGTGGATTCCACTTTTATTTATCTACGGGGGTTGAGGCGATGGCATGCCTTTTGCAATAGAATGGATACCATCATGAAAAAATCCCTTCTCACCTTCCTCACTCCAGCACTTGGCATTGCAGCAACGGCGTCTGCATTACTGTTTGTTGGCGCTTGCGTAACTGATCCCCACTACGCAGCTAGCCCACATCATAATGCTGCGGCTACGATCGGCACGTCTGTGACCACGTTACCCGGCGGTTATGAAACGGTAGACGTCGACGGCAACTCCTACTATTACCACGGAAATACCTACTATCGACGCGACGGATCGAGATACGTTACCATCGATCGGCCTCTGCGCTATCCAACGACGACCCACACAACCACTCGCTACGGAGTGGTTCACAACACGCTGCCAAACCGCTATCAGACCGTCCGCTATCGCAATCGTGACTACTACTTCAACGATGGCGTCTACTTCGAACCGCAAGGTTCCGGCTACCACACCATCGAGGACCCATTTCGATACTAATCCCACGACTGCGACCTACTGAGCTGAGGACAGTCGACGCCTACCAGTTACCACGCCGCACAGCATAAAGTTTCATGTTGCGCGCCCGTTGGGGAATTGGAGTAGGGCGGCTGTCGGGCAGTTGAGGTCGTTAATATCAAGCTGGACTGCCTGTCAGTGACTTCGGTGATTGTCGGCATCCCCTTCTGCCCGCCACCCGACAGGGTCTGGTATCTGCCATCAAACCGCATGATATCCTGACATTATCCACATTCTCCCCCGCTGCATTTCTTCCGTTTCGGGCTCGTTAAGTGGGGGACTTACAGGGAAATTAACTGAATATAAACTATCAGTCTCTTGGAACAGCGCAGATGACCATTTAAGATGAAGCAACCAGAGGCAAATCTGGAGGTGTTTGCCAAGCATTCGCCGTTTTTATACGAGCGATTCGCCCGATACACGGGACGATACTTGCGTCGCAATTTTCATGCGTTGAGATTGTTGAGCGATGGCGGCGATAGATCTGCTCCAGCCATCCGCAGCGATACGTCATTGGTCATAGTCTGCAATCATCCGTCGTGGAATGACGTCATGGTGTTGATGTATCTGTCGCACTTCCGATTTCCCGGTCGCCAGCACATCGTGACAATGGATGCGGACGCACTGGAGGGCTACGGCTTCTTCAAACGCATCGGCTTTTTCGGAGTGAAATCAGGATCGGTGCGCGGTGGCAGGCAATTTTTGCGGACCGCCGAAGCGACCTTCGCGCGCGGTGGAGTACTCTGGATTACCGCTCAGGGCGAGTTTACCGACGTGCGCGTACGACCGATGAAATTGCAGCCGGGCCTGGGTCACGCCCTCAGTCGGACAAACCACAAGGTGACGGTGCTGCCGCTGGCTCTGGAGTATTGCTTCGGGGAGGAACGTCATCCCGAAGTGTTTCTCGCATTCGGCGAGCCCTTGAGTTGCCCGAAAACGGCACCGCAGTCTGCAGAACAATGGACCCGTGATTGTGCCTCAGCATTGGAGCTAGCGCAGGACCGATTGGCCGAAGCAGTGATCGCTCGAGACGCCGACAAGTTCGAAGTATTGATCGATGGGTCGGTTGGAGTCGGCGGAGTCTATGGCGGATGGAAATGGCTCCGCGCCAAACTTCGAGGCGAATCCTTCGATCCGCGACACGGGGCGCTGACGTCAAAATGAGCGGCCAGATTCTTCTCTTCGCGGCCCTGCTGCTGGCATCAATTCCGGCGCTGCTGAGCCTGCGGAACCAATTCGAATTTCGTAGTCCGCCACCGGCCTCGGCGCGGCATCCGCGGGTGTCGATTCTCATTCCGGCACGCAATGAGGCGGCCAACATCGGGACGGCGGTGGCGTCGGCCCTCGCAAGTGTGGAAGCGGAGATTGAGGTCATCGTCATGGATGACCATTCTCAAGATGCTACAGCAGCGATCGTGTCAGCTATCGCGCAGCGGGACGATCGGTTGCGGGTAGTGTCGGCCCCGCCGCTACCTGATGGCTGGTGTGGCAAGATGCATGCCTGCAAAAAGCTTGCCGAACTGGCACGCTACGATGTGCTGCTGTTCGTCGATGCGGACATCGCTATGGCGCCGAAGGCGGTGGCCCGTCTGGCGGCTTTTCTTGAGACCAGTGGCAGCGATCTGGTCAGCGCATTTCCGCGCCAAATCACCGGTAGCCTGCTGGAAAAACTCCTGATACCAATGATCGAGTTCATGGTCCTGGGGTTTTTGCCACTGGCTGTCGCCCGCCAAAACACATTGCCGAGCATGGCGGCGGGCTGCGGCCAGGTACTGATGGCGAAAACAGAATCCCACCGGAGAATCGGCGGCCACAGCGCAATACGCTTGTCGCTGCACGACGGTATCAAATTGACGCGAGCCTATCGCGAGGCTGGACTTCGAACCGATGTTTGCTCCGGTATCGAAATCTTTGAAGGCCGGATGTACAGCAGTGCAAGAGAGGTATGGGCCGGTTTGGCGAAGAACTCGCATGAAGGAGCGGCGGCTCCGCCGGTGATAGGCATCTTTACGGTGCTGTTGTTCGGCGGCGGTGTGCTGCCTCTACTCCTGGTGTTGAGCGGCGGAGTCAGTGCGCTCAACTGGCTGGCTCTGGCGCTCAGTTATTTGCCGCGCATAGTCAATGCGGTCCGTTTCCGTCAATCCTGGCTGGGCGTCGCTCTTCATCCACTTGCGCTGGTGCTCTTTTTGACAATTCAGTGGCAGTCATTTTTTCGGCAAAGGCTGGGCGTGCGTCCGCAGTGGAAAGGGCGATCGGTGGGTTGAAACGGGGTTCTAAAAGACGTGAGCCTGATTGCGGTCTTTTCCTTAATCCAATGCCGCTCCCTCTCCGATCTGCGCTTTGAGTTGCTTCGATGCCATGGTGTAGCCACCGTCGCCACCATCGATGAAGTGGATGTGTTCGCCGTCGCCCAGTCCCTGCACGTAGCAGGTCATCAGCGAGGTTTGCGATTGGTGAATCCCGTACCAGAGATCACCCCTTTGGTGAGCCGCATCGAGAAACTCGGAGAGCTCCATGACCTGTTCCGGAGAGCAATCGAGGATCATGCGGAACATGTCGTCGAATTTGCGATAATCGGAGTGAGATCGAATCGCCTGGAGATACGCCTTTGAATGGAACATCCACTGGGGGATCAGCTTCAATTTGAAAATAATCGCCGCCGCCACGATCTCGAAACGTGTTTTGATCCACGCAAAAAAGCCCTGCTCCAAACGCTTCTCGTGCCGATTGGATTGTCCGACAGAGCGGTAGGTCATCAGCGAAGGATTGACCGGATTGGCATCGCTGAGCACGCCTTTGAAGATCGAAGTCAGCTTGGCGATGAGCTCGACATAAACCTGTTTGGCATTGTCACTGCGAGCCTTGACGAGGAGCGAGAGGATGAAGCCGTGCTTGTTCGGGATTTCGTGCCAGCGGCAGGACAGCCCGCTGAGATCGACTGCGTCTGCTGGCATTTGGGGAATATCGTATTTCGCACCATCCTGTTTAACGATTTTCTCGGCCAGCGCGAGACCACCGCCACGGAACAGGGCCACCGCTTTTCCCGCGATCAACTCGAACTTGGCGACTTCGATTGTGGCTTCACCGCCCGGCAGGTCGGAGACATCTACGATCGCGATGCGCAACTGCAAATCAAAGCGACGCAGAGCGATATCGCGCAGCGAGTTGAGATTTTTCGAAACGCGATCCCGATACGATCCCGGCACCAGCAGCGTTGCGCCGTCGCCGCCGAAAGCATACGGGATTTCGAGGCCGTCGAGAGCGTTGGTCACCGCGACGATGGTCGCCGCGCCGACGGTGTTGACATCGCGGTACTGGTGTTGCGCAATCTTGCCGGTCGAGTCGGTGACATCCGAAATGACGACGCACCAATCCTGCGGCACGGGGGTATAGTGTCGATCTTCGGTGACCTCTTCGAAGTCCGAAAAACTTCGCAGATTCTGAAAAAATGCGGGATCCATGTGTGCGCGCCAATTCGTTTGGAGTGGATGCGAGTCTACCATGGCTTAGAACCGTCCACTGTGTCCACCGCCATTACTACTTCTCAGCGGAGTTGCCCTTACCATCAGGGAAGCCTGGACAACCGATGAGGAGTTCCGGGCGGCGCCTCAGAATATTTCGAAGTTCGCGAGGTGAGGTGCCCAGGCGAGCAGCGATCCGAAAACGATGCCGCCGAAAGGGACGACGTCGAAGCCCCAGATATACCAAACCACACAAGAGGCCAGCGCTACCGCCACCCCGCCGGCGCGAATGAAGTAGTGAAGCAAGGTGCTTCCCTCTCTGGCTTCGATTTGTTCAACCACAGCATACTCGCTGAGGATGTGCGTGATGGCCTGATCATCGAGGCAATCGTCGAGTTGCCGTTCGCGAAGCGCCTCGCGAATCACGATGGCATCCGCGCCCGCCAATGCCAGATCCTGAGCCAACTGTTTGGCATCGGTCTGACGCTCGTGCTCGTGCTCGTGTGATGGCATCAGAGAAGATACGGCCGCATGAATTAACTACAATCACTATAAAAATAGTAATTCTAGTCGGTGGGATAGGAAGGACGGGCCAGGTGGACGACATCCTCTCATCCGGGTGTGGTTTTCCGATGTCAGACCAATCCGATCGCGAGGCCAACGGTGAGTATCACGTAGAACCAGCCGGTCTCCTCATATCGATCCAGCAGCCAGAAATACAGAAAAGCGAAGCCGAAGGCGATTGGCGTTGCGATCAGAATGTACAAGAAGGGCTTGCCGAACATCAGTGCAAACGCCACCGCAGCGCAGGTATAAATGCCCGTGCAAAGCATGGGCTTGTTGGTCGCGACCAATAACCGGATCAACCCCACCAGTAATAATATTTTTACTATGAACATGACTCGCAAAGGCGTGCCGGTCAGTTTTGCCTACCGGCCTGATCTTGGTCAACCGAAAACTGGGTTTAGGCCAGGGATGGCGTATCAGACGTAGCGGCAGAAATTGAGGTCAGTAGAAGACTCGACCGGATCGAATTGACGCCCTCGGAGCTTTTGTTACTTTTGTGTTCATGAATACTTCGATCGTTGTGACCTCAGTATTCGCCGCTTGCATGGGCTTGCTGGCTGGTTCCGCCCGTGCCGAAGTTCGATCATTTACAGACAACAATGGCCGAACCATCGTGGGTGAGATTTTAGCGATACATGGCGCGCGTGTGGAAATGGAAGTCTCGGAGAAAAAGTTCATTTTCCCGATTGCGAATCTGAGTGTCGAGGATCAGGCGTACGTGAAGAAATGGGCGACCCTCAACAAGGCTTACAAATTGGAATTTCGGACTGAAGCCGTGGAGGATCCGGCCCAGAGACAAGCCGGAAATGATCCGTCACCGCTCAATATTACTCTGCCGAACGGCCCGCCCGGAATCATCGCCGGGCGCAATGCCTCCGACCGGGATGTGAAAGCAATGACGACCGCATGGCGGTACAACGTCATCGTTCAAAACAGCAGCGGAGAAGACCTGGGGGAGCTTTCCGTCAAATACAACGTTTTCATTCGAAACACCTTGGCCATCCGGGCGGAAGGAAAAGCGGAGTCGCATTCGGTTGTCGTCGGTGCAGCGAAGGTCCCGGCCTTGGAAAATACGAGGCGTGCGCAGTTTGCGACCGATTGGCTCGAAATGAGGGAGCGGGACTGGGAGACAGAGAAAGTGAAAATGATTCCTACCGGCCAATCTGGCCGCGTGTCTACGGAAAAGTACTGGGTCGACTATTCGGAGTCGACTCAACTCGACGGGCTGTGGATCAAGGTCTTTGTCGACGATCGGGAGGTAGCGGATTGGAAGAGCGAGGGCAAGGTGATCAAGGGCGCGGCATGGAGTGACGAATCCAAAATGGTACAGATGCCGCGTTCGGTTTCAGCCGCAAACGGAAAGACTCCCGGGATGGCGACCAACCGCGAGGACTACCTGCCCCACGAGGATTTGCAGGCCATTCCCAAAACCCCCGAACAGTTCAAAGGCAAAGACAATGTTGCGGAGCTGTGGCACAACGCGGTGGGCGCCGGGGGGAAATACCGGGACGCGGATAGAACCCGAAAGTCTTCGGAACGAAACAAAGCCAAGGCAGCGTATGACGCCGCTCTCGCCGAGTACAAAGCAGCCATCTCTCCGTAGGGTTAACACGTCGAAACGGTTTCCGCTCAGTAAGAGAGTTACAGCACGCTTCGCCACGTAGAGGAAACGTAATGGTGCGGTTCACGGCCTTGCGGCCGCGGCTGCGTGCGCCCACTGCCCCCTCCTCAGATCTCCGACCAAACCCCCGGCACGGGCACGGGATATTGACCATTCTCGTCGGCGGTGAACGGGGCGTCGCTGTCGTGGGTGAGCTTGTCGATGTCGGGATTGAATCGGAACTCTGAGGCCATGGCTTCGTCCCAGGAAATGTTGCGGCCCATGTGCACGGCGGCGCGGCCCATGATCGCGGTCAGGTTCGACTTCGCGGCTCGCTCGGCCTGGTTGAACGGCGTGTCTTCGCGGATGGCCTTGGTGAAATCGATCCACTGCTGCTGCCAGGCAGTCATTTCTTCTTTGGGAGCTTCCCAGGCGATGTTGTCCGGTTCGCAGCGCTGATCTTTGAAAATCTTCACGTCACCGGCGTGGATGTTACCGGAGAACTGCGCGGCACATTTGCTGCCGTGAACGTAGGTGGCAAACTCGTTGTAGCATTTGGGCGTGTAGCGCACCACGTCGTAGGCTTTGACGCCATCGTCGAAAGTCCACTCGACCGAATACGCATCGAGGTTCTGGCCGAGGTCCGTGTTGTTGAATGCGCGCCCGCCAACACCGTGAGCGTTGATCGGATAGTTGTCGCCCTTCAGCCAGCAGAGTTCATCGATCTGATGGATATCCATTTCCGACCACAGGCCGCCGGACACCCAGAAGAATTTGGTGAAATTGCGCAGCTGCCACTCGAGGTCACCGGTTTCTTCCGGTTTCGGACGCAAGGGCCCCGACGGGCCCATCCGGTAGGCGCGGATGCTCTCGATATCGCCGAGTTCGCCGGCTTCGATTCGCTTCATCAACTCCTGCCGATTGCGCGAGTGGCGACACATCAAGCCGGCGGCGATTTTAACGCCGCTCTGCTCGGCCTGTCGGCCGGCTTCGATCACCCGCCGCACTCCGGGAGGGTCGGCGGCGAAGGATTTTTCCATGAACACGTTGATGCCGCGTGATACGGCATACTCGAGTTGCGCCGGACGGAAGCCGGCGTAGCCGGTGAGCATGGCGACGTCGCCGGAGTTCGGGCGCAGCGAATCAATGGCGCGCTTGAAGGCATCGAAGCCGAGGTAACGACGCTCTGAGGGAACTTCGACGCGACCGGTGAAATTTTTCTCCAGCACCTGACGCGAGCGGTCGAGCCGATCTTCGAACAGGTCGGCCATGGCGGTAAGGTGAATGCCGTCATCCGCCTCCATTGCATTGCCAACGGCGCCGCTGCCGCGTCCGCCGCAACCGATAAGAGCGAGCTGGATTTTGTCACTGCCTGCTGCGTGGACCGCCGGGAGCGAAATGCCCGCCAGCGCCGAGGCACCCGCGATTTTCCCGGACTGCGAGAGGAAGCGTCGTCGGGTCGAGTTGCTGGATTTTTTGTCGGTGCTGGAAGGTAGAGTGCTCATGTTGGGGAGATGGGTCGGTGGCAATTGCTTTTCCAGTTTGTTCGGATCGTCAGGAAACTCAAGCCGCCTATGTACGCGCATGCGCCGTCAGAAAACGGGCGATTGGTGAAATCTCAACCATCTGTCTACTGGGGCGCATTGGGTGTGGATGTTTCTGGGGGCTTCGCCGCGGTCTCAAGCAATTGCTGCGTCGCCTCAATCATGCGAGCGGCCATCGTTTTCAGGCCGGCATAGTCCCAGTGATTTTTGTCGCCCAGCGTGGTGGCGGTTGAATCCACAGCGAGGACGCTGGCATCTGCGTTGGCGATCTCGGCGATGGCCGCGTTGGTTTCGGCGTAGCCCATGGACTGAAACTGCGTCATCACGATCACCACTCCGGGCAGTTGCTGTTTGATTCGCTTCAGGTGCATCTGCACGTTTTCCGTCCAGCTCTCGATCGGCGCGCCGTCGAGGGCGTCATTGATGCCGAGGCTGTACCAGACCACCCATTGCGGTTGGTCAGGTAGTTGGCGCTTGGCGGCATCGATGCGCTGCACGAATTTTTTCCAGAACTCCAATTCGTTGCCCTCCGACCATTGCAGGACGCGCGAGCCACCGTGACCAGTTTTAATGAGGTACACGGGTTTACGATCGGCAAAGGCATCGGCGTCGACGGCGTTGGCCAGCCCGAGCTCGAGGCCGTGGCGGGTTTCGTAGAATTTTTCAAGACGGTAGTGATCGCGCAGATTGTTAACGCCGAGCTGCATGTCTTCGAAGGCGAAGTTGCCGTCGGTCAGGTTCATGATCTGTAGGTTCGGTCGCGGCGAGCGTTCTGCTGTGGTGGCGTCCGCATTGTCACCAACGCCTCCCGAGTTGCTCTCGCCGGTGATGACAAATACCAGCGGGCGGCGAGTCGTGTCAGTGATCGTTGGTGACAGAGCAGCAGACGGCAGTGCGGATAGCAAAATCGCTGCCAGGAGCAGCACTGCGCCCCGAGCGGGCGGGAGGAGCTTTTGCACGATGAAGGAATTAGGTGAGTGCATGGCGTAGCGGGCGGAGAAAAATGTCAGGATCAGGTTGGCTGATTGGATCATAATTTATTCCATTCGACACGCAGGCAGTTAGGTGAGAAAACACAATTTTGCTACTATCTTGACAATGAATTTCCCTTCCTGCTCTTCCACTTTCGCTGCTGTTCTGGTGATTCACTTTTCAGTTCAGTCAACGCTTCACGCTGCCGAGCCAAAGGCTTACCAGCCCGAGCTTTTCGAAAGCACCGAGCTGGTTTACGAAGACAGCTTCGACGGCGGATCGATCAATACCGACTTCTGGGAAGTTCGGCAGAGCAGCACCTGGAAAATTGTCGATGGCATTCTGACCGGCACTGAGTCCAGCAAAGAATTCCAGGCAAAAAAGATCGCTGCTGGAGATAAGGCGCACGCCGGATTCAAGCCGGTGATTTGGCTCAAGCAGGTGCCGGAGAATTTTGTCTGCAGCATGCGTTTCCGATACAATGCCGAGGCCTATCACCCGAGATTTCCCCTGCTCGATCTAGGCCACCACATTCACACCCTGGTGTTCGGCGAAACTTCGACCAGACTGGTCATCAAGAAAGATGTCGAAACGGTCGAAGTGAATGCGCCGCTGCTGCCCCTAAACCAGTGGGCCGACGTCGCCATTGAGTTAAAAAAAGGCACACTGCTGCTGACCATCGATGGCAAAAAGTATCGCTTCGAAAGCCCGGAGATCGACATGACCGGCCACACCCAGATCGATTTTAAGGGCGTCGATTTCGGTAGCTGCCAGATCGACCACATCAGGGTTTGGGAAGGTAGCTAGGCGGTTAACGGGACGAATTGCTCGGCTCTCATCAGCGCCGGTGCGGGCGACTTTCTAACCTGACCGCTAATGGTCGACAGGATTAGGGTTGCCGACCCGAACCCATGTGTATTCCGCAGAGCTAACCTTCGTCACCCGCCACTTGCCGCCTGCCTGAGATGGTGCTTTGCTCGGACATGCCATTGCCCTACCCCACGATCATTCCCGGACTGCGCAGCCCTTCTGACCAGATTGGTGGGATTGTTTATTTTGGTCGAATGCTCGACAAGATCCGACTCGATGCAGCGGGCGAGTTGCCTGAGGCCTGGCAAAATGCCAAGGGCACTAACATGAAGGGTAGCTTTGACTGGCGTTGTTGTCAGTTATTGCACGTTGCCTACGCAGATATGGAAGCGGAGACGCTCAAAGGTGGCAGCGACGAAGAGCTGCTCCACTGGGCATTTGAAAAGGGTCGTCAACCGGACAGCGACGAGATCGAAGTCTGGAACGCGTTCATGATCAAGCGCGGTTGGCGCGATGCCGGCACCCAACGCCTGAACGAGCGGTTGGCAGAGATCGGCCTTGAGCCGGGAACGGTGCAGACCATGTTTGAGTACATCGATCTGGATGAAGGCAGGCTTGGCGCCAACAGCTTGGATTAGTGCGGTTGAGTTGCTATCGCTCCGCCACGCGATCGCCGGGACCGGCTTTATTTCCTCCTGCCATGAGCAGCGATCAATCTGGCGACCTTCTGGTGTCCATGTTGCTCTGCGGCGGCTTCGGCAGTTTCTCCTTTACGGTTCTTCGCCTCGGTGTCGGCACCTTCTTTGAGCAGAAGCTGCACCGTTTCCAAATGGCCCCGGGATGCGGCGAAAATCAAAGGCGTGTTTTGAAAGGTGGTCTTTTCGTCGACATCGGCACCCTCCTTGAGGAGATACTTCGCGACTTCGGTTTGACCATGGGCGGCCGCCTTACAGAGGGGGTGCCAGCCCGCTTTGTCCTTAGCCGAAACATCGACGCCATCGTCGAGATTCTTTTTCACCCGAACTAAATCACCTTCGCCGCAGGCGCGGGTCAGGTCGTCGATGCCGAGTTCGCCGGCGTGGACCGCGAGGCACGAGAGTAACAGGACGATGATTGCGATGGTTTTCTGTTTCATGGATTTTTGTGGTTAGCTGTGAAAGCAACGTGTTGATTTAACTGGCTCGAATGACTCACTTCGAATGTTCCGGGACGATAAATTTGATCCAGGTCGACGGTGCGGCACCCCATACGGCCTGACCCGAAAAATCTCTGCCGGTGTATTTTCTCATGAACTTTCTGCCCTCTTCCCACGGATGCGTTATCGGCATGGCCCGCGCCTCGGTGCCTACGTCACGATGGCGAATGAAATTCGGTGACCGACCGGCATCATCGCAGACGCTCCACGCCTCGGAGTCCGGGCGGGAAACAAAACCGAAATGTTCTTCATCGAGTGATCCGGCGACGGCGAAATACTTCGAGCCTCTGTGCCGCAAGCGGTTGTGGGCGACATGAAATACCAACCAGTCACCGGTTTTGACGTCGACACTGATCCGTTCGGCGCTGGCGCCGAATCGATCGAGCAGGAGCTTGCGATCGGTGTCCGGAATTCGGCGGCCGTTCTTGTAGACTTCGATGACGAAATCTTTGGCAACCACTGTCAGCCATCTGGCGCGAAGATCTGGCGACGCCTTTTTGGTTGGCTTCGGCGGAGCCGGTTGATCGCGCATTGCCAATTCTTTTCGTGGGCGGTGCAGCAGGAGTCTCGAGGGAATGTCGCTTAGCTCGCGTTGGCCTGGTGGCTTCCACTGGACGCGGACACCTTGAGTGCCGCCGCGGCCGTCGACGTAGCCGAAACTCTCGATCGGGACGAGCCCTTGCTTCAGTGCAATGGTGGTGATCCTGGAGTCACCGTCGGCGAATTCGCAGACGGTGTTACTGTTCACTTTAAGTAGATTACGATCGTAGAAGCTGTCGGTGACGAACTGGTAGTCGCCGTCTTCTCTAATGTGCAAAAATCCACAGGCGCTGGCGTTGCGCTCGGTGGTGTATTTCCATCCGCCCAGTGACTCGATTAGGTAAGCCTTGCCAATCGATTCATCGAATTTTTCCGCTTCGACGAAAACTTTGTCGAGGCTGGTTTGCGTCGGCTGGCGCGGGTATTCATTTACCTCGAGCCCCTGCTTTAGATCGGCCAGATCGGGTGGCTGAGCAAGCGCGTCGACTGAAAACAGGACGGGCAAAAAAAGCGCAATGCAGGCGGCGGGTTTCATCATGAACGGAGACGAGAGGTTTCCCAGGTGCCTAAGCGTAGCCGTTGTAGCCGTCGCGGTCGGCAACGAACTTGTAAAAAAATTGTAAGCCCGAGAGCGGCTTTGCAGCGGCTCTTCGTGGGAGCGCTGTGGCGCTGAGATGATTACTTACTCATCGACGTGCCATAGTAGGTCTGAAGCTGCCCTTGCACTTGCCCCTGTTCATAGTGGTTGTGAAACCAGTGCGGGTTGGTGCGATAGAGTTGTCGGTATTTGCCGCTCATGTAGTCATACGGCAAATCGTACTCGACGACGATACCGGGGCTGTGCGAAGCGGCGACGCCAACTTGGTGGCAACTGGTGCAGGAAGAGGATCCAATACCGAACAGCACGATGGCGACGGCGCCCGCGAGCAAGTGAAGTGTTCGGTTCGGGCCAAAGGAGGGAGACCGGGGCGAAGATTTCATAATGGCATTCTGTAGGGTATTGGGTTCAAGAGGCGGAGGTTCTCCGTTAGATCTAGCACAAAGTTGCTCTGGGCGGCAAGGCATCGATTCAGTGCTGCCGATATCATGACTCGTGTCGAGCTTTGCCTCTGATAGTGCCGATGGATATCGAAGCCGAAAAGAAAACGTGCGCTGGGTGGAACAAGAGCGAACCCGAATTTACGACGGACAAGGATCGACATTTTCTGGCGTTTGAGAAATGCTCGATAACTTGCATGACCCCCAGTTTCCCGAAAATTTGGCAATATCTAATGATGATGAAAACAACGACTCTCCTTCCAATGTCAATCGTTGCGGCAGCGGTATTCTGCTTTGTCGCGTTTCTTAACAGCGCAACGATCCTTTCCGCTGCCGACGAAAAGCCCCTGGTAGTATTTCTGGTAAGACATGCTGAGAAGGCCGAACTGACACGCGATCCGGAACTGTCGGATGCGGGCCATGAGCGGGCGGTCGAGCTTGCCAAGGTACTGCGCGATGCAAAAATCGAGTTTGTGCACAGTTCAGATTTTATCCGAACTCGCGATACCGCGGCGCCAACGGCAGCGATGTCTAAGGCGGAGGTCGAGCCCTACAATCACGGTGACTTGGAGGCGCTGGTCGAAAAGCTGCGCAGTCGAGGTGGCCGGCATCTCGTGGTCGGGCACAGCACCACCACTCCGAAAATGGCGGCGCTGCTCGGCGGCGAAGCCGGAGAAGCGATCGAAGAACACGGTGAGTTCGACCGGTTGTACATTGTGACCGTCGACACGGACGGCAAGGCGAGCACGGTTCTGATGAGATACGGAGCGGCATTCGTCGCCGAGAAAACCGCGAAGTAGTTATCGCGATCAGCCCTTGCCATCATCGGCGGGTAAAATTTTTCACCACAGTCATCATGTTCCGTTCTCTCGTTTTGCTCGCGGCCGCACTTTCGGTGCTAGCCTCTATTTCGCCCGAAGCCGCTGCGTCCGACAGCCCGTTTGTCAGCGTCAAAGACTTCGGCGCGCTTGGTGATGGCAGCGCTGATGATACGGTTGCGATTCAGAAGGCGATTGACTCTGTTGGCGAGACTGGTGGCACGCTGCATTTTCCCGCGGGCACCTACATCGTGACTTCGGTCGGCCTGCGATCGGGTGTTCGCTACCTTGGCTACGGAGCGACGATCAAGCGGCCGCCCAATCAGGGGAAATGGGTGCGCACTTTTACCGCTGCTATGGACGGCTATGCCTATTCGGGTGAGAAGGATTCTCCGCTGCTTACCATCGAAGGATTGACGTTCGATGGTAGTCTCAGCGAACAGGGTGATTACAGAAAATACCAACTCGAGCAGGCGCATCTCGTGTTTCTTTCCGCACAGCGGGAAAGCCCGGGGCGCTTGCGAGCGCGGGTGATCAATTGCCAGTTTCAGGACAACGTCGCCGATGGCTTGTCTCTCTACACCAATGTCGATGTTGTAGTCAGCAACTGCTCGGCGCGCGATTGCTTTCGCGGAGGCATCACGATCACCGGGGGTGGTTCGCGCATTCAGATCGACAACTTCATGGCACAGGGAAAAACCCACGCCAGCGGTATTGATGTCGAAGTCGATGGCGCGGGATTCGATGGTCGTCATCGCATTGAACTGACGATCAACGGCATGATGCTTCCCGATGGCGACTTCGACATCGCCGTGTCAGATGATTCGGTGGTGCTCGGTTCGAACATTATCGCGCGTGCGCCGTTTTACCTTCACGCCCGCGACTCGAGCGTGCGTATCAGCAACTCGCAGTTTGGGGTCGGACGCCATTCCGGATACAGCAATCGGATCGTGTATCCCGGCGACGTGGTTTTTAACAACTGCCGGTTCGAGATCGATGGTGACTCGGCCCCCGCACCCAGACTGGAGCCCGAACCGGAGGCGGAGAAAAAACCCGGGCTGTGGAGCGCGGTTCACGTCTACTGGAACATCGGTGACTCGAAGCAGAGCGGGCAGAGATTGAGGTTTGTCGATTGCGATTTTCACGTCGGCGATAAAATCGCTGAGACCGACACGACTTACGCGGTTTACACTGAGGGCGATCACGCGGAGCAACGCAATCGAATCGAATTGAGCGGCGGGCGGATCGATTCTGCCTTCGACTATGGCGTCAATTTGTTCCAAGGCGGCACGCTTCGTTTGAAGGGAGCCGAAATCGGAGCGGCGACGCCGTTTCGACTCGGGGCGGCTGAAGGTTGGCACGTCGACGCCATCATAGACGGAATTTCGGTCATTGGCGCAGACCGCTACGCGGAGATCCCGACGCACGCAAAAGAAAACCGGATAGCCCATCACAACGTCGTGCTCGACGAGTCGATCAATGAACTGGTCACCCGCTATGGGATCGCCAACAATGCTTATGTCGGCGGCAGAGTGATCCAAGGATCACAAGATCCAACGGCGGCAACTCACGGCTTACTCGGCGATGCTTATCGGCTGAAGGTGCCGATCGCAGGCAAGCCGTTTGAGTGGATCTGCACTCGTTCCGGCGCAGGCTCCGGTGCCGAGTGGCGTGTTGTGGCCCGGATCGAATAACACGACAACTTGCCATGAATGATCCCAAAGAAGACTCACTGGTTTGTGATTTTTCGCGATCGAATATCCGTTGGCGCATCGACACGACGTCGACCAAAACGGTGACTGTCTCACGGCCGATGCCGACGACTTTGAATGAGGTGCGTATGCCACTCGAGTCCGTCGCCTCGGTTGCGCGGGCGGATGGCTACGAGGTTTTTGCCCTGGGCAGCTCTTGCAAGACGGAACAGGTATTCGTCGATCGCGACGTCTGGATGCAACCCAACGCCGACATGTGCGCGGTCTGCGGAGCCGGTCAGTTTTTGATTTTGTCGAAGTGGGATCGAGTCGACAAAGGCGTGATGTTGCATCCGCCAAGTCTCGGCGAGCAACCCGAACGCAACTGCGTCGATCCGGAGATCGCCTTCGAGTCTCATTCGCTGAATATTCGCAAAAGATCCGCCCGACGGCTCGATGATATCGGGGAAATTATCGAAGTGCTACGCAGTGATCAAGAATTGGTAGCGCGCACCAGCTATCTCGTCGAACAGGGCGCTGAGGTGACCGTCGAGTACCCGGTCAAAACCGTGAACTTCAGTGAGCGCCATCGCTACTACCAAGTCGACACGGGACCGGTGTTGTTCTTTGGAGAGGCCAGCGGGCCGCAACTGATCGAGCATTTTCATCCCGCTTTTGTCGCCCACCTCGGAGGTGATTGGGCGGAGTTTCTGGTTAATCGGCCGACGCCACTCGAGGGAGTGCCGGTGTCGGTGCATCATTTCAGCGAGTCGCGCCGGGTCGAGGCGGACAACTCGCTGTGGGTAGTCGACGAGGATTGATTCTCCCGCGAGAACGTTCCCGACTACTTTCTTATCGAGACGCCGTAGTAGCGTTGCCTGTGTTCGGCATGGTTGCGAAACCGGCGTGGATCGGCGCCTGATCATTGGTAACGCACTTGCATCGCAGGCTTGCCAGCCTACCCTCCCGCTGTGAAAGAGATCTTACTTGTCGGTCAACGTCAGGCGGCTTCCGATGCTGCGCGTGCTCTGGGATACACTGTTTCCGTTCAGGAAGTGGCATCGCGAGAGGAGCAGGCGACGGGTGCCTTCGGCGGCATGGTCGACGATGCCGTTGCGGCGGCGAAGAAGCGCTACAAGAACAAGCCTCCGAGGGCAGTAGTGGCAGTTGCCGAGGGAGCGGTTCCGGCGGCGGCGGCGATTCGCGATAAGTTCGGCTTGTCGGGATTGGGCCGTGAGGCGGCGGCGAACTGTCACGACAAACTGCAGATGAAAAAAGCGGTGGTTGCCGCAGGCATTCCCTGTGCTGACTGGTTGGAAACGACGGTCGACAGCAGGCCGGAAGATATCGTCGAGCGTCTTGGTCTGCCGGTAGTGCTAAAGCTGCCGGTCAGTTCGGGTGGTCGAGGTGTGGCGATATGCACCGACCTGCAAGAGGTGGCCCACTACTTGCACCCTGGGATGCTTGCCGAGGCATTTACCGAAGGCACCGAGATGAGTGTCGAAACGTTCCGACAGGATCATCAGACGCTGTTTCGCAATTGCACCCGCTACCTGGTTCCGCATTGGGCGAGCATCGTGCCGGCGGAATTGTCTGCTGACGAAAGTGAGGCGATCGATGCTCTCGCCGAGCGAGTGCACGAAGCGTTGGGTATCGACCAGGGGATGACCCACATGGAAATTTTTCTGACGCCGAATGGGCCGGTGTTCGGCGAGATCGCGGCGCGTCCTCCGGGGGGCAGGCTGATGGAACTGATCAGTCGTGCTCACGGCTTTGACGCCTGGGAAGCGATGCTCAAAATCGCGCTTGGTGAGGAACCCGATTTTCCCGTTTTGGGTGTGGCAAAATTTGCCGGTGCCTGGGTGCTGTATCCGGACGAAGCCGGGATGGTGACGAAAATCAGCGGTCTCGGCGACGTACGCAAACTTCCTCACGTGGCCCGACTCAACTGCCGGGCCAAGCCGAATCGCTACTATCCAGAACGTTTAGGGACGGGACAGTCAGCGGGCGAAATCGTCGTCGTCGCCGACTCGATGTTGGAATGCGAAAAATACATGCGCGAAGCTCGAGAGATGATTCGCATCGAAGTTGACGTCGACGTCGACGCGGAGGACGATAACGATGACGAACTGCCGTGAGTTGCTGTGAGTTACCTCAGCGCACGATCTTCACAGGGGTGCCAATCTCGACATTCGAAAACAGGATTTGCGCCATCTTTTCGGGCATACGGATGCAGCCGTGGGATGCGGGCGATCCCGGATTGGGGATCGGGCCAGCGTGCATTCCGATCCCGTATGACGTAAGTCGCATCCAGTTAGGCATCGGGGCGCCGACGTATTGAGCCCCTTCGGGAACCTTGTCTTTGCGACTGTCGGCGTCCGGGACGAGAACCGTGCCGTCCGCTGCGACGATCTGGCCGTAGAGATTGGATTCTTTGTTAACCGTTTTTTCGGTTATCGTATACGAGCCGACCGGCGTGCTGCGCCCGGGTAAGCCGGTGGCGACGCGCGACCGACCGATTCTGACCGTTCCACGATTGAAATAGGCGGCCTGATCACTGAGATCGATAGTGACTTTGAGTGGTCCATTACCGGGGATGTCGTTCCAGTAGGAAAATCCCTCTTCAGAATCGTTCGGCGTTGGACGGCCAGCTTGATGCTTTTTCAGAAACCACGGCACGCGCGGATCGTTTTCGAATTTGTAGGAAGGTCTGACTCCGCAGCCGACCGTCAGCATCATCGCGATGCCCAGCAGGGTCACCATGACTCTCGAACTACTCTTCTGCTGCATCTGCCTCATGTCGGCGATACTAGCAGGTCTTGAGCCAAGCCGATAGGGGATCGTGATCGTTTTGATTCGGCACGAGGTGGGTCGAGATATTCACGTGAGCCCGGAGTGTGCGGGCAAAGCTCCGCGAACTCTTATGCCTCACCGCTTGCGAATATGTCTTAAACGGGCATCCCAGGCCAAAAGCGGTTGCGCGGTAGGATTCGCGCAACCGCTGTGATGGCCTTGTTTTACGGCCGCTGGTTCATCGTCAGCTCCATCCAAGGACCTGTTTCGAGCGGCGGAAGAATAGTGGGACAAATGTTGTCGATATCTAGCGATGGCGACGGTCGGAATGATTGCCGATCAAAGCACCGCCGGCGGCACCTGCAGCACCCCCAATGAGGGCACCCTTTTTACCGTGGGTGGCACCGCCAACAGCCGCACCGCCGAGACCACCGATAAGCGCTCCCGTCTGGGTATCGTTCTGGCAGGAGGTCGATGTCAGAGACATCGTTCCACACATGGCAATGATGGCTGCGACTGACAACGCTTTTTTGGTTTTGCTCTGCTTACTGGTTTTCATCTTTAGAATTAATTTAGGGTTGGTGTTCGAAGCAGGTGGAACGCAGGTGGCGTACCAAGATCAGCGGATCTCCTGCAAAGCGGCTTTATCGCTTGTAAACGAAGGGTTGCAGAGAGTTCCGTCGCTTGCTTTAGCAGGCACTACTTCGCAACATATAGTGCATCGTGCATGATCTTCGGAGTGGCTGCTTGCGAATTGCCCGTGCGCTTTGCGATCCTATTGAGAAAGTCAGATGAGTCGCCATCAGTCAAAGCGGTCTTCCTGCATGAATCGACGGAGTTTCGCTCAACGCGTGCCCTACCCAAAATATTCGGCGAATGCACGGATTACCGTCTCGACGTCATCAGCTGAAACGTCGAGGTGCGTCACCAGACGAAGGCTTGCGCCGGTGTAGCCGCCGGCGAGGATCTTGCGCTTTCGCAGGAAATCGATGAGACCGTTGCATCGTGCATCCGTATAGGAGATCAGCACCATATTGGTTTGGGTGGGCTCGACGGCGAGGCCTTCAAACTTTTCCAAGCCCTTTTCCAAGCGTCGTGCGTTGGCGTGATCGTCCGCGAGGCGGGCGACGTGGTGATCGAGCGCGTGAATTCCCGCTGCGGCGATGATGCCCGATTGCCGCATGCCTCCGCCGAGCATTTTTCGCCAGCGCTTGGCTTGTTCGATGAATTCCTCGCTACCGACAAGGAGTGAGCCAACCGGTGCGCCGAGTCCTTTCGACAGACAGATGGTGATCGTATCGAAAGGCGCAGCGAGAGTCGCGGTCGCAACAGCGGAGGCTACCGAAGCGTTGAAAAGCCGGGCCCCGTCGAGATGCATTTTCAGTCCGTGCTGGTCGGCGAATGTTCGCGCGCGTGCAACGTAACCCGCAGGTAAAATTTTCCCCCAGGTGGTGTTCTCCAAGCTCAGCAAGCGACTGCGGGCGTAGTGAAAATCGTCCGGCTTGAGCAGCGCTTTAACTTTTTCCAGGTCGAGTGTGCCATCGGCCTCTTGGTGGATCGGTTGGGATTGGATGCCGCCCAGGCAGGCCGCCCCACCACCCTCAAAAAGGTAGTTGTGTGCCTGCTGGCCGACGATCACTTCATCGCCGCGTGCGCAATGGGTAAGCAGGGCAGCGAGGTTGCTCTGGGTGGCGCTGGGCATGAATAGCGCCGTAGCCTTGCCGAGTCGCTCGGCGGTCATTTCTTCGAGTCGGCGCACCGTTGGGTCCTCGCTCCAGACGTCGTCACCGACTTCGGCTTCGTGCATCGCCTGACGCATCGCTGAAGTCGGGCGAGTTACGGTGTCGCTGCGCAGATCTATCATGCGCGGAGGGTATCACAGCTCTGCGAGGATCAAAACTGACGAGTCCGGCTGGTGGTTATAGCTTCATGAGCGAAGCTATCGGATGGAAAAGTGCGCTCCGAGAATCTGGACATTCGTTTTGGCTTTCGCGCTTGGTGTGGCATCTCCCTTGTCTGCTCAACACGAAGGAGATGGTGACGCGGCCGATCGCAAAGAGCCGACGCTCGCCGAGGCGAAGGCGGAATTTGCAGCGGCGGATGAGGAGCTGAATCGAGTTTACGGAAGAGCTAAGCAGGTTCTCGGCGAGTGGAAATTCGAGCAGCTCAAGTTGGAGCAAAAGGAGTGGCTGGAGTATCGCGACGCGTGTGCCATGAGCGATGCGGTTTTTAATGGAGGCCAAAAATTTTACCAACGCGAGAAGGAGGCACCCGACTACTGGGAGTCCTTGGCAGGGAACAGCGAGACTCGCTCTGCAATGATCACCGGTTGGTGGCCGAGGAAAAATATGAGGGTGACGTGCCGTGGACCGGCGAATGGCACGATGGACATGGTGGCTGGTTGCGCATCGTGCAATTGGAAATCCCAGCTGCGGCCCAGGAGAAAAAGGACGATCACGTGAAGCCGATCGGCAAAATACGTTTCCGACTCGAAGTCGTGCGCGGACCGACTTACCATCTCGGATCGATCGGTGGAGAGGCAAAAGTGAACGGCACCGTGGCGTTTTTTACTGATGCCGGAAATGTCGAGCCACGCCCGCTCAACGATGGTGGGGAGACATGGCTGGTCTTCGAAAAGCGCTACGGCGTTCCGCAGCTTGAAATCAAAGCCGAGAACACGATGGGCTATCACGGCGCACGCGCGTATTTTCACGGCACTTACACCCGCGTCGGCGATCTCGATGCCGAGCAACGGAAAGCGGTGATCGAGGGCGATGGCAAAGAATGATGCCATAGCTCTCCGGTGAGCAGGCCTTGATCCTTATGGAAAGAGGAGCTGTTGCCGCAAGAATTACCATAAATTATTCGACATACTGCGATTTTTGTCTTAAACAATAGGCAGAAATAATAATTATCGTAAGTATGAGGAGCCAATCTTTTGTTCAACGTTGTTCGATCGCGGTAGCTATGGTTGCACTTGCGGTGCTTACGCCAGCTGAATCGGCGTGGGCTGATGATCGAGAGGATCACCCTTTCGTGCCTTTGTCGCGGCAGCTCAGCAAAACCTATGAGAAGAGGCAAAGCGCGAAGTGCTGGTCACATCGACGCCAGAATAACGGCTTCAGCCGGCAGTTCCCCAGTGAGTATCGAACCGCCAATGGCGACGGGAATAATCTTACCGCACCCGAGTGGGGTGCCGCCGAGATTCCGTTTTTGCGTTCCGTAGCTCCGGCCTATCACGACGGTTATATGGAGCCGGGCGGCGAAGGTCAGGCGAGCGCGCGTTTGGTGAGCGAACGTTTGAGTGCGCAGGACGAATCGATCGTTAACGAGCTACGCGCGACCGACTTCGTCTGGCAGTGGGGACAATTCCTGGATCATGATATGACCGAGACTCCGCTGGCCAACCCGGCAGAGCATTTTCCTATCGTCGTGCCGACGGGCGACCCTTGGTTCGATCCCTCCGGCAGCGGCACGCAGCTCATTGGCATGTCGCGCTCGGCCTATGTCAACGATGTTCACGGGGTGCGCCATCAGGTGAATGCGATCACGGCTTTCATCGATGCGTCGAACGTTTACGGATCGGATGACGATCGTGCCCGCGCGCTTCGCACTAACGATGGCACCGGTAAATTAAAGACCACCGATTCGGCCCACGGTCCGCTGTTACCTTACAACGTCGAAGGCTTCCCCAATGCGGGCGGCAACGGTGCTTCGTTGTTCTTTGGCGGTGATGTCCGCGTCAATGAGCAAGCGGGACTCACTGCGATGCACACGCTGTTTTTGCGCGAACACAATCACTGGGCGGACACGATCCGTCGTCAGGATTCGCGTCTCAGTGGAGAAGAAATTTATCAGATGGCGAGGGTCATTGTCGCCGCGGAGATGCAGGCAATCACCTACCGGGAATTTCTCCCCGTGCTGCTTGGGCGCGACGCGATTCCCAGCTACCGCGGCTATCGAGACGACGTTAATCCCGGCATTTCCAATCTGTTTGCGACGGCGGCCTACCGCTTCGGCCACAGCATGTTGTCGGAGAACCTGCAACGCATCGAGGCCAACGGCGAGCCTTCGGACGTCGGTCCCCTGCCCCTGGCTCAAGCGTTTTTTAATCCAACAATCGTTCAAGGCGGTGGCATCGATTCGCTGCTGCGCGGGCTCGGCTCGCAGCAAGCTCAGCGGGTCGACACACGCATCATCAGTGCTGTTCGAAACTTCCTGTTCGGCCCTCCGGGTGCTGGCGGGTTTGATCTGGCGGCGCTCAATGTTCAACGCGGTCGCGATCACGGCCTGCCTGACTTCTCAACGGTGCGTAGTACGTTCGGCCTGTCGCCGCTCGATTGGTTCGACGACATGAACACGATTGATCTCCGGATGTCCGGAGATTTTGAAGATCTCTACGGAACGCCGAACAAGATCGATGCATGGGCCGGGTTTCTCTCCGAGGCACACGTTGAGGGTGCGTTGGTAGGTGAAACTTTGCGTGCGGTGCTGGCGGACCAATTCACACGACTCCGTGACGGTGACCGTTTCTATTATCAGACCTACCTGCATCCAAGTCTGCGAGCGATGGTCGAAAAACAGACGCTGGCGGTGATCATCCGTCGCAACACCGGCATCGGCAGTGAACTTCAGGACAATGTGTTCCTGATGAAACCCGAGCCTCGCCCTCGTCCGAAACCACGTCCACGTTGGCAACCGCGCAAACAGACCTCGGTTACGCAGAGCAGCCACTCGTCATCATCGAGTTCGTCGTCTGCTTCGTCATCATCGGGGTCGTCCCGAAATTCGAACTTTTCGATCTTGAAATCGATCGTGGTTCAGCAAGTCAGCCACTGGACATCGAGCTTCAGCCGAAGCTCTCGTAAGCGGTGAGCTTGTCAGCTTCGGCTTTGCACGTTATGAAAAAGCGTAATGACGAAGCTACTGTTTAGGATCGCGTTGGTCGCGGTGTCGGGCCTTGCGCTCGACGCCACCGCAAAGCCTGAAACCAAATCAAGTGACCAGCGTCCGCCGAACGTGATTCTGATCATGGCGGACGATGTCAGCTGGGAATGTTTCGGCTGCTACGGAGCAGAGGACTATCACACGCCGAACATCGATGCGCTCGCGGCGCAGGGCCTGCGTTTTGATCACTGTTACTCGACGCCGATTTGCACACCGTCGCGGGTGAAGATCATGACCGGCAAGTACAGTTTCCGTAACTACACTCACTTTGGTTACCTGGATCCTACCCAAAAGACGTTTGGCCACTTCATGCAGGACGCCGGCTACAAGACCGCCATCGCCGGCAAGTGGCAGTTGAACGGTTTGTATCACGGAGCCGAAGGAAGCGACAACAATAGCCGTCCACACGATGCTGGCTTCGACGAATATTGTCTGTGGCAGCTGACCAAGGGGAAAAGTGATGACCAGGGCGGCGAGCGATTCTGGAGTCCACCGCTGGAGCAAAATGGCAAGTTTCTGACGATCGAGGACAATCACGAAAAGTACGGACCCGACCTGATGTCAGATTTTTTGTGCGACTTCATCGAACGGCAGAAGGATGAACCGTTCTTCGTCTATTATCCGACGGTGCTGGTCCACGATCCCTTCGTGCCAACGCCCGACAACATTGGTTCGGCGTCCCGTGGCCACGAGACTAACAAAGCCCCCAAAGGTGAGGCGGCTCGGAAAGAGAACTTTGTCGCGATGGTGGCCTACCTCGACAAAATCGTCGGCAAACTCGTCGACAAAGTGGAGCAGGTCGGTCAGCTGGATAATACCCTCTTTCTGTTTACCGCCGACAACGGCACCAACAAGTCGATCACTTCACAATGGGACGGTCGCGACATCCGTGGCGGCAAGGGAGGCACCACCGACATGGGCACCCACGTTCCCTTTGTGGCTTATTGGAAAGGTCATACTCCCGAGGGAAAAGTGCTCAAAGACTTGATCGATTTCACCGATTTTTACGCCACAATTGCTGCTGCCAGTGGCGTGACGCTCGGTGAAAACGACCCGAGTGACGGGCGCAGTTTTTTGCCGCAGCTTCAGGGAAAAGCGGGCACGCCGCGCGAATGGGTGCTGTGTCACTACCAGCCCTACTGGGGCAATTTTGAGGGCCGGCAGTATGCCCGTGATCAGGTTTTCAAACTGTATCGAGATGGTCGCTTGTTTGCGGTGCCGTCGGACCTGCTGGAAGCTAACGATTTGGCAAAAGGCACCGCCGGCGAGAGTGGAGAGGCCGCCCGGGCAGAACTCGAGCGAGTGCTCAATTCCGCACCGCCGCCGCCGCCCGTAAAGGGTGGAAAAAATGTCGTACAACGTCCGGTGCATCCCGACTGGACGAAGCTTGTCGACCCGAACGACTGATCGACCGGTCAATCAATCGCCGCCAAAACCTTCACGACGCGGCGGGACCACGCGAGTCTTCCACCAAGTCGAACAACTCGCGCAACAGCGTCGTGGCGTAGGTGCCCTTGGGCAGATCGAAGCTCAGCAGGATGTCGCGGCAGGCGTTGTCATTTTCAATAAACTCGATCTGTGGATCAGCAGGGCGGATGCGCATTACGCGGCGTTCTTGACGCAGCCCGGTGTCTTCGAGACCGTTGGTGAGTTCGCGGAACGGTTCGATGCAGCCTTGCTCGAGCTCTCGCAAGGCGCCGACACTCTGCAAATCACCCGTACCCCACAGGGGTGCGGTCATTTCAATCGATCCCTGAATCAAGCGCTCGGCTTCGTCGCCGCGTTGTCGGTCGGGCAGGATCAACGAACGATTGCTGGCAAACCCGTAGACCTCACCGTCGATCGGCACGTCCCAGTTGCCGCGATTGATTCGCTCTGCGACTACAGAGTTAAATAAATGACTTCGTGCCGCCGATAGTAGCATGCCCCGCAAAAAGCGGTCACGGACCGCAAATTCACCGGCAAACATCGCCCGCGCCTTTTCGACATTGCGCCCGTCGCGCCCGAACCGTTGTGGGCCGAAAAAATTCGGGGCGCCGCGCCGGCACAAAAGTTCCCATCGCTCGAGCAAGGCAGTTGGATCGGCGTCACTGTCGCGCAGGCGAATGATAAAGCGGTTGCCGATGTGGGTGCCGCGTCTCAGCTTGCGGCCATTGCGCGTGATGCGCAGGACTTTGAGTCGCTCCGCCTCCAAGACATGGGCTTCAGGAGACTCCTCGCCGGGCATATGAATGCTGAACCACTGTCGGGTCACCGCGTGTCGATCTTTGAGTCCACAGTGGCTGACCGAACGGCGACGAATTCCCAGCGCGTCCGCCAACAGGGTTGATACCGTATTGCTGTCGAGGTCGCGTTTTTCAACCCATACCAGACAATGCTCCCCCACCCCGGACGGCTCAAAACCCAATCGCTCTTCGACCAGAAAGTCCTCTGGTTCGACCTTGAAGCGAGCGCGACCGAGAGGTCCGCCGTGAAGTAATGGAAGCGATGTAGGGTCAGCCATCAAAGGCGAGCAGACTACGCCGCTTCAGAGCAGCGAGCCAGCGATGATCGGTGAAGCGAATTATCCGTAAGCTGGCGGCAATTTCAACGTCCTCTATACCCAAAGCCTGAATCCTACCATGCACGATCAAATTGGAACCTTCATTCGCTGTTTCTTTGCCGGCGTTTTCCTGATCACTTTATTCGCAGGCGTCTACCTTTGGAAAAACGATGACAGGTTTTTCGGCGCGACCGACGAGATGCCTAGTGAATCCGATGGTGCCCGAGGCTATAACCGCACGCAGATCTGGGCGGTGTGGGCGCATCTGGCTTTCTTCTCCGCGCTGTTCGCGCTGAGCATCCACTGAGCAGCAGTGCTAGACCTGTCAGTCCCCTGCAAATCGTTTCAGCGAAACATTCATCCGGCTGACACAAGCCAGGCAAACACGTCGCGTAACTCGTCTTCAAAGACTGAATGCTCCAGACCGTCGTAGATTTTCAGCGTTTGCGTGTAGCCGTGAGCGTGAAGCGTTTCCGAGGTCTGCCGTGCCGCAACCACCGGCACGACTGCATCGTCGCTGCCGTGAAAAATGCCGATCGGGAATTCCGCCGTCTCAACTTTTTCGGGACACTTGTGCTCCTCAGCCTCGAGCAAATAGCCGGACATCATCAGCACTCCGGCGATCGACTCCTGATTGCGCAATCCGACGTGCAGAGCCATCGCTGCGCCTTGGGAAAATCCGGCGAGCACGATCTTTTCTGCGGTCTCGCGCTTGAGTAGTGCCTCGATGTTGCGCGCACTTTCGGCGACAGTATCCCAGTTCACATCACGCGGCGTGCTCATGTCGAGAATGTCGTACCAGGCCGGCATGTGCATGCCCATGTTAATGGTCACCGCCTGGCTCGGTGCATTGGGCAAAACGAAGCGCCATTTACGCGGCGCTGCAGCACGGCTCAAGCCTTCGGCGACGTCTTCGAAATCGTGCGCATCGGCACCGAGTCCGTGCATCAAAATCACTGAGAGCTCGGCTTCTTCGAGTGAGGCACCAATTTCCAAATGCGGTAACAATTTGTCATCCATGGCTCACCGATACCCGAGAGTCTCCGGCAAGCCAGCGGAAAGTCGGTGCGCAGAGTTTTGGCGCTGTCGGCACGAACACGGTATTGCCGCTCGGTCTTGCGGCCAATTGGGCTCATCCCAATGGAGATACTATCGGCGAAGCTAACCAGCGTTCTGGTCATTACGGTCCTAGCCGGAATAATCGGTGCGACTGCTCCCCAACTCCACACGGTCGAAAAACAAAAGACCGTCCTCGCCGTCGGCAACGCGGGCATTCTCTACTATGCCGGTGTCGAACGGAAGGTGCGTCCGTTGGACCGACATGCAGACAACCCGCTGATCGCATCGGGCGACACGCCGAGGGAAAATATCCTCGCCTATTGCAGCCTCTACCACGACCAGGAGACCGGTCGGTATCAGATGTGGTATCAGTCCTGCATCGGCCCGCAGGCGGAAGACAAAATGTTCCGTTGTGTTGTCTGCTACGTCGAATTCGATGACGGGACTCATTGGCAAAAACCGGAGCTGGATTTGTTGCCTTTTAAAGATTCCTAAACTACCAACATCGTGCTGCTGAGCAACGAAGGTCCGAGCAATCATTACGGTGCTTCGGTCGTGGTTAATCCCGACGACGCCGACGCCTCGCGCCACTACAAGATGGCGTATTGGGACTTCGATCAGAAAGGTAGCAGCGGCGACACGGGCCCCAACGCCTGTACCAAGGGCTTGTGCAGCGCATTTTCGCCGGATGGGATTCGCTGGACCAAGCACAGCGACAATCCGGTGCCCGAAAACGCTGTCACTCCGCGAACGATGCCGCCGCTGGTCAGTTTGCCGGAGGCCGGAAAAAAGAAAGATGGCCCGCTGCAATTGCTCGCCGTCAGCGATGTCATCGACGCGATCTAAGTTCCACGAATCAAAAAGTACGTCATCTACGCCAAGACCTGGCTCGATGGCCCGGACGGCAAGCTCGCCTGGAAGCGGGCGGTGGTTCGATCCGAGAGCGAGGATTTTATCGAGTGGTCGCGACCGCAGCTAGTGATGTGGCCGGACGAAGCCGACGAAGTAGCGACAATGCAGAGCCTGATGCTTCACCAGCGCAAACCCTTACCCGAAAAGCGGCGCGAACCATCGATCGGATTTCAACCGCACGGCGGTCCAGCATTCGATTACAACGACCACTACTTTTCCCTGTTGCAGGTTCTGGACATGGACGTCAACGCGCTGATGGCGACCGAACTCGCCGTCAGCCTTGATGGTCTGGTATGGCAACGCCCGTTCCGAACCACACCGTTTTCAGCCGCCGACGGCGGGGAGAATTTCGACATCGGCACGCTGTGGACCAACGCCACCTCCATCTTCCTCGAAGACGAAATCCGTTTCTACTACGGTGCCTATGTCGAGTGGCACGTCGTCAGCCGAAAAGAGCCAGCCAAGCGCCGCTCCGGGATCGGCTTGGCGACCATGCCGCTCGATCGATTTGCCGGTCTGCGCCCAATCGAAGAAATCGGCAAGATCACTCTGAAGCCGGTGAACCTGAGCGAATGCAAATGCTTCACCATCAATGCCGACGCCTCTCACGGATCGGTCCGCGCCGAGTTACTCGATGGTCAGGGCTTGCGAGTGGAAGGATTCAATCTCGAGCAGGTGACGTCGCTGACCGGAGACAATCTGCGTCACGAGGTCAGTTGGGAAACCCTGAAGCTGCCTGACCGACCCAACGATGAATAACTGCTCCGCGTTCACCTCGACAACGCGACGCTCCATGCCGTGACCTTTCACGAATGAGCACGAGGATGCGGACGCGCTTGTGCCAACGATCCGGACTCACGGCTATTGACGTCAGGGCGACGGCGGGAACAATGAGGTATGCATCATTCTTCATTCGCTCGTCGGCTTAGTGTACTGGTATTGACGATTACTGTTTCCCTGCTGGCCAATGTCGTCCGCGCCGAGTTGCGGGTTGGCTCCGCAAAAACCGACATCACGCCGCCGTTGCCGGTGGCGCTTTCCGGACAGTTCAACACACGCATCGCCAAGACCATCGAGTCACCGATCATGGCGGCAGCGGTAGCGATCGAAAAACTCGATGCCGATGGCAAGTCAATCGATCAGGCGGTCATGGTGACCTGCGATCTGGTGGCAATTCGCGAAGGCATTCTCGAACAAGTCCGGGAGAAACTCGGACAGCGAAATCTGGAGGGATTCGATCCGCGCAAAATCTTTCTTAGCGCAACCCACACGCACACCGCACCAGTGATGCGTGAAGGCGTCTACAAAATTCCCGAACAAGGTGTCACTACGCCGACCCAGTTCGTCGATTTTCTCACCACCAAAGTCGCCGACCTGATCGAAACGGCATGGACCGGTCGACAGTCCGGTGCTGTGAGTTGGGGGCTCGGTCACGCCGTGGTCGCGCAGAACCGGCGCATCCTTTATCACGACGGCACTTCGAAAATGTATGGTTCGACCGGTGCTGCCAATTTCAAGGGCATCGAAGGCTACGAAGATCACGGCGTCGAAGTGCTGTTTTTCTGGAGCGGCAAAGACAGCGATCAACCCCTCGCGATGGCGGTCAACGTCGCCTGCCCTACGCAGGAAGTTGAAAGCCGCGGGGCGGTTAACGCCGATTTCTGGCACGAGACTCGCACCGCGCTCGAGGAAAAATTCGGTAAGGATCTCGTCGTCCTCACCTGGGTGGGCGCGGCCGGTGATCAGTCGCCGCACCTGATGCTGCGCAAGGCCTCCGAAGAGCGCATGCTCAAAGCGCGTGGCCTGACTCGCTTGCAGGAAATTTCCCGACGGATCGTTGCCGCCGTTGACGAAGCTTGGCTCGCGGCGAAAGACGATCGCCACGAAGATCCGCCGCTCGAGCATCGCGTAGCGGATCTCGATTTGCCCAAACGAATGGTCACCGAAGCCGAAGCGAAACAAGCCGAAAGCGAGATTGAAAAACTTCGCGCCGCATCGGTGAAGACCGGCGCCGACGGAGCGATGAAATGGGTCTGGCACCAGAAAACCGTCGATCGATTCGCCGCCCAGGCGAACGATACGATCCTGCCGATGGAAATGCACGCTCTGCGTCTCGGCGACATTGCCATCTGTACAAACCGCTTCGAGCTCTATACCGAGTACGGCATTCGCATGAAAGGCCGCAGCAAGGCTCTGCAAACTTTCGTCGTGCAACTCAGTGGTCCCGGTTCCTACCTCGCCACCGAAGAGGCCGAAGCTGGCGGCGGCTACAGCGCCATCGTCAACAGTTGCCAAGTCGGCCCGAAAGGCGGCGATTTCCTGGTCGAGGAAACCCTCAAAGCGATCAACTCGATGTGGGCGGAGAAGGTGGCGCGCTAGCTGGCAACACAAGCGACTTCGACCGCGCTCGTCGGATCGCCCCCCTCAAGCTCGCTGACAGCAATGGGGTTACCCGGGGAAAGGTGAGAAGTTTGAGTGTTCAACCAAATACCTTGTGTTGCAATCCCCGAAGAGTCTGCAGCCCGTTCCAGCTTGAGCCTTTCATAGTTCGGCCTGCAGTTTGACGTGCATCACTAAACCGGCTGCGATTTTCTTCGAACACCTCCTGTAAGAACTCACTGCTGCCGACCGCCATGCCGTCGGTCAGGTATCGTATTTTGCATCGCAAAATCTTGCTCAGTTCCAATTCGCCTCCGCTTTCAACGACTTTGATCACCTCGGCTCGACTCATACCTAAACGCCCGCTCTTACCAGACTTCGCGTCAACCGGCCGCTCCTCACCGTGCCCATACAACAGCAACCGGTAGCGAGGGGCAGTCGACCGCCAAGAGCCAGACCGATTTTTACCGAACGAGGTATGATCCAGTATCGCCCCAAGCCCGTCGCGGGCAGGCTTTTTTCCAGCGACAGCTTCCGCATAGCCGCTCCAGTGATAGTCCTTCGGGTCGTCAACCATTCCCGCACGCACTGGATTCAGATCGATATACGCAGCGATTGTCAGCAGCGCTGTCTCGTCACCTTGAACGAGCACACTGCGAAAGCGGTTTTCCCAGAGCGTGCCGACTCGATGATGCCGCCGATTATGCCAGCGCGTGTAACGCTGCTTCAGTTCCTTGAGAAATACCGATAGCGAAAAGCGTCGAGCTTGATAGCGGTCAATAATCTCCGGCAACCACTTCCCCGTAGCATCCTGCGCGGCACGATCGAGCTCAAGCACAGCATTTTTCAATTCCCGTCGCCGATAGATCAGTGGCAGCAACTCCCTGAGTCGAGCCTCCGTCAGCGATACTTGCGTGTCGCATTGCGGCACCCGCACCAGCAGATGAAAGTGATTGTCCATCAAGCAATAAGTCACGACCTGGACGCCCGAGAACTGCTCAAGTCGGCGCATCAAATCGTGGAAATGCCGCTTCTCAACTTCACCCATCGACCTCTGACGGTCGGTCGTACGGGATATCACATGATAAAATGATTCGGTGTGAAGTCGTAGTAGGCGCTTAGGCATGGAACGGAATATGGGCTCAGGCCAACAAAATGGGCGCAGCTGATCGCCACCGCAACAATTATATTTACCGGAAAATCATTAATAATCAATGTTAGCGATCGAGGTGATGCGACCCTGGTACTGGCGGTGCTGGTCTGCGTTAGGTGTCGCGCAGCGCTAACTTGAATAAGCCATTGCCGATTGCCCGAGCAGTTGAGATTGTAATGCTTCATGGCTTCGCAATGCAAACCGGTCGAACACGCTGATAGCGGCATCTCTCCTTTGTTCGGGCCCTCCGCCGGCGACGTCATTCGTGTCGGTTCGACGCGGCGTGGATTTCTTCAGACGGGGCTGGGTGGACTCGCCGGTCTATCGGTTCCGGCGGTGTTAAAAAGCCAATCGCTGGCAGCGACTGCCCCGGGCGAGTCATCGAAACGCCCGACCAGTGTCATCATGTTCTGGCTGTCTGGTGGTCCCAGCCAGATCGACATGTGGGATCCCAAGCCCGACGCGCCGCGTGAGATTCGCGGACCGTTTGAAAGTATCCCTACCGCCCTGCCCGGTGTGCGTGTTTGCGAGCATCTGCCGTTGACCGCAAAATTGATGGACAAGCTGACACTGATTCGGTCCGTCGACTGCACTGCCAGCAATCACACGCCGATCACTCTGCAAGCTGGCAACCCTCTGGCACAGCGGACTAACGATGGTAAAGATGGCGGCGGCTGGCCATCAATGGGATCGATCGCGGCTAAGTTTCGCGGTGCCAATGCACCCGGTATGCCACCGTTCGTCGGGCTGGCGGATTCATGGGCGGCCGACATCTGGGGTGGCGGCAGCATGGATCACGCATTTCATCCCGCCAACGGCAAAGAACTCGCTGGCCGTCTGAAGATGGTCGACGGACTCAACATCGATCGCATCGGCGATCGCAGATCCTTGCTGGAGGGGCTCGACGGCTTGAAGCGCAAGATCGATAGCAGCGAGCAGGTCGCGGCGGCGGATGAATTCACGCACCAAGCGTTCGATGTGCTCATGTCAGGTCGCGCTCAACGCGCCTTTAAGCTCGATGAAGAGACTGACAAAATGCGCGATTTTTATGGACGGGACAGCATCGGTGAGAAAGCGCTGATGGCGCGACGCCTCGTCGAAGCCGGTGTCACCTTTACTGTCGTCAGCGGCGCCTGGGGTTACTTTGATCATCATGGCGACAAAGTACAATGGGGCGGCATCGAGAAAGGTCTGAAGCCACTTCTACCGAGCGTCGACCGCACGCTTAATGCCATCGTTACCGATCTCGAGCAGCGTGGATTACTCGATAGCACGCTGGTGCTGATGATGGGTGAATTCGGTCGCGCTCCGGTGATCAACAAAGACGCCGGGCGAGATCACTGGCCGCGGGTCATGTCGATGGTTATGGCTGGTGGTGGGCTGCGCCACGGCCAAGTGATCGGAAGCACAGACCGACGCGGCTACGACATCTCCAGCCGAATCGTCGGCCCGTCGGATCTGGCGGCGACCGTGTTTCATCATCTCGGCATCGATCCTCATGCATTTTGGACAGACGCTCAGGGGCGACCCCGACCGATCGTGACCGAGGGCGGCAAGGCGATTGCGGAATTGATCTAAGTATTTGAAGGTCCGTCCGATGAACGACTCCTCGCCTGCTCCACTTATTCCGCCAAAGATCACCTGGTGGATCCTCTGGGGGGCGTTGCTCAACGCCGTCATTATTTACGTCGTTGTCCTGCAAGTCTCGCCGCCTGAACCCGGCAAAGAAGGCAGCTGGCTGATGCTGCGCAATATCCTGTTGGGGGTCGCCATAGTTTCCATTGTCATCAGCTTCGGCATCCGGTTGTTCGTCACCAGGCGCCTCGTCGAAAATCCCAATCCGGCGGTTGTTCAGAAGGCGTTTGCCAGCTACATCGTGTCGCTGGCCCTGTCGGAATCGGCCGCGATTTTCGGCTTAGTGCTTGCGTTTACCGGTGCCCCGCTTTCCGACTATCTGGCGTTCTTCGTTATCGGTGGACTCGCACTGATCGGTCAGCCGCCGACTTTCCTGCCACCGAGCAATACTGGTCGGTAGCTCTTTGGCATAGCGGCACAGTCCGGACGCATGCGTGAACGCGGGACTCCAATTCGCACCGCTTGAGGTGTTAGTCTCTTGCGGCTGTTCGTGGCCCAAAGTCTTCCCTGCGCGACTCACCCTCCTTTATGGCTGAAACCACTATGCTGTCCCCAGGAACGGAGACTCCGACGACAGATTTAGAATCAAGCTCAAAGACGCCTAAGGTCTACGATGTCGCTATCGTTGGATCGGGAATCGGCGGCTCGATCCTCGCGGCGATTCTCGCCCGCAGCGGAAAGACCGTTGCTCTGATCGAACGGGGCGTGCATCCCCGGTTCGCGATTGGCGAGTCGGTCGTCCCGGAATTTGCCTTCCGGGCGAAGATGCTCGCCGCAACTTATGATGTTCCTGAGTTGGCGATGATGAGCAACTTCCAACTGGTTCGTCATCACATCGGTCCGCGCAGCGGCATCAAGCGCAACTTCACTTTTTTCAGTCAACGGGATGGTGTTGAGAGCGATCAGGATTCGTTCAGGCAATTTCAAACGATGACTTATCCGCTCGGTCCGGATTCGCATCTCTATCGCGCTGATCTCGACGAGTGGCTGACTCACGTCGCGATCAAATACGGAGCCGAGTACCGGGAGCGTACGTCGGTCGAAGATTTCGACATTTCTGCCGACGAGGTTCACCTACAAACCAGCGGCGGACTGGTGCGGGCCAAGTTCGTGGTCGACGCGTCCGGAGGCCGCTCGCCGGTGTCCCAAAAATTGGCGCAGCGCCGTGACGATCCCGGTTTCGAAACCAACAGCCGTTCGATTTTCACGCACATGGTCGGCGTGCAGCCTCTTCAGGATGCGCTTGGTGAACGCCTGCGTTTTTCGAGTCCACCGGATCAGGGGACGCTGCATCACACCTTCGATCATGGTTGGTTTTGGGTGATCCCGTTTAACAATCATTCCAACGCAGTCAATCCACAGTGCAGCGTCGGACTGACGCTTGATCGTCGCTATTACCCCGACAACGATCTGCCTGCGGAGGAGGAGTTCCGCCAATTCGCCGAACGCTTTCCGGTGGTGCAGCGGCAATTCGAACATGCGCGGAGTGTTCGGACCTGGGTGAAGACCGGGCGCATTCAGTATCGCTCGGACGCGCTGGCTGGGGATCGTTGGATGGTCATGCCGCATGCGGCGAGTTTCATCGATCCCCTCTTTTCCAGCGGCCTGGTCGCGACGTTGGCGGGGATTCACGACGCTGCCGATGCGCTGCTCCACGCATCGAGTGATGGTATTTTGCCTGCGGAGAAGGCGGAGATGATGGCAGCGTCGGCGAATTCGAATCTCGAAACGGTCGACCTTGTCGTTCACGGCGCCTACCTGAGTTTCAAGTCGTCGCGCGTTTTCAATGCCTGGTTTCGTATCTGGGCGTCGTGCAACTATCAGGCATCGCTCGGTCTAGTTCGCGTGTATTTGAAATACCTCGGTAGCCCGACGGACGAAGTGCTGCGCGAGATCGATGACCCGATCTATCGTCGCGTGCTCGGTCACGGGCATCCGCGGGTGAAACAATTTATCGAGGATGGCTACGCCGTCATGCGCCGCTTCGATTCGGGCGAACTCGACGACGACGCAGCGGTCGACGCGCTGTTCGAATTGCTCGCCAAGGCTGACTGGATTCCGCCGCAGTTCCGCATCGCCGATCAGAAACGCAACGGCTTGGGGTCGTTCACCTTCTTCCCGATGATGCGCATCGTCCTCTGGGGAAAATTCCGCGGACCTCGCGACATGCGCGCGACCCATTATGATGTCGGCAAAATGTACTTCGTCGAGCTGCTGCGCTCGATCGGGCGCGAAGCTTCACGCAGTTTCGCCAACTTCTGGCGAGTGTTTCGCGATGCGTGGTCAGCGAACTGGCGTGCGTAGCGGAGTTCCGCGGTTCCGCAGTTGCGGTGCAGAGACAAAATGGGCAATATTGAATCGACTTCGTGCTCGGGCAAAGCCCGTCGAAAATTCAAAATGACGGCACCACATCGGCCAGACGGACGTTGCCTTACCTACCGCGCTATGAAATACGTAACTCGCACTGCCCTCGTCACCGCCATCATTGCTGTCACCTCGCTTGGCGGCAGCCTTGCGTATGCTTTTGATCCGCCGGAAAACAGCGAAGTTCTCATCGATGAAAGCTTCGAAGGAGCCAAGCTCGCTAAAGGCTGGTCGGTGCAGACTGGCGCCTGGACGGTCACCGATGGCATGCTTCACGCCGCCGAGAATCCCGCTGACAAACACTCCGCCGCCGCACGTCGCCTGGTGGAAACCGGCAATGCCGTGTACCAGTTGAAATTCCGCCTCACCGACGACGTCAAAGCGTTCCATTTCGGCTTCGATCCCAAGCGCGGAGAACTCGACAAGAAGGGTCATCTGTTCTCGATAGTCATCGAGCCGGAGAAGTGGAAAATCCTCAAACACGTCGACAAAAACCGCCCCAAAGAAGACCCCAACGAAGTCCTCGATAGCGCTGATCACGCCTTTGCCAGCGATCAATGGTTCACTCTGCGCGTCACCACTTGGGGCACCACGGTTAAGGCGGCGATCGAGGCCGACGCTGGAGACGCTCCCGCCCCGCTACATGCCGATCATCCGACCTTCGGTGTGCGCAAGCCGACGCTGGTGTTCCGCGCTGTCGGCGATGGTGTGGATATAGATGATGTTATGGTGTGGGCGCCGAAGGGGTAAAATAGGTTCCGCGGCGGGGCCTTCACCTGGCAACGCTTGTTGCTAGGGAGTGAGATAGCCGCCAGCATTCGATGCTGAATAATGCTTACGGTATCCCTGATATTGTTAATAGTGCGCCTGATCACTATGCCTATTCCTTTTTCGGGTGTTTTGCATCTGCGGTTGTTTTGATGGTTCGCACCCGGTTGCCGGCGGCTTCGATCGATTGGCGTATTTCGTCTTCGGTAACACTATGATCAACGAAAACGGTCGCACGCTGGTCGTCATAACTCACGGTTGCTGATCGGACACCTTGGAGTGAACGGAGATTAGCTTGAGTATGAATAGCGCAAGCTTCGCAAGTCATTCCATCAACTTCGACAGCGAGCTTTGTGAGGCTACTTTTCTCAACGAGACCCGGTCTCGAATCCTGATTGCCGAGAAGTGTGGCAACGTAGGTTGGGAACAGGGCGAATCCGAATACGAAGGCAGTGGTGATCCAAAGCAGGGTTTTCGTCAATCGACGAGAGGTTGAGGTTGGTGTAGCGCACGCCTCGCCCTGGCAACAGGGGCCCTGCCTGAAATAAACAATGTAGAAGGCGCTTCCGAGAAGCAGTGCCGTCGCTACGAGAAGATGTGGGCGGTAGGATTCGAAGAATCCCCCGATACCTGCTGACGACGCGCCGAAAGTGAGAAGGAGCACCGGTAACCAGCAGCAAGCAGACGAGAAGACGGCGGTCAACGTCGCCCCTCCAATTACCCTACTTAAAGATTTGTTTCTCATCACGATTTCTCGGTCGTCGTGCAGCATGAAGCATCCTTACATTCTGCGTCAGCTATTTTGCCTGACGATTGGGCACCCTTGACGACCCGTGTCACGTTGCCAAGACAACACGAACCTTGGGGATTGTTTCGTTCGCATTCATCAAGACCCTTTCTGCATCTGTTCCGAATGGAAGGTAAAACAGTCGTTGCCCCGGTGTTCCGAATCTCGTCTTGGATCTCCGCAACCGAGTGCTTAAAACAGTAGCAAACGAGCCGTTGCGGATCGGAGCTCTTTTGAAAAATGAGGTGTCGGCAATCTTTTGCAAAAAATATGTGGGATCCAAAATAGCTAACGCTGCATTGATCGTTTGCACAAAATGCGAATCCTCCGTTCGATTTCAATCGCTCTTTGGCCATGTCAGTTAGGTGTGCTGAGAGCGTCATCCCGCTCACGGACCTTCCGGTTTCGCCACAAGATGGGCATTTCCAGTGTTCTTTATTAACTGTCATGCTTGCACCTTACACCTTATAGTATAGTATAAGGACAGCTCATTTTTTCAGGGATATGAAAGTTTCGGAACTTGCTAAAGCTGTGGGAGTTAATCCGCAGACTGTGCGCTATTATGAACGCGAAGAGCTGCTCGCTGAGCCAATGCGCAGCGCCTCCGGATATCGGGAGTATGATCACGATGCTCTTGAGCGGCTGCGATTTATCTGCCAAGCCAAGGAGGTCGGTTTTACTCTGCGAGAGATTCGGGAACTGATCGGGTTAGATTCCGACGAACCGAAATCATGCGGCTGTGTTCAGAAGGTTGTCGAAGAAAAGCTTTTTGATCTCGAAGTGAAGCTAAAAGCAATGCGTCAGATGAAAAAGCTTCTGCACCGTCTCCATGAGCGCTGCGTTGACAGCCCGTCGAGTGCCCCTTGTCCGGTGCTGAAACATATGGGTTTGTGATTCTTTGCGGTGCCTTGTCCGCTGTTGGTTGGTGGCGGTTTTCCGCTCTCGCTTGATGCGCCGATGTTCTTGGCTTTTCTGTTAGTGCCAGTGATTGAAAATTATGGCAGGCAATTTTTACAACAAAATGTCTCCATCGGGAAAAACCCCTGATCCATTTATGTTTGTTGGCGGAAAGATGAATCTTGGCTACGCCGGCGGTGCTGCATACGTCACCCACAAAAAAACGCGGACCCGACTGGCGGGTCCGCGTTTTGCGAAATTGTTGAGCTGAACAGACTAAACGGATCAGTCGTCGGACTTCTCGTCGTCTTCGTCGTCGGCTTTCTCGCCGATGACTTCGGGCTCGCCGTCGACAACGGCGGCGGCATCTTCCTCTTCTTCTTCGACGAGGCGCGGCTCGGCGATGATGGCGATGACGTTTTCGCCGTCGAGGGTGAACTCAACACCCTCGGGAACCACGAGGTCACTTACGTGCAGCGCGTCACCGATGGCGAGGTGGGAGACGTCCGCCTGGAAGCCGTCGGGCAGCGCGGATGGCAAACAGTGAACTTCGATCGAGTGCAGCTGATGATCCAGCAGACCGCCTTCTTTAACACCCTCGGCCTCACCGATGAGTTCGATCGGCACGGTGGCGGTGATCGGCTGATTCTCGTTAACGGCGTGGAAATCGACGTGAAGAATGTCACCGGTAATCGGGTGCTGCTGCATGTCCTGGACCATGGCCAGCTTGGTTTTCTCCTTGGCGCCTTCGATTTGCAGGTCGACCAGAAAGTTTTCCGCGCTGGTTTTCTTCAGCAGCGCGCCGAATTCACGGGCATCGATCTGAATGCTGTAATTGTCTTGAGTCGCCCCGTAAATAACGGCCGGAACGGTTCCGTCACGGCGCAGACGTTTGGCGGCACCGCCACCGGCGGCTTCGCGCTTCTTCGCTTGGAGTTTGACGTGGCTGGACATGACTTAAAAAGGTTGGAAAGAAAATTGACGTAACTTGCTGAAAATCAAGGGTCGTTCACCCGTTTGCCGAGACTGGCTGCGAGTTGTCGGGTGACACGCCGCAGGGCGCTTCGATTCCGACTCCGTCCCTTGAAGGGCGCGAAAACTACGCGTCCACCTAGGAAATGTCAAAAAGAGATGTTACCGACTCATCGTGGTGAATTCGGCGGATGCCTTCACCGAGCAATTCGGCGATGCTCAGGGTGGTGACTTTTGGTCCGGAAGCGTACGGCGTAGAGTTGGTGCAGAGCAATTCTTCGATAGCGGAATCGTTGATGCGCTTGTTGCCCATCTCACCGAGCACGGCGTGGGTAACACCGGCAAATATCGATTTGGCGCCTTTCTGTTTGAGGATTTTCGCCGCTGCGGTCAGCGTGCCGGCGGTTTCAGTGATGTCGTCGACCAGCAGGACATTCTTGCCTTCGACGTCGCCGATGACGTACTCGGCCTCGACTTCGGTGGCACTGACACGGTGTTTGGCGACAATCGCCAGCGGGGCGCCGAGGGCTTCGGAATAGGCGCGTGCCATTTTTACGCCGCCGACATCGGGAGAGACGACGACGAGATTTTCGCTCAGGCCCTTCATCTTGAGGTATTTGATCAGCACCGGCGCGGCGTAGAGATGATCGACGGGGATATCGAAAAAGCCCTGAATCTGACCGGCGTGGAGATCGACGGTGAGCACGCGATGAATGCCGGCGGCGGTCATCAGATTGGCGACCAGCTTGGCGGTGATGGGCACGCGCGGCTGATCTTTGCGATCCTGGCGGGCGTATCCAAAGAAAGGAATCACGGCGGTGATGCGCTCGGCACTGGCCCTGCGGGCGGCGTCGACCATGATCAACAACTCCATCAGATTCTGATTGGTCGGCGGACAGGTCGGCTGAACGATGTAGACGTCGCGACCGCGGATGTTCTCGTTGATTTTGACGAACGTCTCGCCATCGGGAAAGGTGGTCACCTCGGCATCCGAGCGCTTGGTGTGCAGGTAAGTCGCGATCTCGTCGGCTAGGACTGTGTGCGCTGATCCGCTGAAAAGTTTCATCTCCGGTGACATGGTTCCGCAGACTTAACGAAACTATCCCCTAACGCCAGCGAAAATGTCTGCCGAGTGGCCAGTAGTGACCAGTTGGACAGAGTTTACCCATGAAATTTCTAGACCGGAAATACTTAGGCAACAGTTTTGCTAGTTATTATTTACCCGGAAACCGATTGGGAAATAACTTCAGGATGCTTGGAAATACTGGGTTTGACGGGTCGACGTCGGAATTTAATTCCTTTGGGGAATGCTCCAGATCCCCAGATCCGCGATGACTGCTATGTTTCTTAAGCCTTACGCTTCAGAGAACCTCATTCTATTCGTGCGCAAGCCCTGCCGGTGCGGTCGGATTTTCTGCCGCCGCAGCCGTATCCGCCGAATTGATCATCGGGGCGAACTCGCCCTCGCGCTCGGCTTTCAGCAAAGCGAGCCCGCGCATGGCTGCCTTCGAGTTGCCGAAAGCGCGTGCGTGGCGGGCGACGGTGTAGGCCTCTTCGGCTTCGCTGAGGCGACCGAGCAGGTGCAGTTGCTCGGCCTGCATCTGTGCGATGTTACCGTAGAGCGGCGCCCACAGCCGGGCATTTTCGAGGACTTCGAGCGCGTCATCGTGCTGGTTGAGCGCGTCGTAGACCTGAGCGAGGCCCATCATCGCGTTGATGTCTTGCGGGTAAAGTGACAGGGCATCGGAGAGATGCCGGCCAGCCCGCTTCAGATAGGCGGTGCGCACCGGCAGTGGCAGGGCGCCGTCGGCTTCGCTGTGCGCGGCGAGCAAATGGGCGTGACCACTGAGGCTGTGGATGAAAGGGTTTTGCGGATCGAGTCGGCGCGCTTCAAGCAGGTGGGCGAGCGGCGTCAGGGTATCGATGTGACTGCCCTGGCCGAGGTAAGCGAGCCGGGCCTTTTCGAAATGCCATTCGCTGCGGGCAAAAAATGTGCCGGCGATGAGCAATGCGACTCCGCCGAACGAGGCCAGCAGTCGAGTCGGTGCGGCGATGCCGAAAGTTCCGCGTGGTGATGCCTCCGCTGCCGGGGGTGGAATCGGAGCTCGGCGCGATTGCCGGGGCGATCGCGGGGCGTTGTGAGTGCGCGTGCTGCTCGAACGGCTGCGGCGGGTTTTGATTGGGTCGCCTTCGGGGCGTGGAGTGGCCAGAAGGCCAAACAACATAGCCGACCAGAGGGCGACGGCGGGACTGTGCAGGTGAAAATCGAACAGGGCATGCGCGCCGAGCGCGGCCAGTCCGGCGGCGGCCCCGAGAGTCAGAGCGAGTTGATTATTTTGCCCCATGCCGCTGCGGTGAAAGCGGGTGCGGAAGTCGTGGCAGACGAATTGCAGGGCGTGCCCGCCGTGTATGAGGACTACGCCGGACAGCAGACCGATGCCGATCCAACCGTAGTCTGCGAGCATTTGCAGCCAGTCGTTGTGGACAAACTCGGCCTCAGCGACTGAGGGGTGAGTTTTTGCGGAACGCAGTCGGCGGCCTTCGTAGCGAAAGGCGCGACTGCCGGCGCCGAGCGACGGTGACTGTGCGTCGGCGTGTTGGTGGAGCGCGCCTTCCCAGAACAGCTGGCGGTTGGCTTCGATTTTAAATGCGTTGGCTCCAAAGCGTTGCTGCAGGGCCTGGCCGTTGGCGTAGAACAGTCCGACGACGACCACGGCGATCAGTCCGAAGGCAGTCAGCGGGATACTCAAGCCGGCGTTGCCGCGTAGTCGACGGCCCCAGAAAAGCCATGCGAGTGGCAGCCCGATGGCGGCAAAGACGATTAGTCCACCGCCGAGTGCAAACAGGCCACCGCGGCTGCGGGTCAGGCCGATGCCGATGGCGGCCATGATGGCGACGAAGGCGAACAGGAATCGGTAGACGGGGCGTCCGCGACCGAAGATCAACAGGCTGGCGAGCAGCGGTACGCCTGCGGCGAGCAGGGCGGCGAGGTGGTTGGGATTGACGAAGGCGCCGCCGATGCGTTCGGCGTATTGGTTGGCGGAGCTGCGCAGCAGGCCGAATTCCGGGTGGCCGGAAAATTGGTAAAAGCCGACGGCGAGATTGATGCCGAGGATCAGCGTCAGGGTTTTGACCAAGGCAATCCGCTGACGGAGAGAAGTCATCACTGAGGCAGTGAGGGCGTAGACAATGAACCAGGCGACGGCCAGCACGGCATCCTCGCGTCCGAAGTAGGCCACGGGGGAAGTGAGCGCACGCGCGACGACGTAGGTGCACAGCATCGCGGCGGCGATCAGGCAGGCGTTGGGCAGTGTGCGGGACGGTTGATTGTCCAGTTTTGGCTGTCGCCAGCCTCCGGCGAAGACGGCGCACAGGGCGGCGGCTCCAATTAAGAGGTAGCCCGGCCATTGCCAGGTCATGTCGGTGCCGACACCGATCATGCTCGACACGATCAGCCCGGCGATGAGTAGCCATCCGCTCAGACGGAGGGCGATGCGCTGCGATTTTTTGCCGAGGGCACCTCCGGAAACCGGGCGATGGAGGACTGTGGTCATTGTTTCGTTTGGCAAGGCGCGATTAGGAAGTGGAAAGGGCTCCACGACCGACGAGCAACGCCGCCAAACGGGAAAAGGGCCACAGCCCGCAGGGACGGTTCTCTATCGGTTCGGTGAAGCCGCTGATTGTTACTAAAATTCTATACGATCATCCGTCGTAGGGTTTCCGAAGGTGCCCTCAGGCATGACGGTGACCGAGCAGCGTGGCGATCCACTGCTGCGAGTAGAGCCAAAGGAAGCGTGAGTTCCAGTGCAGGTAGCGTCTCCAGAGGCGGCCGGGTTCAGAGCACAGTCGATAAAACCAGCCGAGGCCGGATTTTTGCATCCACAGAGGTGCGTCGCGTTTTGTTCCGGCGTTAACGTCGAAGGCAAAACCGACGGCGCAGATCATGCCGTGGTTGATGGCGTTGGCGTTGCGACTGATCCACTGTTGTTGCAGTGGCGTGCCGAGGCCAACCCAGATGAAATCGGGTGAGAGACGATTGATTTCTTCGACGACGGCGGATTCGTCATCGATGCCGAAGTAACCGTGATGGTTGCCGACGATGTCGAGGTCGGCATTTTGCGCGAGTAGATTGGCGCTGAGTTTTGCCAGGCAATCTTCGGAGCCGCCGAGGAAATAGTGGGTCAGTGGCCGTGGCGAGTTGAGCACGCACTCGCGCAGAAAGGTCGGGCCGTAAACGCGGCTGCTGGCTTTGCGATTTTTTCCACCCAGCCAGTGCATGGCCATTGCCAGTACCTGACTGTCCGGCACGAAATGATCGAAAACACGGGTGACTTCGGCAAAACCGGGGTCATCGCGGCGCATGGCGGCGATCTGCGTGTTGGTGAAATCGATGGTCAGACGGCGGCTGCGATCCTCACAGGCGTGCTTGAGAAAGTCCGTCAATTCGGCATACGACGTCAGCGCACACTCGGTGCCGATGACGTCGCGGGTGGGTAGCATTGCGGGCGAAGTGCTCATGTGGCGGAGATGGCTTCAGACTTTCCCAGGCAGGCGGCGTGGATCTCCTCGAGGATGCCGCGCAGGTCGTAGCGGTAGCTCCACGCGGGGTAGTGACTTTGGAATTTGCGCACGTCGCTGACCCACCAGATGTGATCGCCGATGCGATTGTCTTCGACGTACTCGCGCTGCAATTCGCGACCGGAAATCTCTTCGCACAGGGCGATGGCTTCACGCATCGAGCAGTGCGAGTGACGACTGCCGCCGATATTGTAAACTTCTCCCTGACGCGGGGCGTTGACGAACTCACCGAAGGCGCTGACCAGATCGGCGCTGTGAATGTTGTCGCGCACCTGCTTGCCGCCGTAACCGAACACGCGATAGTCGCGGCCTTCGACGGTGCAGCGCATTAAGTAGCTGAGAAAGCCGTGCAGCTCCGCGCCGGCGTGGGCGGGTCCGGTCAGACAGCCGCCGCGAAACACACCGGTGTTCATGCCGAAATAGCGTCCGTATTCCTGCACCATGACGTCGGCGGCGACCTTGCTGGCACCGAAAACTGAGTGCTTGGTCTGGTCGATGCTCATGGTTTCATCGATGCCGTCCGCGTACGGATGGGCGGCGTCGATTTCCCAGCGGGTATCGGTCTCGATCAGGGGCAGATCGTTGGGCGTGTCGCCGTAGACCTTATTGGTGCTGGTGAAAATAAAGGCGGCTTCGGGTGCGTGCTGGCGACAGGCTTCGAGCAGATTCATCGTGCCCAGTGCGTTGACTCCAAAGTCGGTCCGTGGGTCCTTCGCCGCCCAGTCGTGCGAGGGTTGCGCGGCGGTGTGGATGACGGCGGCAATGTCGCGTCCGTATTTGGCGAATTGCGCGTCGATACCGTCGCTGTCGCGGATATCGATGGCTTCGTGGCGGTAGTTCGGCAGGGTCGATTCGAGTTCGGCGCGTTTTTCAGCGGTCGAGGCTTCAGCACCGAAAAATTGCGCGCGCATGTCATTGTCGATGCCGACGATGTCGTGGCCGTCAGCGTGGAACTGGCGGACGGACTCGGATCCGATCAATCCGGCGGATCCTGTGACGATAATAACACTCATTGAAATTAAGAATATCAGAAATTCAATAAATGTAATATATTTAAGGAATTGAACAATGAAAATTATTTCCGTAGGGCGGGCGCTTCGTGGTGAGTGCGCGCGTTCTCTACGACGTCTCCCAATTGGGATTGCTGTGGTATTTGCCGCCGGGGCAGAGCTACGGTCTGGCGCGAATGACCTCGCAACTGGTGCCGCGTTTGCTGGGCGGTGACGGCGATGTTGAAATCGCAGCGACGGCGCTCGATCATGCTATCGAGTGCTCGCAGTTGATGGCGCGGGATTTCCCTGATCAGCTACCGGCGTTGGTGAATCAGCGGACCAGCCGAAGCGACGTGGCGGCGACGAATTACCTCGGTCAGCGCTATCACGGAGAACAGCGGCCGGCGCTGTGGCCGCGAACGGTGCGCAAGCTGCTCGGCGAATACCAGCGCCGCCGGATCCGGAACGACGGCGAGGTGCGCACTGCGCTGAGCGAGGCGCGGTTGCTACATCGCGAGATATTGATCGATTTTGACGCGGCGGATTTTCCGGGGCTGCGCACACTGGTCACGGTGCACGACTTGATACCGATTCAGTCTCCGCAGTGGAGTGGCGACGGCGAGGCCCTGAGCGTCCGGTTGCGCACGGCGGAGCGCCAGGGTGCCGATTTTCTGTGCATCTCGGAGGATGTGCGCCATGGGCTGATTGATTTTCTCAAGATTTCCGAGGACCGCACGCATCGGGTGCATCAGGCGGCGGATGCGGAGCACTTCTTTCCAGCTAACGAGCCTGCCGAGCTGGAACGGGTGAAAAAGCTCTACGATCTGCCGACCAGTGGGCGCTACTTTTTCGGGCTGTCGTCATTTGCGCCGCGCAAGAATATAGAGACGATGATTCGGGCGTTTTCGTTGATGGCTAAGGAGCAGGCAGCGGGCGACGACCTGCATCTGGTGCTAGCAGGCCATGTCACGGAGGCGGAGCGCGTTCGTGCCGAGGCGCTCGCTGAAGAGTGCGGCATCTTTGGGCGCTTGCGAATCATCGGAGCCTTTTCCGATCGCGATATCGCGCCGATGATTTCGCACTCGCTCGGCTTCGTGTTTTTATCACTCGCCGAGGGCTTCGGCCTGCCGCCGCTGGAGGCGATGATGTGCGGCAGTGCGGTGATCTGTTCCACGGCGACGTCCCTCCCCGAAGTAGTCGGCGATGCAGCACTGCTGGTCGATCCGCTCGATCAAGAGGCGATCGCCGATGCCTTGCTGCGGCTGGCCACGGATGACGAACTACGCGCAGATCTGGAAAAGCGCAGCCTGGCGCGCGCTGCCGAATTTTCCTGGGACCGCTGCGCACAGGATGTGCAAAATGCTTACGCCGCCATGCTCTAACGCCGAATCCGTGTCGACTGCGCATCCATTGGAATTCCCGAGCGTCGTCGTTCAAGGCGTGCCGATCGCTGCGGTCGGATTGCGTGAAGCGGTCGATGCGATCTGCCGGGCAGCGGAATCGGGTGAAGGCGGCTACTTTTCCTTCACCGGTGCGCACGGGGTCGTCTCTGCGCAAAACGATGCCGAGTTGCGTGGCATTTTAGGCGCCGCGACTGCCAACTTTACCGATGGCGTGCCGGTGCTGTGGGGCGTGCGCCGACGCTGCGCTGCCACTCGAGCCGGACGGGTGTTCGGTCCGGATTTTATGGAGGCGATGTTGGCTGTCCCCTGCCCCGATTCAACTGCGACACGGCTGCGACATTTTCTGTGTGGCGGCCGAGAAGGAGTTGCCGAAAGAATCTCCGAAAATTTCGCCGATGCAGAAATCGTCGGCACCCACACGCCGCCGTTCCGAGCGCTGAGCGGCGAAGAGTTTGCCGACTTGGTCGCCGAGATCGAACGCAGCCAGGCGCAGCTGATCTGGATAGGGCTGAGCACGCCCAGGCAGGAACGGCTCGCCGCGCAACTTTCCGCGGCTCTGCCAGGTCGGCTGATCTTCGCGGTGGGTGCCGCGTTCGACATTCACGCCGGTCTCACCCAATCCGCCCCGCCCGCGATTCAGGATATCGGCATGGAGTGGGCGTGGCGCTTGATGCGCGAGCCGGGTCGGCTGTTTACCCGCTACGCGTCCATCGTGCCGCGCTTCATCTGCGGCGAGCTGCGCGATTTTGTGCGCTCATTTTTTCAGGGCGCGCCGTGACATGTAGTCCGGCAGCACGCCGAGCCAGCGTCGGATTGAGAAGTTGGAACCGGCGCGGCTGTCGAGGCTGACATCTTCAATCTGAGCTAAGTCCGCGGCGGAGAAATGCAGCAGCCACCAGTCGCCTTTCTGCTCTGCCGGTCGACCGCGGATCGAAAACGCGGCTCGGCTCGAAAAGGCCAATGATTTTCCACCGTCTCGATCGCCAGCTAGCCAAGCGCTCTCGCCTACGGCTGATAGAATCTCGCCCGCGGGCTTAAATTCATCGCCGGCAAACAGCCCCGCCACCGCCAGATACTCGGCGATGCGTGGATCGACTTCGCCGTTGGCGAACACTCGAACGATCGCCTGGCCGTGCTCAAGTGGTGACACCAGCTCCATGCCGAGTCCATTTTCAGTCAGCAGAGCCAGCGCCGAGCGCTCCCGATTCGGATGGATGACTCCCCCACCCGCGACACACAGGGATCGAAGATCGATGAACGCGCACGGCACTTTGCCATCGGCAATCGCCTTCCACGGAATCACTCGTGAGTCGCCTGATTGAAGTCTAACGGACAACCTTAGATAAGCGTTCATATCGGACGCCATGATCGACACGGGCCGGATAGGTCCGCAGCCGCTGAAGTCCGCCGCCAGTGCTGCCTTCCACACCGGCTGATTGTGATCGACCGGCACCTCGTCGGCGTGCCGCCATCGGTTCAGAAACGACAGCGTCGCGCCCATCGGCCACAAGCCGTCCGCGGTCGGAAACTCGGTCGCGCGGGTGAAGACTGGCCGAGGTTTTGCGGTGAACGGAAGATAAATTCCGATCAGCAGGGGCAACACTGAGGCCACCAGCACGGCAATGGCACTGTAACGGACGACGCGTGGCTCTCGGTTTCGCCAAAAACGGAACAGCGCCCGGCCTTTCCACATAAACCCGCAGCCGAGAACCGCTAGCGCAGTCGTCATCAGATGTCGCGGCGAAAACAACTGCCAGCTGTAGAACATCATGGGCAGGGCGAGAAATAAGGCGCCGAGCCAATAAAATCGTTGCTGTGACGCCCTGAAAATCGCGACAAATTGAACCAGCCAAAGTAGAGCGCAGCCTCCCAGGCCGAAGATCAGATAGGCGCAGAAAATTTTCGGCTTAAAAAAGACACCGTAGAAAGTCGTCGACGGATCCGTGACCAACCAGCGACCGAGAGCGAGTGCCGCCACCGCCGCAATCAGCATCAGCCAAAAGGTCGGTAGTGTCCGGAAGCGTCGCCAACTGCGGCCGCGAAACGAAGCCCAGCAGAGCAATGGCAAACACAGGACCGCATCCGCCCTAGCCGCGACGGCAGCGAAAACCAAAAGCGTCGCCAGGATGGGGCGGCCACGTCGCAGCCAGAGCCCCCTGCTGGCAAGCAGCGCAATCAGGGCGAGCAGAAAGCCGGCGCTGAAGGTTGCCGCGCTGGCGGGAGCGG